>NZ_CBFIIK010000013.1:0-40458 GCF_965662675.1 Roseicyclus sp. | reverse complement strand
AAAGGCGCCTGAGACGCAATGCGCCGCGTCGTGATCACCGGCCAAGGCACGATCAACGCGCTTGGCCAAGGTGTGCCGCAGACACTGGCCGCCATGCGCGAGGGGCGTTGCGGGATCGGCGAGTTGGAGCTGCGCGATGTCGAGCGGCTTTCGGTCAGGATCGGCGGCCAGATCAAGGGCTACGACCCCGAGGCGCTGTTCAACCGCCAGCAGATCGCGCTGTACGACCGTTTCACGCAATTCACCCTGATCGCCGCGCGCCAAGCGCTTGACGGCTGCGGCCTGTCCTTCGCGGGCGAGTTGGCGGTGCGCTCGGGCGTGGTGCTTGGCACTGCGGGGGGGGGCGTGAACACTTGGGATGAAAATTACCGCACGGTTTACGAAGAAGGGAAAAACCGCGTCCATCCCTTCGTCGTGCCCAAGCTGATGAATAATGCCGCCGCTTCACATGTCTCGATGGAATGGAACCTCAAGGGGCCGAGCTTTTCGGTCGCCACGGCTTGCGCTTCCTCCAACCATGCGATGGGGCTGGCGTTTCAGCTGATCCGCGGGGGTGCTGTCGATGTGATGGTGACCGGCGGTTCCGAGGCGATGCTGTCGTTTGGTGGTATCAAGGCCTGGGAAGGGCTGCGCGTCATGTCCAAGGATGCCTGCCGCCCATTCAGCGCCAATCGCAACGGCATGGTGCAGGGCGAGGGGGCGGCGATCTTTGTCTTCGAGGAATATGAACACGCCAAAAAGCGCGGTGCCGCGATCTTGGCTGAGGTGGTGGGCTTCGCCATGACCTCGGATGCGGCCGATATCGTCATGCCCTCGAAACAGGGGGCGGCGCGCACCATCGCGGGCGCACTCAAGGATGCGCGGCTCAACCCCTCGGATGTGGCCTATATCAATGCCCACGGCACCGGGACGGCCGCCAATGACAAGGTGGAATGCGCCGCTGTGGCCGATGCGTTCGGCCATCATGCCGATGAGTTGATGATCTCATCGACCAAGTCGATGCATGGGCATTTGATCGGCGGCACCGGCGCGGTCGAGCTTTTGGCCTGTATCATGGCGCTGCGCGACGGGATCATCGCGCCCACCATCGGCTATGAGGAGCCTGATCCCGAATGCGCCCTCGATGTCGTGCCGAACGAGGCGCGCGAGGCCCGTGTCGAGGCGTGTTTGTCCAACGCCTTTGCCTTTGGCGGCTTCAACGCAGTGTTGGCCCTGCGCCGCGCGCCCTAGCATGGGCGCATGATGCGGGATCACTGGGCCGGGGGGCTGGCGGCCGCGTCTTGGCGGAGTTGTTCGAGCAAGCTGAGCGCGGCGGCATTGCGCGCCTCGAGCGCGGCGAAACCTGCGGTGAACCCGGCAAGCGAGGCCGCGATCTGCACCAGCTGATCCGGGGCGGGCAGCGGCACCAAGGCCACCGTGGCGGTTGAGCCGCGGCGCAGGGCGGTGATGTCATCTTGGGTCAGCCCAAGGCGCGCGAAGCAGCCGATGGTCTGGCAAAAGGCAAAGGGGTATTCCGACCAATTGCCCTCATCCACCCGCAAGCGGATGCCCGGTGTCAGCAATGTCTCGAGCGGGGTGACGATCGTGGCGCCCGCCACCAACGCGCCCTCATCGGGAATGTCGAAGATGTTGAACTCGGCCACGGCCCCGCCGTTGCTGTCGCGCAAAAGCTGGTAGAGTTGGCAAGGCTCGGGTTGTCCTTCTTCTGCGCGGATGCAGCGGATTTCCCAATCACCATGGGTTTCGGCGACATAGGTCGTGCCGACGGGAACCTCTCCGGTGGGCAGACCCTCGGCGCTTTGCGTGGCTTGGGCTTGCGCGAGGCCGGGTGCCAATGCAATCGCGACAATCGCCAGTCCGGCGCGCAGGGCGGGATGATGGAACATCGAAGCAACTCCTTTTTCGGCCCGTTGGCCGTTTGGCCATTGGCTAGCACGCGTCTTGCAGACTGTCAGGGGCAAAATCTTGTGATGCGTCGGGCGAGGCGGGCTTTCGCGCAGGCACCCGCCAGAAAGGCGAAAGGGCCCGAAGATCGGACCCTTTGCTGATTTTTTTCTCTCCCTGCCGGACTGGCCGACATTCTGAAGCAGACGCTATGATACAGAATCCCATCCGTCAACAGGGCAATGATGTTGCGTCTTACCGCGCCCTTGAGGCGAAAAATGCCGCGCCCTTGCAGGCGCGGCCAGTCAACAGGGAGGAAGTCAGCGATACACCCCGCGGTGATCGCTGGGAAAGACTGGCGCAGAAAGGTTTAGATTGTATTGTTAGCCCAAGTAACGAGTGAGGAACGCGCATGGATCAGGGAATCTTTATCGGCGGGGGTGGCCCGGATTATGCCGGCCCGCAGCAGCTTTTGCTGAAATACGCCAATCGTCACGGGTTGATCGCGGGTGCGACGGGCACAGGCAAGACCGTGACATTGCAGATTTTGGCCGAGAGTTTCTCGGCCGCTGGCGTGCCGGTCTTTTTATCGGATGTGAAGGGCGATCTGGCCGGGCTGTCGCAATCGGGCAGCGAAACGGCCAAGCTGCATGTCCCCTTTACAGAACGCGCAGTACGCATCGGCTTTGCCGATTATGCCTATCGGGCGTTTCCGGTCACATTTTGGGATCTTTATGGCGAGAAGGGCCATCCGATCCGCACCACGGTTTCGGAGATGGGGCCATTGATGCTGGCGCGGCTCCTGGAGTTGACCGAGGCGCAGGAGGGGGTGCTGAACATCGCCTTCCGCGTCGCCGATGAAGAGGGAATGGCGCTGCTCGATCTTAAGGATCTGCAAGCGATGCTGACCTCTCTGGGCGAGGCGCGCGATGCGCTGAGCCTGCGCTACGGCAATGTCGCGCCCGCCTCGATCGGGGCGATCCAACGCCGCCTCTTGGTGCTGGAGGGGCAGGGCGGTGACAGGTTGTTCGGCGAACCGGCGCTGGATCTGAACGACCTGTTCTTGACCGATCCGACTGGGGCGGGGCGGATCAATATTCTTGCCGCCGACCAGCTGATGCAAAGCCCGCGGCTTTACGCGACCTTCTTGCTGTGGCTGTTGTCGGAATTGTTCGAAACCCTGCCCGAGGTGGGCGATCCTGATAAACCCAAGCTGGTCTTTTTCTTCGACGAGGCGCATTTGCTGTTCGAGGATGCGCCCAAGGCCTTGGTCGACAAGGTCGAACAGGTCGCCCGCCTGATCCGCTCCAAGGGGGTGGGGGTCTATTTCGTGACGCAGAACCCCGCCGATGTGCCCGAGGATATCTTGGGCCAGCTGGGCAACCGTGTGCAGCATGCGCTGCGCGCTTTTACCGGCAAGGACCGGCAAGATCTGCGCCAAGCCGCGCAGAATTACCGCGACAATCCCCGCTTCGATATCGAGGATGCGATCCGCGAGGTCGGCACCGGCGAGGCGGTGACCTCGATGCTGGAACGCAAGGGCGCGCCGGGCATGGCCGAGCGCACCTTGATCCGGCCGCCATCCTCGCATTTGGGCGCGATCAGCGACAGCCAGCGCGCATCCGTGATCGCAGCCTCGCCCTTGGCGGGGAAATATGACCGGCTGATCGACCGCGAAAGCGCCTTCGAGATCTTGCAGGCGCGCGCCGCTGCCGCAGCCCGCGACGCTGAGGCCGCCGAAGAGGCGGCAAGCCGCGCGACCGAGGAGGCGCGCGAATTCACATCCGCGCGGCGTTATTCTGCGGATGACGCGCCAAAAAGCCGCCGCCGGACGACGAGCAGCACCCGCTCCGACAGTGTCGGCGCGGCCTTTGCCAAAAGCTTTGCCCGCCAACTCGGCACCAAATCGGGGCAGGCCGTTGTCAGGGGGATCTTGGGAGGGCTTTTTCGCGGGCGCTAAGCGTCTGGCGCGATCAACCCAAGACCGCGCAGGTAGATGCCGATCCCCGACTCGAGCAGATCCTCGGGCGAGAAGGGGGCCGTGGCGCCCGGTCGCCCGCGGGCGAACAACTCGACCACCCCGTGGCTCATCGCCCAGATATGGGCCGAGAACATCGCAGGCGGCGGGCGTTTTTCGACCGGGATATGTTCGGACAGCGCCAGCGCAGCACGTTCCAGAACGCCGCGCGATTTCGCCGCCGCCGCCGCCAGTTCCGGCGTCGCATTGACCGATGTGCCGCTTTCGAACATCGCCATGTAATGGCCGGGATATTTGCGTGCAAAGGCCAGATAGGCCCGGCCCGTCGCCTCAAAGGCAGCAAGGGCCGAGGGTTGACCATCGGCGAATGCATGTTCCATCAGATCGGCGAAGATATCATGGCCCTGCAGCGCGCATTCCGCGATCAGCTGTTCGCGCCCCTCGAAATGGCGATAGACCGCGGCGGGCGTGACGCCAGCGGTCTTGGCTGCCTCGGACAAGGTAAAGCCCGTCGGCCCCATCTCTTCGATCAGAAGAAGGGCGGCATCGACCAATGCCTGCCTGAGATTGCCGTGATGATATCCGCGTTTGCTCATTTGCCCTCAGGCCACCTCGTCGGTGACGTTATCGGTCCAGATCT
Organism: Roseicyclus sp.; assembly: GCF_965662675.1. Taxonomy (GTDB): domain Bacteria; phylum Pseudomonadota; class Alphaproteobacteria; order Rhodobacterales; family Rhodobacteraceae; genus Roseicyclus. Next base: position 35,956 of record NZ_CBFIIK010000013.1, on the reverse strand, counting down.
CGGGTCCGCCGCAGATGGCGGGATCGGGGCGGCCGACGATCTCGGGATCTTTTCCATCATAATCCAGATCGGCAAGGATCGCACGGATCACCGCCAATCTTGCCCTGCGCTTATCATCCGAGCGGATCACCGTCCAAGGCGCATCCGCACTATGGCCGCGCCGCAACGTCTCGGCGATTGCGGCAGAATAGCCTCCCCAGCGCTTCAGCCCATCCACATCGATGGCGCTGAGTTTCCATTGCTTGAGCAAATCCCCCTCGCGGTCGAGAAAGCGCCGCAATTGTTCGGCCCGCCCCACATTGAGCCAGATCTTTGTCAGCACGACCCCGTCATCGACAATCATCCGTTCGAAATCGGGCAATTGCAGGAAAAACCTTTCGCGTTCGTCAGGCGTGCAAAAGCCGAAGACATGCTCGACAACGCCGCGATTGTACCAGCTACGATCGAAAAGCCGGATCTCGCCACGGGCGGGCAGGTGGGCGATGTAGCGCTGGAAATACCATTGCGCGGCCTCGCGCTCGGTCGGTTTGGACAGCGCCACGACACCGGCCACCCGCGGGTTGAGGTTCTGGCGCACGCGCGCGATGCAGCCGCCCTTGCCCGCGGCATCCCGCCCCTCGAAGATCACGGCGATGCGCTTTCCGGTATCGCGGACCCAAGCATGGAATTTCACCAATTCGATCTGTAGCGCGGCGAGTTGATCCTCGTAGTCATCGCGGTCCATGCGTTCGCGATAGGGAAAGCTCGGATTGATGATTTCGTCTTTTTTCGCGGCCATGATCGCCTGCCGGATATCGGCAGGGGCTTCGGTCTCGTAAAACGCCGAAATGGCGCCGTTGAAAGGTTTAGACATACGCGCTCACCATGTCCCCAGGGGATGTTACAGCCTTTGACATTAGGGGTAAGGCGGGCCTAGCGCAATGCGGCGCGCCGGGCTGCACGGTCGATGGCGGCAAGCACCGCATCGGGATCAGCGTGATGGGGCGAATGACCCACACCCTCCATGACGCAAAGCCGCGCACCTGTCAGCTGTCGGGACAGGGGAATGGAATGGATCGCGAGCCCCACCGTCGTGTCGCGATCACCATGCAAGATCTCGACCGGCAGATCGAGGCCCGCATAGCACGGCACGAGTTGGTCGATCTCGGCCAAGATACCGGCGCGCTGCAACGCGTTTTCGCGCAAGGCGTCACGTTGGAGCGTCAGCCCCGCCCCGATATAATCGGCGTAGCCCGGCGGGATCGGTTGAGGGGCAAAGATCTGTGCGATCGTGTCCGTCACCACGCGCTGCGGCACCCATGCCGTCAGGATCGGTGCCGCCAACCTTTGCCCAAGCGGGTGCGACAAGATCTTGTAATAGCGCGACAAAGGCGTGTTCCACGGGTTCGAGGCCGCCGCAAGCAAGACCAGTCCCGCCACCAGCCCCGGTTGGCGCGCCGCCCAAGCCAGCGCCACCGCCCCGCCATAGGAATGGCCCAGCACCAAGGGACGCTGCACGCCCAGATCGGCCATCGCCGCGGCAAGATGATCGGCCTGTTCGAAGATCGTGGCCCCATCGCGATCGAGCCGCTGGGAATAGCCCAGACCGGGCCGGTCCAACACGGTGACACGGTAGCTTGGCGCCAGCCGGTCCATCAGGTCATGGGTGAAGTCACGCATATTGCCGCTTGCGCCATGGATCAGCACCAGATCGGGGCCTTGCCCCTTTTGCAGCAGGTGAAGCTGCTTGCCGCCGACCATCACGAAGCGGCCCAAGGGTGGGTGGGTTTCGCGCGCGCGCACCTCGTTGCGGGCCGCGCGCCATAAGGTCACCACCCACAGCCCCAACAGCGTCGCCGCGCAGAGCAAGACGATGACTGTGCCGGTGTTCATTCCCGCCAATCGGTGGTGCGTTGTCCGATTTCGGCCATGTCGAAAGGCGTGGTCAGATACATCTCCGAGATCCAATTGCTGTAGAGCAGGTGCGCATGGCTGCGCCAGCGGTTCTGCGGCGCGCGGGCAGGGTCGTTCTCGGGGTAGTAATTCATCGGCACATTGATCGGCGTGCGGTTCTGGGTGTCGCGGTCGAATTCCTGCTTCAGCGTATCGCTGTCATATTCGAAATGGTTGAAGATATAGAGCGCGCGATGTGCGCGATCTTCGACCAGACAGGGGCCGACCTCGGGTGAGCCCAAAAGCGTGGTCAGCCCCGACACGGCGTCGATCTCGGGCTGGCGCATTTCGGTCCAACGGCTGACGGGGATGATGAAATCATCCGAGAACCCGCGTAAGTAAGGCGAGGCAGGTTCCAACACCTGATGGCGGAAACAGCCAAAGGCCTTGTGGTCGAGCATATGTTTCTCGACCCCGTGGAAATGGTTGATCATCGCCATCCCGCCCCAGCACACGCCGAAGGTGGAATGAACATGGCTTTGCGTCCAGCCAAAGACCTGTTGCAACTCGTTCCAATAGGTCACATCGCTGAAATCCAGATGCTCGATCGGTGCGCCGGTGATGATCAGCCCGTCGAATTTCTCGCCCGTGGCGGCCACCTCGGCGAAGGGGCGATAGAACGCCTCCATATGCTCGGCGGCGGTGTTGCGGGTCTCGTGGTCGGTCATGCGGATGAGCGACAATTCCACCTGCAAGGGGGTTGCCCCGATCAGCCGGGCGAATTGCGTCTCGGTCTGGATCTTCTTGGGCATCAGGTTCAGCAAACCCACCCGCAGGGGGCGGATATCTTGCTTGTCGGCCGCATCGGCACCCATCACCATCACACCCTCGCGCTTGAGCACGGCATAGGCGGGCAGGGTCGAGGGTAGCTTGATGGGCATTGGGGGGGACGTCCTTGACTGGGAAAGCTGACCTAGTTGCGCGCGCGCGCCCTGCCAAGGGCCGTGGCGACCATGGCGATAGCGTCCTGGGCGTCGCGCACCGCCTCGACCTCGGCGGCGGTGACGGTGACACCCCAGTTGCGCGCCATCGCGGCGTAAAGCGGCGCGCGATGCGCCATGGCACGGGCATAGGCATAGCGGATAAAGGCGTTGGGGTCGGCCCGTTCCGCCGTGATGCCTTGTTCGTCAAGCCAGCCCTGCCACAGCGGAAGCAGGAATTCGGGCTTGTAATACATGGGCTTGGGGTCGCGGTCGAAGCGGCGGATCAGCTCTTGCGTATGGCTTTCGGGGCCTTCGATCCAGATCATCAGGCAATGGGCGCAAAGCGCGCTCAGCACCTCGTCCGCGGGATCTTCGGGATCGACCACCTCGCAGATCGAGCCGCCCGTGTCGGCGATGAAATGGGGGTATTCATAAAGATCACGCGCGCGCGCCACGAAGCTGGGCGTATCGAGCAACGCGTTGATCTCGGCCCGGCGATGAAGGGCTTGGCGGCGCATGTATTCGGCGAAATCCAAGCCGCCCAAAGCCGGATCACCCGGTTTGCCGAGGAAGGTCGAGAGCGGGGCCAGATTGCCGAAGCTGATATTGGAGCCGATATAGATACTGTCCGAGCGCAGCAATTCCGCCAAAAACGGCACTTGCATCGCCTGCCGCTTGAGGTTGTCGGCGATGTGTTCGCCCATATAGGCGGTGCCGATGCGGTAATCGATCGAGTAGTGATACCAACTGCCTTGCGCACGCAGGATTGATGCCAGCCGCGTCTTGCCAAGCCCCGACATGCCGAAGACGGCGAGCCGCTTTTGAGGCGCGTCCGCCCAAGCGGCGGGGCTATCATAGATAAGGGGCATGGCATGGGCCTTTGGCGTGCGGGTTCGATAGCCTCATAGCGCAGGGTGCGGCGATGCAAAAGCCTATGCGTGCCGCCTAGCGAGGTTCGAGCCGGGTAATCCCGATATTGCCCGCCCGCGCGAGTTCGGGGTCAAGCGTCATGGGAATATACTCGCCGCGCCGCCACAATTCGCCCAGATCATCATAATGACGCGACAGGGGATTGCCCGACTGTCCTGTGGCGATGACGAAGACCGAACTGTCGGGATCGGCGAAATCATAGACGCCACGATAGCCGGCTGCGTGGATATTGAGGAAGGGATCGGGCAGCGTGCCGGGTGTTGCCGCGCGGTTGAGCGTGAAATCCCCCCCGCTGGTGGGCTGGCGGATATTGACGATCCATGAAAACAGCCGCGTTTGGCCCAGAACCGAATGGTCATGGCGCGCCTCATGCGCCGCGCCCCAGCGCCAGCTTTCCAACTCGCTGCCATAGCGATCTTCCAGCCATTGCAGCGCATCGTCGAGCGCCAAGCGCGCGATGTCGGTGCAGCTTTCCGCTGCGGTCGAATGGCTCACATCGCACCAGCGCGCGGCCCCGTCGATATCGCGATAGACGCGTTCCAAGAACAGCGGCTCATAGCTTTGAAAGGCATCGGCCAGCGGGCCGATATCGTCGCGGATCAGGCGTTGCTGCAATTCGCGCATCCAAGCCGCATAGATCAGCGGCTCGGGCATATGCTCGTTCATCTCGCCGTTCCAATCGGCCAAGAGCGCCAGCGCGCGTTGGCGGCGGCGTTCGGGGGTCCCGGCGGGCGCGGCCTCGCCGGTGAACCACAGATCGCGGGCGACAAGTGGCAGGATATTGCGCGCCGCCGCCGAGACGGTATCGAGCTGCGCCTCGATGAAACTGTCGCGGGTATGCACATCGCGCGCTTCCATCAGCCGTGACAGCCGCGTGATGCGTTGTGTGTCGCCCCAATCATGGGTGACATGCAGCGGAAATGCCCGGTCGACAGTGCGGTTATTGGTATTGCCCAACATGCCGCTTTCGGGGTCGACGAAGCGCGGATTGGCGAAATAGAGCGTCATCCCCTGCCAGCGGTTCTCGGCCACCCAGCCGGGTGCGGGCATGCGGGCTTGGGTCTCATGACCGTTCAGACGCCACGGCATGCGCCCGATCACCTGCATCGCGATACGCCCATCGGCGGCGGCCAGCATCAGGTTTTGGGATGGCGCCACGAAATCCTCGCCTGCCGCCAGCCCGTCTTCGATGCTTTGCGCCCGCATCAGGCGCATCCCCGTCTGGATCGAGGTGTTGCGGTCGGTCAGCGCGGTCCAGGCCATACTCATCACATGGCCGGGGGGCGTGATGCTGGCCAGATCGAAATGCTGACCGGGCAGGACCGGGCCGTTCGCGGTCCAACGGCGGGTGATGGTGATATCGGCCTCGCCCGCAACTTCGATCACCCGCCGGTCGGTGCGGAATGCAGCCCAGCCATCGGGGGTGCGATACTGGTCGTTGTTCGCGGGGTCCACCTGTTCGACATAAAGGTCGATATCGTCGAGATAGGCCGAGGTGATCCCCCATGCCAGCCTTTCCGAACGCCCCGCCAAGATCACAGGCATGCCGGGAATGGTCGCGCCGATCACGCCGCCGGTCGCCAACTCCAACCTTGCAAGATACCAGATCCCCGGCGCGGTAAGCCCCAGATGCGGATCATTGGCCAATAACGCCCCGGATGCGGCGGCGCGCGCCGGTGTCGCAGCGAAAGCGTTGGAGGCACCGGCCCGCCCGCGGCCCAACACATTGGGATGCAGCGGGTGGCGCGGCGCAGAAGTCGCTTGTGCGAAACGGGGCAGGATGGTGTGGAAGAAATCTTGGTAGCTGGCCAGTTCGACCACACCCGCACCGGGGGCATCGGGCATGAGATCGGCCAGGCCGCGCGGATCATCGAGCGCCAGCGACAGCCGGGCGCGCAGCACCTCTTCATCGTGGTGGCCGGTCAGTTGCAGCGCCATCAGGAATGTCACGGCAACGCTATCGGCGGGTCGCCACGGGGTGATGTCGGGGGTGAACAGAAACAATTCCGGCGCACCGCGCCCCAATGCCTCTTGGCCCACAAGGCCGAGCCACGCGTTGACGCCCGCGGCATAGGCATCAAGCGCCATGCGTGTGTCGGCGTCGAGGGCCGCGACCGAGTCGCCCGCCAATTGATAGATATCGAGGCGGCGCAGCAGATCGTCGATCTGCAAGGTGGCCGGGCCGAATATCTCTGACAAACGCCCCTGTGCTGTGCGGCGCATCATCAACATCTGCCACAGACGGTCCTGCGCATGCGCGATGCCAAGGCCATAAAAGACATCTGCATCGCTTTGTCCGAAGATATGGGGCACCGCGGCGGTGTCGCGCACGATCTCGACCGGGGCGGAAATGCCCGGCACTGACCAAGCCGCGTCGTAATCGGGGATGGAACGCGCCCCGATCCACCAAGCGGATAGCACGATGACCACCGTCAGGGCGACGGCGACAGAACCCAAACGGACAAGCCAGCGCAGCAGAAAGACCATGATCCCTCGGCGAAAATCAATTACCGCCTGCTACCCCAAGCGTCGGCAAATGCAAATGGGTGGTGTCGCCGGGGCCTAGGGCAGAATGCGCGCGTAGCGCGTGCCTTCCAGGGTGGCGCCCACGATCAGCCCCGCCTGTCCGAAGATGATGGCGATGACCGGATCGGTCAGCGTGTTGGTATCGACACCAAGCATGCCGCCACGATCGTTTAGCGCGTAACGCACATCGCCGCCCGCAGCCCAACCGTTGGAGTTGCGAAAATCCTGCAAGGCCGTATCGGTCATGAAAAACAGCGCATGGGCATATTGCTGTGCGCCGATCTGCAACCCGAAAGTGCCCGCCGTCGCCGAGTAATAATCGACCGTCACGCCATTGATGCGCAATGCGCCGCGCCCGTAAGAGCCGCCAAAGCCGAAACCCGCCTCGGTGATCAAGGGCATGATCAGCACACCGGCCGCGTTGTTCGATAGTTCCTGCGCGCCAGGCACTTCGCGGTTCATGAATTCCAAGGCGCTGTCCACGCGCGCGTCGATACGTTGGGCGCCGCTGGAGTTGACGCCGTTTCCACATGCCGACACGAGCGGAACCGCGGCGGCGGTGATCACGAAATGACGACGGGTGATGGTGCGCATCTGATGCCTCTTGCCAATAGCCTCGGGGGCGGGTCTTGCTGCCCGCGTCTTACCGCGCAGTCTACGGCTTTCGTGCGGCCCTGTCACGGGCAAAACACAATCATTGGCGTTGACCCGCCGATGGGCCGCTACCCGTTGAGGATCTTGGCCAAGCGCGGTGCGAAATAGGTCAAGACACCGTCACAGCCGGCACGCCGGAAACTCATCATGCTTTCGACCATCACCTTGTCGCCATCGACCCAGCCATTCGCGCTTGCCGCCGCGATCATCGCGTATTCGCCGGAGACCTGGTAGGCGTAGGTCGGCGCGCCGAAGCGGTCTTTCACCTCGCGCACCATGTCGAGATAGGGCATGCCGGGTTTGACCATGACCATATCGGCCCCTTCCATCAGGTCGCGCTCGACACAGGCCAGCGCCGCGCGGCGGTTGGCCGGGTCGATCTGGTAGGTCAGCTTGTCGCCCTTGAGCGCGCCGGACGCACCTACGGCATCGCGGAAGGGGCCGTAATATGCGCTGGCGAATTTCGCGGCATAGGACATGATGGTCACATTCTGATGCCCCTCGGCCTCGAGTGCCGCGCGGATCGCGCCGATGCGCCCATCCATCATGTCGGATGGGCCGATGATATCGGCCCCCGCCGCGGCTTGGGCCAGCGCCATCTTGACCAGTGCGGCGACGGTCTCGTCATTCACGATCACGCCGTCGCGCACGATGCCGTCATGGCCGTTGATGTTGTAGGGGTCGAGCGCGACATCGGTCATGATCGCGATCTCGATGCCTGCATCGCGGATCGCGCGGATGGCGCGGTTGGACAGGTTGTCGGGGTTCCACGCCTCTTCACAGGTCGCCGTCTTGAGGGCGGCGTCGGTATAGGGAAACAGACAGATCGCGGGGATGCCCAAGGTTGCGGCCTCGCGCGCGGCCTCCACGATCTTGTCGACTGAGCGGCGAAACACGCCCGGCATCGAGGAAATCGGCTCTTCGATGCCCACGCCGTCGCGCACGAAAATCGGCCAGATCAGGTCATTGACGCTCAATTCATGCTCACGCACCAGATTGCGCAGCGCGCGCGAGGCGCGCAGGCGGCGGTGACGGATCGCTGGAAATGCGGCTTGGGGCATGGCGGGGGCCTTTCCTTCGGGCTTTGCAACTTCAAGCGGTGCCACGGGCGGGCGACAAGGGCAAGGGTTGTGCTGAGTGCCAAGCTGATGCAAGCCGGGGCTGGAAACCGCCGACAGGGCGGGTATAGACACATCATAGCAACGGTATCGGCATGCGGGCGGCGCAGTTTTGGATTTTCTCGATCTTGTCACCGAAGTGATCGACCTCCGGTCATTTTCGAATCTTTGGTATTGGATCGTTTTGGCCGTGATGTGGTCATCGCTGTCGCATTGGGTGCTGGGTATTCCCTATCATATGGTCCAACGCGCGCGCCGTGGTCATGCCGACAGCCAGCGCGATCTTTTGGTTTTGGTCGAGGTCAACGCAAGGCGCATTTTGGAATTCGCCGCGCTCTCGGGCACGCTGCTTGTGGCGGCCTCGGGCTTTGCGCTCAGCGCGTTGATGGTACTGGGTTGGGCCTATGGGGTCGAATTTGCCCAAGCCATTGTCTTGCTGTTGCTGCCGCTTTTGGCTGTGACGGGGTTGAGCTTTGTGACGGCGCATCAGGTGCAGAACGCCGAGATCGAGCAGCTGTACCTGCGGCTTCGCAATCACCGGATGATCGTGCAACTCATGGGCGTTATTTCTATTTTCATCACTGCCTTCTGGGGCATGTACACCAATGTCACGGTCAGCCCGCTGCACTAGCGCTTGACACCGCCCCCCCGCGGCGTAGGTCACGCGGCCATGGCCGACACATCCGATCATATACTCGCCTCTGGCGCGCCCGAAGGTTTCGACGCAGCGCTTGTGCTCAAGGAATTGGCCAAGGGTGCTGCGGCACCCGTGCTGCATGTGGCGCGCGACGACAAGCGCATGGCCGCGATGGCGCGCGCCTTGGCCTTTTTCGACCCGTCCGTGGTGGTGTTGTCCTTTCCGGGATGGGATTGCCTGCCCTTCGACCGCGTCTCGCCCAATGCCGAGGTTTCGGCGGCGCGCATGGCGACGCTGGCGGCGCTGGCCGGTGGTCTGTCGGGGCGGTTCATCGTTCTCACGACGCTCAACGCCGCGACCCAAGCCGTGCCGGCCCGCGCGGTGCTGCAATCGGCGGCGTTCTCGGCCGTTGTCGGGCAGCGGATCGATGACGCCGCGCTCAAGCAATTTCTGGTCCGTATGGGCTTTGTGCAAACGCCCACTGTCAGCGAGCCGGGTGATTACGCACTGCGGGGCGGCATCATCGATGTCTGGCCGCCGGGGGCAAGCGGCCCTGTGCGGCTTGATTTGTTCGGCGATATGCTCGATGGGGCGCGCCGCTTCGATCCGGCGACGCAGCGCACAACCGAAAAGCTCGACCGGGTCGAGCTTGCGCCCGTCTCGGAAGTGATCTTGGACGAGGCCGCGATCACGCGGTTTCGGCAAAATTACCGGATCGAGTTCGGCGCGGCTGGGACCGATGACCCGCTTTACGAGGCTGTCAGCGCGGGCCGCAAGCATCAAGGGATCGAGCATTGGTTGCCCTTTTTCCACGACCGGCTCGAGACGCTTTTCGACTATCTGCCCGATGCGCGCATCACGCTTGACGATCAAAGCACCGCGCAGCGTTTGTCGCGCTGGGACAGCATTGCCGATCAATATGACACGCGCAAAACCGCGCTGACCCAGAAGGGGCGGCTTGATAGCGTCTACAAGCCTGTGCCACCGGGGCTGCTTTACCTTGACGATGTTGCATGGACCAAGGCGATCGCCGGCCACCGCGTCTTGCAATTCGCGCCGATTCCGGCCGCGCCCGGCCCGCGGGTGATCGATGCGGGCGGGCGCGTGGGGCGCAATTTCGCGCCTGAACGCCAAAGCGAATCCCTAAACCTTTTCGGTGCCTTGGCTGATCATGTAAAGGCAAAGCGTGAAGAGGCGGCCGTGGTCATCGCCTCATGGTCCGAGGGCGCGCGCGAGCGCTTGCAAGGCTTGCTCGAGGATCAGGGGCTGCGCGATGCGACGTTGATCGCGGATGCGCGCGGCATTGGGCCGAAGGGCAGCCTGAGCCTTGCGGTCTGGCCGCTGGACGAGGGGTTCACCGGCAACGGGCTGTGCGTGATCTCCGAGCAAGATGTGCTGGGCGACCGGCTGATCCGGCCCAAACGCAAGATCAAGCGCGCCGACAATTATCTGACCGAGGCGCAATCGCTCTCGCCCGGCGATCTGGTGGTGCATGTCGATCACGGGGTCGGGCGCTACAAGGGCTTGGAAACCGTCACGGCGATGGGTGCGCCGCATGAGTGCCTGCTCTTGGAATATGCAGGCGGTGATCGCCTGTTCTTGCCGGTCGAAAATATCGAATTGCTCAGCCGATATGGGCAGGATGATGGCCTGCTCGACCGGTTGGGCGGTGGCGCGTGGCAGGCGAAGAAAGCCAAGCTCAAGGAGCGGCTGCGCCAGATCGCCGACAAGCTGATCCGCATCGCCGCCGAGCGGGAATTGCGCCGCGCCCCCATCCTGACGCCCCCCGGCGATATGTGGGAGGCGTTTTGCGCCCGCTTTCCTTATGAGGAAACCGACGACCAACTGGCCGCAATTGCCGATGTGCTGACCGATCTGGAGGCAGGTCGCCCGATGGACCGGCTGGTGGTGGGCGATGTGGGTTTCGGCAAGACCGAGGTCGCGATGCGCGCCGCTTTCGTGGCCGCTGCCCAAGGCCAACAGGTCGCCGTTATCGCGCCAACCACGCTGCTTGCGCGCCAGCATGCCAAGACCTTCGCCGACCGTTTCCGAGGCTTTCCGGTGCATGTGCGGCAACTGTCGCGTTTCGTCGGCCAGAAAGAGGTGGCCGAGACCAAGCGCGGCATGGCCGATGGCACGGTCGATATCGTGATCGGCACGCATGCGCTTTTGGCCAAGGGGGTGGTCTTCAAGGATCTGGGCCTGTTGATCGTGGACGAGGAACAGCGTTTCGGCGTGAACCACAAGGAACGGCTCAAGGAAATGCGCTCGGATGTGCATGTGCTGACACTATCGGCCACGCCCATCCCGCGCACGCTGCAGATGTCGCTCACGGGTGTGCGCGATCTGTCGATGATCGGCACCCCGCCGGTCGATCGCTTGGCGATCCGCACCTATGTTTCGGAATTCGACGCGGTCACGCTGCGCGAGGCGCTGCTGCGCGAACATTACCGCGGCGGGCAGTCCTTTTTCGTGGTCCCAAGGATCGAGGATCTGCCCGAGGTCGAGGAGTTCCTCAAAACCCAAGTGCCCGAGGTCAGCTATGTCATCGGCCATGGCCAGATGGCAGCGGGCGAGCTTGATGAGCGGATGAACGCCTTTTACGATGGTAAATACGATGTGCTTTTGGCCACGACGATCATCGAATCGGGCATCGACATCCCGACTGCCAACACGATGATCATCCACCGCGCCGATATGTTCGGGCTGGCCCAGCTTTACCAGATCAGGGGCAGGGTGGGGCGCGCCAAGACGCGCGCCTATGCCTATCTCACCACCAAGCCGCGCCAAAAGCTTACACCGGCCGCCGAGAAGCGCCTGCGGGTGCTGGGAAGCCTCGACAGCCTTGGGGCGGGTTTCACCATCGCCTCCCAAGACCTCGATATTCGCGGTGCGGGCAATATCGTGGGCGAGGAGCAATCGGGCCATGTGCGCGAGGTCGGCTTTGAACTTTACCAATCCATGCTGGAAGAGGCGATCGCCGCCATCCGCGCAGGCGTGGCCGAACCGATGGTCGCCGATGGGCAATGGTCGCCCACCATCAACCTTGGCGTGCCGGTCTTGATCCCCGAGGCTTTCGTGCCTGATCTCGACGTCCGGCTTGGGCTTTATCGTCGCCTCAGCCAGTTGGAGACCAAGGTCGATCTGGAAGGGTTCGCCGCCGAGTTGATCGACCGTTTCGGCACCCTCCCGCGTGAGGTGAACACGCTGTTGTTGGTCGTGCGGATCAAGGCGATGTGCAAGCGCGCCCATATCGCCAAGCTCGATGCCGGGCCAAAGGGCGCGACAGTGCAGTTTCACAATGACAAATTCCCCAACCCCGCGGGGCTGGTGGCCTTTGTTCAAGATCAACAGGGATCGGCGCGCATCAAGGACAACAAGATCGTGCTGATGCGGGCTTGGACAAGCGAGGCCGACAAGATCAAGGGCGCCTTTGCGATTGCGCGCGATCTGGCCGAAAAGGCCAAGGGCTAGCGGCCCGCGGTCAGCCGGGCGCGGCCCGCTCGCGCGGCATACCCAGCATGATCGCCGCGCCAACCGCCATCAGACCGGCCATCGCGAAAAGCAGCGGCACGGGCGTGCCGTTGAAAAACGCCCCCACAAGCGCACCGGCCAATGCGCCGATCACCGTGGCGATGGACCCCATCACCGACGCGGCCATGCCCGCGATATGGCCCAAGGGTTCCAGCGCGAGCGCGTTGAGATTGCCGATGGTGAAGGCGGCCGTGACGAAAAGCGTGACGTTCCAGACGAGGTAGACCCCGAAGGCCGCACCGCCCAAGGCACCGGTCACAAAGAGCAGCGCCAATGCCAAGGCGAATACCGCCTGCAAGATCAAGGTGATCCGGATCAGGGGCCGCATGCCCAAACGCATCACCAAAACCCCGTTGATCGGCCCCGCCGGTGCCGAGGCCAGTGCGATCAGCCCGAACCACAACGGAAAACTGGCGCCGCGTCCGAAGGTTTCGTCGAAAATCTGCTGGATCGAGGAGAGCGAGCCGAAAAGCCCCGCGAAAACACAAGACTGCACAAGGATCGACAGCTGCATCTGGCGATGGATCAAGGTCTCGCGCAGGCCCGACCAAAGCGTGTTCAGCCGCAAGGGGCGGCGCTTTTCGCGCGGCAATGTCTCGGGTTGGCGCAGGCCCAGCCAAGAGACCGAGATGAGCGAAAACACCAAGAAGGTCAAAAAGATGGCGCGCCAGCCGAAGCCCAGGATGATCCATGACCCGATCAGCGGCGCGATCGCGGGAAAGATCGTGAAGACCAGCATCGCGTAAGATATGATCTGGGCCATGGCACGCCCCGAAAACAGATCGCGCGCCATGGCAAGCGAGACCACGCGCGGCCCTGCCGCACCCAAGCCTTGCAACACCCGCGCTGCCAAGATCCACTCCAGATCCTGTGCAAGATAGGCCAAGAGCGCCCCGCCACAGTAAAGCGCCGCACCGATCGTGATGACGGCCTTGCGCCCCAGCGCATCCGAAAGTGGACCTGCGAAAAGCGTACCGAGCCCCATACCGAACAAAAAGCTGGTCAAGATCAGCTGTGCGCGGTTGGGATCGTTTGGTGTCAGGTCGTGTGCGATCTCGGGCAGGGCGGGCAGCATCGCGTCGATGGAAAAGGCGATGGTGGCGAACATCATCCCCATCATGGCGATGAATTCCCATCGCGACACGGCCGCCACTGGGCGCGCCCCGCTCAACGCGGCGTTCCGGGGGCACAGGCGGGATCTGCGTATTTGGGGAAAGGTGACGCAGGCTTTTTCATGCGTGCCGATCCCGCAATTGTTCCGCGATCTCGTCGATCACCGCGATCCATGTGTCGGTGGGTTGCGCACCGCTGAGCACATGTTGGCCCGCGATCACGAAGGTCGGCACGCCCGTCACGCCGCGCCCGCGGGTATGGGCGTCGCGCGCCATGATGTCGTCGGCATCTGCATCGCCCGCAAGCAATGCCGCGACCACTGCCTGCGCCATGCCCGCATCGACGGCGATCTGTGTCAGCACACCATGATCGCCGATATCGCGACCCTCGACGAAATAGGCCCGAAAAAGCGCCACCGCGACCGGGGTTTGGCGCCCCTCCAGCCCGGCCCAGTGGATCAGGCGATGGGCGTCACGCGTGTTGGGCGTGCGCGCGATCAATTCGAAATTGATCCGCAGACCCGCCGCTTCTGCATGTGCCACGACCGGTGCATAGGCGCGCACCGCCCCATCCTTGCCGCCGAATTTCGCCTCGAGATAGTGCCGCCTGTCCATGCCTTCGGCGGGCATCTCGGGGTTGAGCTGGAAGGGGTGCCATTCGATGCTGAACGGGTGGTCGGGTCGCGCCTCCATCGCGCGGGTCAGGTTCGACCAGCCGATATAGCACCACGGGCAGATCGGATCGCTGAGGATATCGAGTTTGATCATGATCTGTCCTTCAACAGCGCGATCAGCGCCTTTCGGTCGAGTTTGCCATTGGCCGAGCGCGGCAGGCTTTCGAGCGGGAGATAGAGCCTTGGCTGCTTGTAGCGGGCCAGCCGCGCCGCGGCCAGTGCCGCCAAAGCCTCGGGCGTCGCCGTGCCGCTATAGGCCAGCGCCAGCACATCGGTATCGGCCTTGACCGGCAGCGCGGTGGCGGCGCATTCGATCAGACCTGCGGCATCGTGAAAGGCGGCCTCGATCTCCAGCGGAGCGATGCGGTAGCCGCCGGTGGTCAGGATATCATCATGCCGCCCGTGGTAAAGCAGCGCCCCGGAAGATGCCGCGCTGACCAGATCGCCGGTGGCGAACCACGCGCCGCGCAATGGCAGCTTGGGCAAGAAATCCGCCCCCAGATAGCCAAGCATCAGCCCCGGATCATCGCGGTGAATGGCTAGGATGCCGACATCCCCCTTTGCCACGGCTGCGCCGTTCGGACCCAGCACCGCGATCCGGCGACCGGGTTGCGGGAAGCCAAGACTGTGCGCAGGCGCGGGCCGCGCCGGGCTGCCCGAGATGAAGGTCGAGCATTCCGACATGCCCAATGCTTCGTGGATCATGCAGCCCGTCGCATCTTGCCATTGCTCGCGAAGAAGTTGCGAGAGTTTCTCGCCCGCGCTTAGCGCATGGCGCAGCTTTGGCAGCTGCAGCGGATCGGCCGATTTCAACAGCTTGCGAAACACCCCCGGCACGGCGGCAAAGATCGTGGCGTCGTGCCGCTTGAGCAAGAGCGTCAACGCCTCGGGTTTGGTGCCGGGTGCGGGGATCAAGGCGGTGGCACCGATGGACCATGGATCGAGCAGCCCGGTGCCCAAGGTGAAGGTCCAGTTGAACGCCCCGGCATGCAAGACCCGGTCATCGGGCCGCAGCCCATACCAGCCATCCCACATCATGCGTCTTGCCCAGATCGCGCGATGGGCATGCACCACGGGCTTTGGCCGCCCCGAAGAGCCGGAGGTAAAAACGATGAAGGCCGGGCGGTCGGGGTCGCCCAGCGCAAAACTGTCCGCGGGCCCGGCCATCAGCGCCGCCAGATCCGTCACCACCTTGCAGCCCGGCGCAGAGGGCAGGGTGACGCCGGGGGCGGCGAGGATTGCATCGGGCGCGATCAGCGGGCTCATGCTGTCTAGCTCGGCCACGCTCAGACCTTGGGCGGTGGGGACGGGCACAAGCCCCGCAGCGATCGCCCCGAGAAAGGCCACGGGGAAATGCGTGTCATTGCCGAGCCGCAGCAAGACGCGCGCGCCCGGCGCAAGGCCCAAGCCGCGCAAGCCCCCCGCCATTGCCCTTACGGCGGTCTCCAGCCGCGCAAAGCTCCATCGCTCGGCGCGCGCGGGGCCAAGCACCGCGAGCGCGATCTTGTCGGGTGTCGCGCGCCCTGCCGTCAGAACGTAATCGGCCAAATTGAAAGGGGCGGGGCAGGGGTGCATGGGTTGGAATTACGCCTGCCATCGCCACGTTGCAAGCCATCCGCGCGCGCGCTAAACCCGGCTCATGAGTGATGAACCAAGCCTGATCCGCCTTGCACGTGAGACGGGGGCCGAGGCCCCGGCGCAGCCCGTCGATCTGGGTTTGCGGGTGCGCGAATTGCGCCGCGCGCGCGATTGGACGCTGGAACAGGCGGCCAACCACGCGGGGCTCGCGCGTTCAACGTTGTCCAAGATCGAGAATGGGCAGATGTCGCCAACCTATGAGGCGCTCAAGAAGCTGGCCTTGGGGCTGGGCATCTCGGTGCCGCAGCTTTTCACGCCTCCCACCGATCCGCATGTCAACGGGCGTATGGCCGTGACGCGGTCGGGCGAGGGGCAGGCGCACGCCACCACCACCTATGAGCATGAGTTGCTGGCCGGGGCGCTGACGCGCAAATCCATGCTGCCCTATCGTGCCCGCATTCGCGCGCGCAGCTTTGACGAATTCGATGGCTGGGTGCGTCATGATGGCGAGGAATTTCTCTATGTGCTGACCGGGGTGGTGCGGCTGTTGACCGAATTCTATGCACCCGTTGATCTCAAGCGGGGTGACAGCGCGTATTATGACGCCTCGATGGGGCATAACGTGATCTCGCTGTCAGAGGATGACGCCACGATCTTGTGGGTGACATCACTGGGCTGAACGGGCATGGCTTTGGCGCGTAGACGGGTGCTTGTGGACACAAATTCTTGTGTCCTGCCGCAAAGCTGCTACAATGCGTGGAGTTTTTAAGCATAACGAGAGCAGTCCTGTGAAACATGTAACCTTGGCCACCGCAGTTGTATTTCTGGCCGGCGCAAGCCCCGTGCTGGCTGATCCGACCCTGATGTTGGGCGGCACATTCACCTTCGGCGCGATGCAAGACCCCAATTTCGGCATTACCGCGCGTTTGTTGGAAAACGACCGCGCCAATGAAAGCACCTTGGGCGCGGGTGTCACCTATTTCCTGTTTTCAGGCGACATCGGCGTCGATGTGTTCGCCGGATACCTGTTCGATAATGCGGCCTTCGGCTTTGGATACGATCTGGTGCAAGGTGCGCCTGTCGTCAGCCTCGGGTTGGTCGATACCCAGTAAGTGCGCCCGGCGCTTGGGCTAGTCGAACATTTCACGCAGATCGACGCTGCTTGCGACGCCGATCTGGCCCAGGTGCTTGTCCAAGAACATCGCCGCCGCATCGCGACCGGCGGTGAAAAGCTGGTGCAAAACCGCAGGCACCGGCACGATCTTGGTGGCGACCGAGAGTTGCTGCATCAGCGCGTCATCGGCGATCATATGGATGCGCAAGCGCTTCATCCGGCCATCTTCGACTTGGCCCGCTTCGATCAGACGTTGGACAAAGGCGATCGCGCGCAATTCGCGCAAAAGCGCGGCGTTGAAGCTGATCTCATTGACCCGGTTCTGGATCGCCCGCGCCGAGGTCGGGATTTCGTCGCGGATCAGCGGGTTGATATTCACGATCACGATATCGGCGGGCAGCTCGGGCGCGAAGAGGGGGAAAAGCGCGGGGTTTCCAGTATAGCCGCCATCCCAATAGGCCTCGACCTTGCCGGTCTTGGGGTCGGGGATTTCGATCGCGCGAAACAGGCTTGGCAGGCAGGCCGAGGCCATCAGCGCCGCGGCCGTGATTTCGGCGCCACGAAAGACGCGGATCTTGCCGCTGCGCACATTGGTGGCGCAGATCGAGAAATCGGGGCCTTGTGCGGCGCAGACCGTGTCATAGTGAAAACGCGTCACGATGCGTTCGAGCGGGTTGGTATAGAAAGGCCCCGAGGCATAGGGGCTGACCACCCGCGACAGCCCATCGCCCAAGGCGAAGGGCAGCGAGCTTTCGATGGCGTCGCTTAGGGCACTGGGGGTCACGGCGGTCAGCCACGGGTTCAGGCGCGGATCGGTGATCGCGCCCATCTGCTCCCACAGCCATGCAAGGTTTTCGCGGGCCGCATCGCGCCCGCCGCGCAGCAATCCCGCTTTGAGTGCCGCCCCGTTCAGCGCGCCCGCCGAGGTGCCCGAGATGCCAGCGATCTCGATCTCGTCGCTTTCCAATAGCCGGTCAAGCACACCCCAGGTAAAGGCCCCATGCGCGCCGCCGCCCTGAAGGGCAAGGGTGATGCGCCGCGCCATCGGGGCCTCAGCGAATGGGCGCGATCAAATCGCGCAGTGCGGTAACAGGGTCATCGGCGCGCCAAATCTCGTTGCCGAGGGCAAAGAAATCGGTGACCGGCGCGAGGGATGCGACCAGTTCGCGGTCAAGTGCGCCCTCGGCGACGACGGGCAATTCGATCATTTGCGACCACCATTCGAAAAGTGCGATCTCGGCGCGCGGGCCTGGCAAGAGCGCATGATCGCCGATCGGGCCGAAGGCGACGTAATCGGCCCCGCTTTCGCCCGCTGACAGCCCATCATGGCGCGAAGCGCCGCAATAGGCGCCGATGATCGCATCCGCCCCCAGCGCCTTGCGCGTGGCGCGCACATTGCGCGCGCCATCGCCCAAATGCACCCCGTCGAGCCCCAGCCGCTCGGCCAGGCCCGCATGGCCGGTGATCACCAAGGGGACATCGCGGGCATGGGCAATCTCGCGCAGACCATCGGCGGCGCGCGCCAGATCATCCTCGTCATCGCTGACCATCGCCAGACGCAGGCAGGCGATGGGTTCGGCATCCAGCACGGCCGACAAACGCGGCGCGAATGCGCTGATCTCGAAGCTTTGGGGCGTGATCAGGTAAAGGTTCGGTTGTTCGGTCTGCGTCATGTGCGGGCATCCTTGCGGCTGTCTGGGTGATAACGCCCGTGCGCTTGTGGGGCAATGGGGCGCTTGCCGCGCGCGCCGTGCCGCGCTAACCGCTGCTTCATGACCAATGCCACGCCCGCCGCCCAGCCTGTCTTTGTCCTGCTCCGCCCACAAATGGGCGAGAATATCGGCGCGGCGGCGCGGGGGATGTGGAATTTCGGGCTGGATCGCATGCGGGTGGTCGCGCCCCGCGACGGCTGGCCCAATGAACGTGCGGTGGCGCTTGCCTCGGGGGCGGGGCGGTTGCTCGATCATGCGGGGCTTTATGATGACCTGCCCACCGCGGTCGCCGATTGCACCTATGTTTTCGCCACCACGGCGCGCGCGCGCGGCATCACGGTGCCGATCCTGACGCCCGAGCATGCGATGGCGCAGGCGCGTGAAATCATCGCCAAGGGCGGGCGTGTCGCCGTGTTGTTCGGCCCGGAACGCTCGGGCCTCGACAATGATGATATCGCGCGCGCCAATGCCGTGATCTCGGTGCCGGTAAACCCGGATTTTCCCTCGCTCAACCTGGCGCAATGCGTGCTGCTTTGCGCCTATGAATTCCGCCGTGCGGGCGATGCGACACCGCCCGAAGTGCTGGATATGGCAGGCACCGATTTCGCCAATCAAGCCGAGATCGCAGCACTTGGCGATCATCTGGAGGCGCGGCTTGATGAGGCAGGTTTTTTCTTTCCCGAGGACAAGGCCCCGCGCATGAAGCGCAACCTGCGCCAGATCTGGAGCCGCTTGCCCCTGACGCAAGCCGATGTGCGCACGCTGCACGGCGCGTTTCGCCAGATCGTTCGCTGGGCCGAACAAAAGCGCAATGATGGTTGAGTGAAATGGGGGCGCTGCCCCCGCCGCGGCCCTGGGCCGCGTCCCCCCCGGGATATTTTTGAAACGAAGAAGATGTTGGACCGCTTGCCGCAGTCGCTTGGCTGTCGCTTGAAGGGGGGGCGGTCGCGCGTTAGGTCTGGCAACGAGTGACAGGGGAACCCGCCGATGGCCGAGAAGCGCAGCATTTTCCAAGAAGTGGACAGTGTCCAGAAACCAGCCGCGACACCGGGCGGGGTGACGCGCGACAGTGGCCGCGCGCGGCGGCTGGTGCGGGCGTGGTTGATGGCCCTGTTTGCGCTGGTTGTCTTGATGGTGGCGGTGGGCGGTCTGACGCGGCTGACGGATTCGGGGCTGTCGATTACCGAATGGGCACCGCTTTCCGGGGCCGTGCCGCCGATGAATGCCGCGGATTGGCAGGCGGAATTCGACGCTTATCGCCAGATCCCGCAATACCAGCTGATGAACCGCGGCATGAGCCTTGCGGAGTTCAAGGTAATCTATTGGTGGGAATGGGGCCATCGGCAGCTGGGGCGCGTGATCGGCCTTGTCTGGGCGTTGGGGTTTTTCGCGCTTTTGGTCTCGCGCAATATCCCGCCCGGTTGGACGGGGCGCTTGCTGTTGCTGGGTGGCTTGGGTGGCCTACAGGGGGCGATCGGCTGGTGGATGGTGCACTCGGGGCTGCAAGAGGGGATGATCTCGGTCGCCTCCTACCGCCTGGCCACGCATCTTGGGCTGGCGTTTCTGATCCTTGGTCTGATCGCGTGGTTTATGATGAAGCTTGGCCGCGAAGAGGCGCTGCTGATGGCCGCACGCCGCGATGGAGATCGCAAACTCAAGGGCATGTCGACGGGGCTTTTGCACTTGAGCTTTTTGCAGATCTTGATCGGCGCGCTGGTCGCGGGCATCGATGCGGGACGCAATTACATTGATTGGCCCTTGATGGCGGGAGGGTTTTTCCCGCCCGGCATGTGGACGATCGAGCCGCTTTGGCGCAACCTGTTCGAGAATGACGGGACGGTGCAGTTCATTCACCGGATCGTCGGCTATATCATCTTGGCGTTGGCGATCGGCGTCTGGTTCGCCGCGCGGCGCACCGGGCGGATGGCGACCAAGCGCGCCTTTGATTGGGTGATGGTGGCGATTTTCGCCCAGATGGTGTTGGGGATCGTGACGGTGATGCATTCCTCGCCCTGGTATATCGCGATCTGGCATCAGCTGGGGGCTGTGGCGGTGCTGACCTTGGTGCTGCGCGCGCGGTTCTTGAGCATGTACCCGCTGGCGCAAAGCGTGAAGGGGGCCA
The DNA here is from genome assembly GCF_965662675.1 of Roseicyclus sp. Taxonomy (GTDB): domain Bacteria; phylum Pseudomonadota; class Alphaproteobacteria; order Rhodobacterales; family Rhodobacteraceae; genus Roseicyclus. Next base: position 15,390 of record NZ_CBFIIK010000013.1, on the reverse strand, counting down.
AGCCATGAGCGCGCTAGCGGGGCTTTTGGCCTTTCAGCGCGAGACCGAGGCGCTGGCGCAGGTGATGGGGCGTTTGGGCTGGGACCAAGAAACCATGATGCCGCGCGGCGCGGCGATGCAGCGCGGTGAAGAGATGGCGGCGCTTGAGGCGGTCTTGCATGCGCGCCGCACCGATCCGCGGATCGGCGATTGGCTGGTCGGCGCGACGCCGCAAAGCGAGGGTGAGGCGGCGCAGATCCGGCTGATCGCGCATAGCTACACACGTGCGTGCCGTGTGCCGGGCGATCTCGCCGCCGAGATCGCGCGCGTCACCTCTGTGTCGCAGGGCAAATGGGCGGCGGCGCGCAAGGCCGAGGATCTGGCGGGGTTCTTGCCGGTTCTGGGCGAGGTGATCGCGCTGCGCCGCGCCGAGGCGCAGGCGCTGGCCGGGGGCGGCGATCCTTATGACGCGCTGCTCGATGGCTATGAGCCGGGCATCACGGGTGCCGAGATCGCGGCGCTGTTCGACCGGATGCGGCCCCGTATCGTTGGGCTGCGTGCGGCTTTGCGCGATGCGCCGCCGGCACCGGTGCTGACCGGCCATTTCCCCCGTGGGGCGCAGTTGGCGCTTGCTCAAGAGGTGGCCGCCGTTTTTGGTTATGATTTCAGCCGCGGGCGCATCGACGAGGCGGTGCATCCGTTCTCATCGGGTTCGTTCAATGATGTGCGCATCACCACCCGCATCGACGAGGCCGAGCCCTTGGGCTGTATCTATTCCACCATCCACGAGGTGGGACACGCGGGATATGAACAGAATATCGCGCAAGATTACGGGTTGAGCGTGCTGGGCCAAGGCGTCTCGATGGGGGTGCATGAAAGCCAAAGCCGGATCTATGAAAATCAGCTTGGTCGCTCACCGGCCTTTTGCGACTGGCTTTATGGGCGGATGCGCGATCATTTCGGGCCGCTTTCGGTGGACACGCCCGAGGATTTCGCCCGCGCCGTGAACCGGGTGGCGGCGGGTTTCATCCGCACCGAGGCCGATGAGGTGCATTACAACCTGCATGTCATGCTGCGTTTCGATCTGGAGCGCGCCTTGATGCGCGGCGATCTGGCCTTGGGCGATCTCGAGGCGGCGTGGAACGACCGTTTCGGCGCGGATTTCGGGATCGCGGTTGGCAAGCCTTCGCAAGGGGTCTTGCAAGATGTGCATTGGCCGGTGGGGTTGTTCGGATATTTCCCGACCTACAGCCTTGGCAATGTCTATGCGGGCTGTCTGCATGTCGCGTTGCGCGCGGCGGCGCCGGATTTGGATGGGCAATTGGCGCGCGGCGATCTGTCGACCGCACTTGGCTGGCTGCGGTCCAATTTGCAATGCCATGGCGGGCTGCGCACGCCGCAAGCGACCATCGCCCATGCCACCGGCGCCCCCGTGCATGAAGATGCGCTGTTGGGTTATCTCGAGGCGAAATACAGCGCGCTATACGGGCTTTAAAGCTTGGCCAGATGCGAGGCGCAGCCGGTCAGTGCGGCGTAGTCGTCGCGCACCACAAAGATGCCGAAGCGGCCCATGAAATCAGCGAAACGGCCCTTGGCGCGCAGGTGATCGGCAAAGCCGAAACGGTCAAGATAGGGGGCGAAAGCGCGGCTGACGCCCCCCACCAAATACACGCCGCCAAAGGGCAGGTGCGACAGTGCGAGATCGCCCACCACCGTGCCCATGATCTGAACGAAACCCGCGGCGGTCGCTTGCGCGCGCGCCTCGCCCGCGTCCAGATCGGCCATGATTTGCGCAGGGAGCGCGGCCTCGCCATGCAAGACGCGGTGCAGATAGCTGATGCCGCGCCCCGAAAGCACCTCTTCCACCGAGGCAAAGCCGAAATCTTCCATCATCGCGGCGGTGAGCGCGGCCATGCTGCCGCCAAGGGCGGGCAGGCTCACATGGCCCGCCTCGGACGGGGGAACGAAGCGGCCGGCATTGGTGTCGAAGACCGGGCAGGCGTTGAAGCCCGTGCCTAGCCCAACAACAAGCTTGGCGGCATGGTCCGGCACCGTGGGTTGGGCGATGATGATGTCGAGATCATCGGCATCGATATGGCCGATCGCATGGCCTTGGGCTTGCAGATCATTGAGCACCGCCACCTTTTGCGCGCCCAATGTGCGGCGCAGCGTTTCGCGGTCGATCTGCCAATCCAGATTTGTCAGGCGCGCGACGCCGTCATGCACGGGGCCAGCCGCAGCCACGCAGATCCCGCTGATCTGATCGGTCGCGATATCGTTTTGGGCCAGGTATTGGGCCAGCACCGATGCAAGGTCGGGATGATCGGCATTGCTATGGCGCATCACAGTCGCGCGGTCCACGATCGGGCCGCGCGCAAGGGCCACGCGGGTATTCGTGCCGCCGATATCGGCGACGAGGCTCAGCCCGTCTTTGCCTGTGAGATTGCCCATTGCCGATCCCGGTTGTCTTGCCCTTAGCCGCGCCACCAGCGCGCGAGCGCGTGATAGGACGCTTTGGGCGTCCTTGCCAAGGTCTCGAAATCGACATGGATCAGGCCAAAGCGTTTTTCATAGCCAAGCGCCCATTCGTAATTATCCATCAAGGACCAGACGAAATAGCCTTGAACCGGCGCGCCAGCGGTGATTGCGGCCTGCACGGCGTGCAGATGCGCTTGCAAATAGGCGATGCGGGCGGTGTCGGGCTGATCGGGCAAATCGGGGTTGGCCATCCCGTTTTCCGTTATGAATAGCGGCAGGTCGCCGGAATAGTCGCGTGCGGTGCGGATCAAGAAATCGCGCAAGCCCTCGGGGTAGATCTCCCATCCCATCTGGGTCAGCGGCAGGCGGGTCGGGGCATCCGTGTAGCTGGGCCATGGACCATCGGCATGGCGCACCAGCTTGCGGGTATAATAGTTCAGCCCCAACCAATCGAGCGGGGCCTGAATGGTAACGAAATCATCTTGCCAGCCTTGCGGCAGATGGGGCTCCAACCCTTCAAGCACCTCGGCCGGATAGGCGCCCTTGAACAGCCCGCCAAGGAAAAAGCGATTATAGATGGCATCATAGCGCCGGGCGGCGGCGATATCTTGGGGTGCGTCGCTGGCGGGTTCGGCCCATTCGAAATTGCACACCGCGCCAAGGTTCGTCATCCCCAGATCGCGCATCACCTGAATCGATCGCCCATGGCTGAGCAGCACGTGATGCATTGCGCGCGCGGTGGCGCGGATATCGCGCAGGCCCGGCGCATGCGCCCCTTCGAAATGCGACAGCCAGCCGACGCACCACGGCTCGTTGATGGGCGCGGCCGACCAAACCCGGTCACCGATGCGCGTCATCACCAGATGGGTGTAATCGGCGAACCAGTCGGGCATGTCGGCATTGCGCCAACCGCCTTTGTCGGCCAAGGCCTGCGGCAACTCCCAATGATAGAGCGTGGCTGCGGGTTTCAACCCGCGCGCCAGCATCCCGTCGACCAGCCGGTCGTAGAAATCGAGACCTTTTGCATTGGGCTGGCCGGTGCCGTCTGGCAGCACCCGCGCCCATGAGGTCGAGAAGCGATAGACATCGGCCCCCAGCCCCTTGATCAGGTCGAGGTCATCTTCCCAACGGTGGTAGTGGTCGCAGGCGATCTGACCATGCTCGGCGCGCACGACATTGCCGGGCGTCGCGGCGAAGCTGTCCCAATGGGTCTGCCCGGCACCGCCAAAGCCATGCCCCTCGATCTGGTAGGCGGATGTGGCGACACCGAAGAGGAACCCATCGGGAAAATCCGTGCGGGCGAAATCCATGATTTGTTTCCTTGTCTGGCTGTTCAGCCGGGGCAGGGGCCGGTCGAGCGTCCGACCATCAGATCGACATCCCACAATTCCTGGATCGGAAGATGGTCAGGTTCGCGGATCAGCTGGATCAAGATCTCGGCGCAGCGCCGCCCGGCCGCCCGAATGGATGAGCGGGTGGCGGTAAAGGCCGGGCCGCCGACGTCATTGTTGAGATAACTCAATTCGTCATCATGGCAGATGACCGATATCTCGCGCCCCATGCGCAAGCCCCGTTCACCCGCAGCGCGCCGCACACCGATGGCGAGGATTACGGATGACACCAAGAAGGCGGTGGGCGGGTTGGGGCCGTCAAGCATGCGCGCGGCGGTCAGATAGCCGAAGCTTTCGGTCATCGCGTCACTGGCCATCAAATGGGGCAGGGCGGCGATATTGCGCGCCGCCAAGGCCTCTTCGAAGCCCCGGCGGCGACGCCTTGCGAAATCGAAGCCTTCCTGACCATTGATCAGCGCGATCCGGCGATGTCCGAGATCAATCAAGAAATCCGTGGCCCGCCGAAAGGCGCGCAGATTGGCGATGTCGAGCCAGCTGTAACCCTGCGCGTCCCCTGTGCGCCCATGAACCAGAAAAGGCAGGGCCAACTCGTTCAGCAGGGCGATACGGGGGTCGTCTTGTTGCGGGGCCTGCACCATGACGCCATCGACTGACCCATTGGTGGCAAGCTGGCGAAACGCGGCCTCGGTCTCGGCCTCGGGGACCATCGACAAGAGCAGATCATAGCCTTCGGCGGCATAGACCTCGCCCGCGCCAAGCAAGAAATCGGCGAAGATCGGATTGACCATCTCGGCCCGGCCGGTCAGCGGGATGACGTGACCGATGGTCATTGCGCGCCCTGTGGCCAAGCGCCGCGCCCGGCTGTTGGGGGCGTAATTGGCGGCCTTTGCTGCGGCCATGACGCGGCTACGGGTTTCTTCGCGCACTTCCGGGTAGCCGTTCAGCGCACGGCTGACGGTCGTCGGGCTGAGGTTCAGCGAATCTGCCAGTTCCTTGAGATTCATGCGCGAAATGATCCAAACCGGTTTGAATTGTCATGCGAGGCTAGCGTTGCAGCGGGCGGATTGTCAAAGATTCAAAACTGCCAAATCTTTCTGCACCTGCGAAATACTCTTCGTTATTTCAGTATTTTGCGCGAGCCGGATTGACAGACTCAGTTGTATTCGAAAATGTGCTTCCAACCCAAAGCGCTTTGGAAGATTTGGCAAAGTGCCATCCGTGCTTGGGTGCAAGTTTATGTCGGCCCTTCGGGTCGGCAGTTTCCTGGGAGGATAAGATGAAACATTCCTTGATGATCAGCGCGGCTGTTGTCGCGCTTTCGGCGGGTGGTGCGTTGGCAGACGCGCATATGCCCTTCGCGCAGGGCGAAGGGGCGTTCAATTGGGACAGCTATGCCGCGTTCTCGGCATCGGCGCCCAGCTTGGCGGGTCAAAGCCTGACCGTTTCCGGCCCTTGGCTTTCGCCCGAGGCGGAGCGTTTCGACATCTTGCTCAACTATTTCGAAGCGGCCACCGGGGTGGATGCCAGCTACACCGGCTCTGACAGCTTCGAGCAGCAGATCGTCATCGACGTCGAGGCCGGTTCCGCCCCCAATATCGCGGTTTTCCCGCAGCCCGGTCTCGCGGCGGTTTTGGCGGGCAATGGCCAACTCAGCGCGCTTGGCCCCGATATGGCGGCATGGGTCGGTGAAAACTACGCCGCCGGGTCGTCATGGGTCGATCTGGGCACTTATGCCAATGCATCGGGCCAGGATGAGTTCTACGGCTTTTTCTTCAACGTGAACCTGAAGTCTCTGGTTTGGTTCGTGCCTGAGAATTTCGAGGATGCGGGCTACGAGATCCCCACCACCATGGAAGAGCTGATCGCGCTGAGCGACCAGATCGTCGCGGATGGCGGCACGCCGTGGTGTATTGGTCTGGGTTCGGGTGCAGCGACCGGCTGGCCGGCTACAGACTGGGTGGAAGACATCATGCTGCGCACGCAGACCCCCGATGTCTATGATGCCTGGACCACCAATGACATGCCCTTCAACGACCCCCGCGTCGTCAATGCGATCGAGGTCTTCGGCTCTTTTGCGCGCAATGATGACTATGTCGCGGGCGGCGCAGGTGCGGTTGCCACGACCGATTTCCGTGACAGCCCTGCGGGCCTGTTTGCATCCCCCCCGGGCTGCTACATGCACCGCCAGGCCAGCTTCATCCCCGCCTTCTTCCCCGAAGGCACGGTTGTGGGTGAAGATGCCGATTACTTCTACTTCCCTTCCTTTGCGGGTGAAGACCTCGGCAACCCGGTTCTGGGCGGTGGCACGCTGATGGCCGTGACCGATCCTTCGGATGCGGCGGCGGCTTTCATGGCCTTCCTGCAGACCCCCTTCGCGCATGAGATCATGATGGCGCAGGGTGGGTTCCTCACGCCCCATTCGGGTGTGAACCTCGAGGCCTATCCCAGCGCGGTCGAGGCTGGGCAGGGCGAGATCCTGCTCAACGCGACCACCTTCCGCTTCGATGGCTCCGACCTGATGCCGGGCGGCGTGGGTGCTGGCAGCTTCTGGACCGGCATGGTCGATTTTGTCGGCGGTGCCGATGCGCAGGCCGTGGCCGACACCATCCAGTCCAGCTGGGACGCGCTGAAGTAAGCGTGCGCGTGATGCGCTGACACAGAAGATCCGGCCCTGCGGGGCCGGATCATTCCGTTCCGCGCCTTGGGGGAGGTTTGCAGATGAATCCGGCATTTCAGGCCTTGATCACCATCATCGTGGGTGTTGGCGGATGCGTGGGCTATTTCTACCTGTCGAACCTGTTTCTTGACCGCGTCCTGTTCCCGGCGCGCGGGCCGAATACGGGGCGCAACATCAACCGCGCCAATGCGGTGCGGCCTTGGCTGTTCCTGTTTCCCGCGCTGTTCGCGCTTGGGCTATACCTTGCCTATCCGGTGTTCGAGACTTTCCGCCTGTCGCTGGTCGACCGCAATGCAGGCGGGGCCTTCGTGGGGGCCGACAACTACGCGCGCATGCTTGATGATCCCAAGTTCTGGGAGGCGCTGCGCAACAATTTCCTGTGGCTCTTGATCGTGCCTGCGGCCTCGACCGCCTTCGGACTTTTGGCGGCACAGCTGACCGACAGGATTGGCTGGGGCAATATCGCCAAATCGTTGATCTTCATGCCGATGGCGATTTCCTTCGTGGGCGCGGCCGTGATCTTCAAGCTGGTCTATGATGCCCGCCCCGAGGATGTGGCGCAGATCGGTATTCTGAATGCGGTCTATTTGCAGCTAGGCGGCGCTGCGCCTGTCACATGGCTGACGGTGCCGTTTTGGAACAACCTCTTCTTGATGATCGTCCTGATCTGGATTCAGACCGGCTTTGCCATGGTGATCTTGTCCGCCGCGCTGCGCGGCATCCCCGAGGAGACGATCGAGGCGGCCATCGTCGATGGCGCCAACCCGTTCCAGATTTTCTTCAAGATCAAGGTGCCCCAGATCGCGGGCACGATCGTGGTGGTCTGGACGACAATCACTATCGTCGTGCTGAAGGTCTTCGACATCGTCTTTGCCATGACCAACGGCCAGTGGGAAACGCAAGTGTTGGCCAATTTCATGTATGACAAGATGTTCCGCGCAAATGATTGGGGCATGGGGTCGGCGGCGGCCATGGTGATCATGCTGCTCGTGACGCCGATCCTTGTGTGGAACGTCTATAACGCCCGCAAGGAGATGCGCTGATGTCTGGCTTGTGTCGCGGGGGGCGGGATCATGGATAATATCGCGGGCAAGAAATCCAGCCTGACTTGGGCCGTGCATCTATCGGTAGCGGCATTGGTGCTGTTATGGGTGTTTCCCACGTTGGGGCTGTTGGTGTCGTCTTTCCGCACCACCGATCAAATCCGCACCTCGGGCTGGTGGGCGGCAATGTTTCCCGCGGTGCAGAACGAGGTATTCCGCGCCGCCAATCCCGGAGAGTTCCGCATCGAACGCGACGGGGTTTTCGTGGTCGAGGGCAATCTCTACGTCGTTGATGGCCGGGCCGAGACCGCCGCCGATGTGGCCGCCGTGATCAGTGCTTGGGGTGTCTCGTCGCGCGATATCGCGGCCTTTGCACCGGGTGAGACCGCCGATCTGGGCGAGGGCGAGACGCTGAGCGTCGCGGCGAACGGCGATTACATCTGGTCGGGCAATGACGAACAGATCAGCGGGCGTGGTCAACGCGTCTTTGTGACCGCCGAAAGCCCGCCGGAGTTCACGCTGTCCAATTACCGGGGCGTGCTGTTCGACCCCGGTAACCGCGAGGGGATGGCAAAGGCCTTTTTCAATACGCTCACCGTGACGATCCCGGCCACCATCATCCCCATCTTGATCGCCGCTTTCGCGGCCTATGCGCTGGCATGGATGGAGTTTCCGGGCCGCGCGCTGTTGGTGGCGGCTGTCGTGGCGATGCTTGTCGTGCCGCTGCAGCTGGCGCTGATCCCGCTGTTGACGTTGCATAACCAGATCGGGATCGGAAAGGGTTACTTGGGGGTTTGGCTTGCCCATACCGGCTTTGGCCTGCCGCTCGCGATCTATTTGTTGCGCAACTACATGGTCGGCCTGCCGCGTGAGATCATCGAATGCGCCAAGGTCGATGGCGCCACCGATTTTCAGGTCTTTACCAAGATCGTGCTGCCCCTGAGCTTTCCGGCCTTGGCCAGCTTCGCGATCTTTCAGTTTCTTTGGACATGGAATGACTTGCTCGTCGCCATGGTGTTTTTGATCGACAGTTCGGGCCAGACCACGGTGATGACGCGCCAGATCGTCGAGTTGATGGGTACCCGCGGCGGCGATTGGGAGATTTTGGCGACCTCGGCCTTTGTCTCCATCGCCGTGCCGCTGATCGTGTTTTTCACAATGCAACGCTACCTCGTTCGCGGCCTGTTGGCCGGATCGGTGAAATAGGAAAGCCTCCCCCCAAGATGACTGCCATGCACTCCTTGCGGCCCGAAGATATCATTGCGCCTGACCTCGACTGGTGGCGCGGCGCTGTGATCTACCAGATCTATCCGCGCAGTTTCCAAGACAGCAACGCCGACGGGATCGGCGATCTGGCGGGCATCATCGCGCGGCTGGAACATGTCGCGGGCTTGGGCGTCGATGCGATCTGGATTTCGCCCTTCTTCCGGTCGCCCATGCTCGATTTCGGCTATGATGTCAGCGATTATTGCGACGTCGATCCGATGTTCGGCACGTTGGCCGATTTCGACGCGCTGATCGCGCGCGCGCATGAATTGGGGGTGCGGGTGCTGATCGATCTGGTGATCAGCCATAGCTCGAACCAGCATGTCTGGTTTCAGGAAAGCCAGCACAGCCGCACGAATGCCAAGGCCGATTGGTATGTCTGGGCCGACGCCAAGCCCGATGGCAGCCCGCCCAACAACTGGCTGTCGATCTTTGGCGGCCCGGCCTGGGAATGGTCGGGCGACCGGATGCAATATTTCCTGCACAACTTCTTGAAAGAACAGCCCGACCTGAATCTGCACAATGCTGATGTGCAAGATGCGCTTTTGGATGTGGCGCGGTTCTGGCTGGAGCGTGGGGTGGATGGCTTCCGCCTTGATACGATCAATTTCTACTTCCACGACAAGCTGTTGCGCGACAATCCCGCATTGCCCCCCGAGGCGCGCAACACAACCATCGCGCCCGAGGTGAACCCCTATAACTGGCAAGATCACCGTTACGACAAGAACCAGCCCGAGAACCTCGCCTTTTTACGGCGGCTGCGCGTCTTGATGAACGAATACCCCGGCACGACCGCCGTGGGCGAGGTGGGCGATGCCCAGCGTGGCATGGAGATACAGGCCGAATACACCTCGGACGGCGACAAGGTGCATATGTGCTACAGCTTCGAGTTCCTGTCGGGCACCACCCCTGATGCCGCCAAGGTGGCCGAAGTGCTTACCGCCTATGAGGCGACGATCGGCGATGGCTGGGCCTGTTGGGCCTTTTCCAACCATGACGTCGTGCGCCATGCGACGCGCTGGGGGCTGGATGATGCGGCGGTGCGGCTTTTTGCCGGGCTCTTGATGTCTTTGCGCGGCTCGGTCTGCATCTATCAGGGCGAAGAGCTGGGCCTGACCGAAGCCTATGTCGCCTATGAGGATCTGCAAGACCCCTATGGCATCCGCTTCTGGCCCAAGTTCAAGGGGCGCGATGGTTGTCGCACGCCGATGCCTTGGACCACCGACAATCACAATGGCGGCTTTTCGGAGGCGCGGCCCTGGCTGCCCGTTGCGGTCGAACATCTGCCGCGCGCTGTCGGCGCCCAAGCGGCACAGGCGGACAGCATGCTTGACTTCTACCGCCGCATGATCGGCTTTCGCCAAGCATGGGCCCCGCTCATCAAGGGCGATCTGTCCCATATCAGCGCCGTGGATGGCGTGCTGAGTTTCCGGCGTAGCCATGAAGGCCAGGTGTTGTTCTGTGCCTTCAACATGACGGATGAGCCCCAGCGCGTTCCCATGCCCGAGGGTCAATGGCGCCAAGATCGCGGCGCCCCCTTCGCGCCCGCAACTGAGGATGGAGATGTGTTCGATCTATCGCCATATCACGCCGTTTTCGCCGCGGCCGATGACACGCAAATCGCGACGTAACAAGGGCAGGGGGGAGAGGACATGGCCGATCTGAAGCTGAGTGGGGTGGAAAAGGTCTATGGGGGCGCTGTGCGCGTCCTTCATGACATCGACCTCGACATCAAGACAGGCGAATTGATCGTCTTCGTCGGCCCCTCGGGCTGTGGGAAATCCACGCTTTTGCGCATGATCGCGGGTCTGGAAAAGATTTCGGGCGGCACGCTCGAGATTGACGGTCAGGTGGTCAATGATGTGCCGCCCAGCCAGCGCGGCATCGCCATGGTGTTCCAATCCTATGCGCTTTACCCGCATATGACCGTCTACGACAACATGGCCTTTTCGCTCAAGATTGCGGGGCTTGATCGGGCCAGCATCGACCAAAAAGTGCGCGCCGCCGCCGACAAGCTGCAACTGACCAATTTCCTTGATCGCCTGCCCAAGGCGCTCTCGGGCGGCCAGCGTCAGCGGGTGGCGATCGGGCGCTCGATCGTGCGCGACCCCAAGGTCTATCTGTTTGACGAGCCGCTCTCGAACCTCGATGCCGCGCTGCGGGTCGCGACCCGGATCGAGATCGCGCAGTTGAAAGAACAAATGCCCGACAGCACCATGATCTACGTCACCCATGATCAGGTCGAGGCGATGACGCTGGCCTCACGCATCGTCGTGCTTGCAGGCGGCGGCATCGCGCAGGTGGGCACGCCATTGGAGCTATACGAGCGGCCCAATTCCACCTTCGTCGCGCAATTCATCGGCAGCCCCGCGATGAACCTGATGGCGGGCAAGATCGTCGGCACGGGCGATGTCACGACGTTGGAACTGGCGCAGGGTGCCGGGCAAGTGAAGTCGCATTACCCGTCTCTTGCCAGTGATTTGGGGGCGGATGTTCAAGTTGGAATTCGGCCAGAGGATATGGTCGAGACCGCTGATGCCGCCTTTGCCTTCGAGGGGACGGTCGATATCGTCGAGGCCCTTGGCGAGGTGACGCTGCTGTATTTCGCCAAAGGCGTGGGCGTTCAGGATGGCGTCATCGGAAAACTGCAGGGAATCCATGCGGGCCTGCGTGGACAGACCGTGCGCCTGACAGCCGATCCCGAAAAGGTGCATGTTTTCCGTGACGGCATTTCGCTGCACCATCGTGACCAGCCCGTTTTTCTGCCCGGCGTGCAGCCGCATTGAGGGCGTGACTGGCGTTGTTAGCGCTAACATGATAAACACGCGGCGACTCGCATCAAAGGGAGGGGCGGCATGTCCTTGGACGGTCGTATCGCTGCAGTAACCGATCGGATCGTGGCGCGCTCGCATGCCACCCGCGCCACATATCTCGACCGGATGCGCAAATTGGCCGAGGATGGCCCGCGCCGTGCCCATCTGTCTTGCGGCAATCAAGCCCATGCCGATGCCGCGATGGGTGCCGACAAGGATGCGCTGGTGGCCGCGCGCGCGCCCAATATCGGGATCGTGACGGCCTATAACGACATGCTCTCGGCCCATCAGCCCTTTGAAACATACCCTGACAAGATCAAGGCGGCCGCGCGGCGTGCCGGCGCCACGGCGCAGGTTGCAGGTGGCGTGCCCGCCATGTGCGATGGCGTGACACAAGGCCAGACAGGGATGGAGTTGTCGCTTTTCTCGCGTGATGTGATCGCCTTGGCGACCGGCGTGGCGCTCAGCCACAACACCTTCGACGCGGTGCTTTACTTGGGCGTTTGCGACAAGATCGTGCCGGGTCTGGTGATGGCGGCGGCCACCTTCGGCTATCTGCCGGGGCTTTTCGTGCCGGCGGGGCCGATGGTCTCGGGCTTGCCCAATGACGAGAAATCCAAGGTGCGCCAGCAATTCGCGACCGGCGCCGTCGGCCGCGACGTGCTGATGAAGGCCGAGATGGACAGCTATCACGGCCCCGGTACCTGTACCTTTTACGGCACGGCCAATTCCAACCAGATGTTGATGGAATTCATGGGGTTGCACCTGCCCGGCGCGTCCTTTGTCAATCCCGGCACACCCTTGCGCGAGGCGCTGACCGATGCCGCGACCGAACGCGCGGCGGCCATCACAGCGCTTGGCAATGCCTATACGCCGGTCTGCGACATCCTCGACGAGAAGGCCTTCGTCAATGGAATCGTCGGGCTGATGGCGACAGGCGGGTCGACCAACCTTGTCATCCATCTCGTCGCCATGGCGCGCGCGGCGGGGGTGATCATTGAGCCGACGGATTTCGCCGATATCTCGGCGGCCACGCCGCTGATGGCGCGGGTCTATCCCAATGGTCTGGCCGATGTGAACCATTTCCACGCCGCCGGTGGCCTTGCCTACATGATCGGCGAGTTGCTGGAGGCCGGGCTGCTGCACCCCGACACCCAGACCGTGGCGGGCCAGGGGCTCGCGCTTTATGCGCAAGAACCCAAACTGCGCGACGGCGCGCTTGCATGGGAGGCAGGCCCGCGCGCCAGCCTCAACGACAAGATCCTCCGTCCCGCCGCCGCCCCCTTCCAGCCACAGGGTGGCTTGGTCGAACTGGTCGGCAATCTGGGTCGCGGCGTGATGAAGGTCTCGGCCGTCGATCCCGCCCGCCATGTGATCGAAGCCCCCGCGGCGATCTTTGAAAGCCAAGCCGCGGTCAAGGCCGCCTTTCAGCGCGGCGATCTGAACCGCGATGTGGTGGTGGTGGTGCGATTCCAAGGCCCGCGGGCCAATGGCATGCCGGAACTCCATGCGCTGACGCCGCTTCTGTCGGTGCTGCAAGATCGCGGCCACAAGGTGGCGCTGGTTACCGATGGCCGTATGTCGGGCGCTTCGGGCAAAGTCCCCTCTGCCATCCATGTCGCCCCCGAGGCGCTTGATGGCGGGCTGATCGGCAAGCTGCAGGATGGCGACCTTATCTGCGTCGATGCCAGCACCGGTGTGCTTGCCGTGCTGACCGACGGTGTCGCCGATCGCACCGCCGCGCTGCCCGACCTTTCGGCCAATAGTCACGGTGTGGGGCGTGAATTGTTCGAGATCTTTCGTGCCAATGCCGGGCCTGCCACGTTGGGCGCTGCCGTGGTCGTGTAGGGTATCATTTGCCTTCATCTTTCCCCAAATACGCAAAGCCCCATCGTTGCAAAGGATACCATTGATGACCCCCATGGCCCAATCCGCCGTCACGCGCGAGATCGCGGCGCAAGCGCCGATCATCCCGGTCTTGGTGCTTGAGGATGCGGCTCATGCCGCGCCGCTGGCCCATGCGTTGGTGGCCGGCGGCCTGCCCGCGCTCGAGGTGACGCTGCGCACGGATTGCGCGCTCGACGCGATCCGGGCCATGGCCGATGTGCCGGGCGGCATCGTTGGTGCTGGCACGCTGCTCACCCCCGACGATATCCGTGCCGCCAAGCAAGCGGGTGCCAAGTTCGGCGTCTCGCCCGGTGCCACGCCACGCCTGATCGCGGCATCGGTCGAGATCGGCCTGCCGCTCTTGCCGGGGGCTGTCACGGCATCGGAGGTCATGGCGCTGTGGGAACAGGGCTATGACATGCTGAAATTCTTTCCCGCAGAGGCCGCGGGCGGCGCGCCTGCGCTCAAATCCATCGGCGGGCCGATCCCGCAGGTCTCTTTCTGCCCCACGGGCGGCATCACGCCGCAAAATGCGCCCAGCTATCTTGGCTTGCCCAATGTGATCTGTGCAGGCGGCTCTTGGGTTGCGCCCAAGGAAATGGTCGCCGCGGGCGATTGGGCGGGGATTACCGCCTTGGCCGCCGCGGCGGCAGGCTTGGCGCGTTAGGCGGCCAAAGTTTCGGCAAATCCGATGAGCCGGGCGATCGCATCGGCGAAGCGGTCGTCGGGCAAGGTCAAAGCCACCCGCACATGACCCGCTGCAGCATTTCCGAAGCTTTCGCCGGGCATGACCGCCACCAATTCTGCATCAAGAAGACGCGCGGCGAATTCATCGCCCGATAGGCCGGTGGCACGAATATCGAGCATCACATACATGGCCCCATCCGGCGGGATCGCGCGGAGATATGGATGGTCTTCGATGCGCGCCAAGAGCAGATCGCGCCGCCGCTTGAAGGGCGCGGCCACCGACGCCTCGATCGCGGCCCCTTGCGCCAAGGCGAAAAGCCCCGCCTCCTGAATATAACCCGGCACGCCATAGGTTGTATGGGTGGCCAAAGTGATCATCTGTGCGATGACCGCTTCCGGCCCACAGACCCATCCAAGGCGCGATCCGGTCATGGCGTGGCTTTTGGACAGCGATCCGATGCTCAGCGTGCGCGCGGCCATGCCGGGCAGGCTGGCGATCGGACGATGCCGCCCATGCCAGACTTGGGTGTCATAGACTTCGTCCGCGATCACCCAAAGATCATGCGCCTGCGCGATGGCCGCGATCCCCGACAGGCTCTCATCGGAATAGACGGCGCCAGTGGGGTTGTTGGGGCTGTTGATCAACAGCGATCTTGCGCCTTTTGCGGCGACGGCAAGGGCTGCGAGATCGGGCTGAAACCCATCCTCGCTGCGCGCAGGGACCGGAACCGGCAGGGCGCCCACGGCGCGGATCGTGCCGGGATAGGTGGCGTAATAAGGATCGATCAACAGCGCACGATCGCCCGCATCGCAGGCCGCGTGATGGGCGGCGAAAAGCCCCGCCTGTCCACCCGGCACGATCAGCACATGATCGGCTGTGACGCGCCGCCCATGTTGCTTGCTCAATCTTGCGGCCACGGCTGCACGCAACGCGGCCACCCCCGGCACGGCGGCATATCCCGTATGCCCGGCCCGCGCCGCGCGGTGCATCTCGTCCAAGATCAAAGGGTCCGTGCCGATATCATGCTCGCCGATGGTCAACTCCAACACATCATGACCTGCGGCCTTCATCGCGCGGGCACGGTAGAAGAGTTGCCAGCCATCATCGCCATCGCCCGTCAATGTCGCGATCCGCTGCGAGGGGCTGGGCATGATTGGGCGCTCCGATCCGATTGGGCTAGGCTGGCAGTTGCGCATGGGTGCGCGCG
>NZ_CBFIIK010000012.1:12012-42699 GCF_965662675.1 Roseicyclus sp. | reverse complement strand
GCAGATCACCGAGACCTTGGCCGAGGGCCTCAAGCGCGAATACCAGATCACCATCACCGGTGCCGATCTCGAGGCGAAGGTGAACGAAAAGCTGGTCGAGGCGCAGCCCGAGATCGCCATGAAGGGCTTTCGCAAGGGCAAGGTGCCGATGGCGCTTTTGAAAAAGCAATTCGGCCCCCGCCTGTTGGGCGAAGCGATGCAAGAAGCCGTCGATGGCGCGATGCAAGATCACCTTGAAAAAAGCGGCGATCGCCCGGCGATGCAGCCCGACGTCAAGATGACGAACGAGGATTGGAAAGAGGGCGACGATATCGTCGTTTCGCTCTCTTATGAAAAGCTGCCCGAGATTCCGGCGGTCGATTTCAAGAAGATCAAGATCGAAAAGCTTGTCGCCCAGCCGGCGGACGCGGAAATCGACGAGGCGCTGAACAATCTTGCGGCCAGCGCGCAGAATTTCGAAACCAAGAAGGGCAAGGCCGCCGATGGCGATCAGGCCGTGATCGATTTCGTCGGCAAGCTCGACGGCGAGGCGTTCGAGGGTGGTTCGGCCGAGGATTACCCGCTGGTTCTGGGCTCGGGCTCGTTCATTCCCGGCTTCGAAGAGCAGTTGATCGGCGCCAAGGCCGGTGAAGAAAAATCCGTCAACGTGACTTTCCCCGCCGAATACGGCGCGGCCCATCTGGCGGGCAAGGATGTCGTGTTCGATGTGACCGTGAAAGAGGTCAAAAAGCCGGTTCCGGCGGCTGTCGATGATGAGTTGGCCAAGAAATACGGCGCCGAGGATCTTGCTGCGCTCAAGGGTCAGATCAGCGAGCGCATGGCTGCTGAATATGCCGGTGCAGCGCGTCAGGTTCTCAAGCGCAAGCTGCTCGATCAACTCGACGCGCAGGTCGCGGTCGAATTGCCGCCGAGCCTTGTCGCGGCCGAGGCGGAGCAGATCGCCCACCAGCTATGGCACGAGGAAAACCCCGATGTGCAGGGCCATGATCACCCCGAGATCACGCCGAGCGATGAGCATCTGAAGCTGGCCGAGCGCCGCGTGAAGCTAGGCCTGCTTTTGGCCGAGCTTGGCCAGAAGAACGAAGTCACCGTTTCGGATGCCGAGATGACGCAAGCCATCATGATGCAGGCCCGTCAGTACCCCGGTCAGGAACGCGCCTTCTTTGAATTCATCCAGCAAAATCAGGCCGCGCAGCAGCAGCTCCGCGCGCCGCTGTTCGAAGACAAGGTCATCGATTTCATCGTGGAATTGGCCGATGTCAGCGAAAAGACCATCAGCAAGGATGATCTGAAGGCCGCCGTCGACGCGCTGGAAGACGAATAAATCAGCCCGCGCCTTTTGCGGGAGACTGGATTGGGGCGGCCGCCGGGCCGCCCTTTTTTGTAATGCGGCCATTTTGGATCATGATTTTTCTAGCGTTGGTCCAGAGGCAAGCGTAGCTTCGAGGGGTAAATCGTGGTCGGTGTTTCGCGCAGCAGGGCTGTGCTTGGACAAAACATGCGGTCATGCGGTGAATGACGACCCCCGGCCCGGTAATGGCTTGGGGCGAGATTGAAAGGGGCGGCACATGAAACCTTTTCCACTGGGATTGATCGCGTTCATGGGCGCAGGAACGGCGGCTTGGGCGTGTCCCGATGTCGGACTTTCAAACGTTGCGGTGGGCTATGAGGCAGCCGCATTTGCGCAGGTGCAGACCGTTTCCTTGACCGCAGGCGGCACGCATGCGCTACAAAGCTGTGATCTTGGCGCGATAGGATTTGGCCGCTTCCATGCGGCGCCCGATCATTCCTTTGTCGTTGCGGATACCGCGGCGCAGGATTTGGTTCTGGCAGTTACCTCGGATTGCGATGCGAGCTTGCTGGTCCATACCGCCGATGGGCAATGGCGTTTCAATGATGATGGCAATGGGAATCTGGACCCACGGCTGACGCTTGCGGCTGGACCTGCCTTGGATGGAACGGTCGATGTCTGGGTCGGCAGTTTCGGCGATGAAACTTGCCCAGCCACGTTGCAGCTTGCGCAAGCGACCGTGGCCGCGCCCATCACACCATTTTCGCGCGCTCCGGTCAGATCCGCGCCCTTGGGTGGCAACGCGCCGCTGCTGGCGCAGGCGCAAGCGCCGCTGCCCGCCCCTTTGCCGATGCCCGCACCGATGCCCGCACCGATCCCGGCGCCCATCCCGGCTCCGGTGCCCGCTCCGATACCCGCGCCGATGCCGGCTGCGGTGTGTCCTAACCCCAATCTGGTCGGGCCATCGTTGAATGTGACGGGTCCGCAATTGATGGCGGGACAGGCTTATGTCGCGCAGAGCGGGGGGCAGCATGAAATCGATGCATGCCCCGGCATCAATGGATATGGCTTTGCCAATGAGGCGCCGAGCTTCACCTTGTTCATGTCGCAGATGGATGGCTATGATTTTACCGCCGAGACGGTATCGGATTGCGATCCGACGATGATCATCCGCGATGCATCCGGTCAGTGGTATTTCAACGATGATGGCCCCACCGGCTTGCAGCCCCAGCTTGTCTTGAACGGGGCGCAGTTGAATGGGCGTGTCGATATCTGGGTCGGCGGTTTCGGCGGTGGCACGTGCCAAGGCACGATCGTGTTCCGAACAGTGGCTGCCACGATGCCCAGCGTGCCGGGTGCGGGCATGCAGGGCTGTCCGAACCCAAGCTTGCAGGGTGGCATGGCTGTCACGACGAACGGAGCGGCACTGTTCACCCCCACGAACTATGCGGTCTTGGCTGGTGGGACACAGGATGTGGGCCTTTGCGGGCTGCCGATCTTTGCATCCGGCTTTTTCCCGGCACAGCCGAGCGTGAGTTTTCTGCTTTCGGGTATGGAGAATTATGCGCGGTTGGAAATCCAAGGGCAATCGAGCTGCGATACGGTGATGTTGGTCCGCACCCCGGATGGAAATTGGTATTTCGACGATGACAGCAACGGCAATCTTGATCCGATGCTCGATCTCTATGGCGCGGCAAGGTTGAACGGCCGGGTGGATGTTTGGGTCGGCACCTATGATGGCGGTGGCAATTGTCAGGCCACGATCGAAATGGAGACATGGGATAACTGAATGACGCATGCCGGGCTTGGGCCGTTGGTGGGCCCACGGCTACTAGCGGTTTTTTAACTCTCTTCCGGCAGGCTGTTGTCATGACACGGCCTGCCTTTTTCTTTTCGCTGATCTTTTGGCCCTTGCTTGCAGGGGTGGGCTTTGCTTGCCCTGACCCCGATATCGCACCGATGGAACGCCATAGCGCGAAGGGGCGCGATCTATGGAACCCCGCGCGCTTCGATGTGCTGGCGGGGGGGGTGCATCATCTGCATGATTGCGAACTGATCGGATGGGGCCATGTCCGTAGGGCGCCGGATTTCGTGTTCGACCTCAACCGGATGCGCCGTTTTCGGCGGCTGCATCTTCGTTCCAACGCGGCATGCGATACGATCTTGTTATTGCGCGCACCTTCGGGGCGGTGGTTCTTCGATGATGATAGCGGCGTCGGCCAAACCGCTTCGTTGAGTTTGGCTGATCCGGATGATGGGGCATATGCCGTATGGGTCGGCTCTTTCCGACCTGAAGGGTGCGATGCGGTGCTGACGCTTGAGACCTTTTAGCCTATCGCGCAAGTCGCATCAGCCGTGAGCGGGGGCCTTCATCGGTGACGAAGAGTATGGCCCCGTCATGATCCACGGCGATATCGCGGACACGGGCGATGCCTTCAGCGAGCCGTTCTTCGGCGATCACCCGGTCGTCGGCGAGGTCGAGCCGCACAACCGCTTGCGCGACCAATCCCGCCGCCAAGATGTCGCCGCGCCATGCGGGGAACATATCACCATCATAGATGACCATGCCGCCCGGCGCGATCACGGGGTCCCAGTAGTAGCGTGGGGGAATGAAATCGGGCGCATGTGCCGCGCGGCCTTGGCCGATCTCGCGCCCATTGTAGTTAACCCCGTAGCTGACAACCGGCCAGCCGTAGTTGCCGCCCGGTGTGATCAGGTTCAATTCATCGCCACCCGCAGGCCCGTGTTCCAATGTCCATAGCTGCCCTGTCGCGGGGTCATGGGCGATGCCTTGGATATTGCGGTGGCCATAGGAAACAAGGCCGGGCAGGGCGTCTGCCACGCTGGGCCGTTCGTTGGGCGGGCTGCCATCGGGCATGATCCGGATCACGGCGCCATAGCCGGTGGCGGGGTCTTGCGCGCGCTCTGCATGGCGCATCCGGTCGCCTGTGGTGAGGGCAAGACTGCCATCCGGCAGGGGTTCTATGCGGCTGCCGTAATGCCCCGGGGCCGTGGCTGCGGGTGATTGGCGGAAAATCTCGACCAGATCCAGCAGTTGAGTGTGATCGTTCGACAGGCGCGCCCGTGCTGCGGCGGTGGCGCTGCGCCCGATCCCGTCGGGGGCAGAATAGCTAAGATAGAGCAAACGGCTGCGCGCGAAATCAGGCGAGAGCGTGATATCGAGCAGACCACCTTGCCGTTGGGCGAAGATGTCGGGAAGTCCTGCAATGGGCGAAGAGATCGCGCCATTACGCGTCACATGGCGCAGATGCCCGTCACGCTCGGTCACGAGATAGCCGGCCATGCCGGGCAGCACCGCGATCGCCCAAGGTGTGTCGAGGCCCTCGCTGACGAGCGAGAGGGCAGGGGCGGGGTTGGTGATGTCGACCGGCGCTTCGGTTTGGCTGGGAAAGGCCGGGGTGATGCCGGGACGATTGGGCGCGCCGTCAGGCCAAGCTTGGGTCCAGGCTACGCCGGGGATCGATGCGACAATGAAAGAAAATGCATATGTTTTCATGATCGGTGCTTAACTCAAAACTCGCATAATGGGCACTACGTTCAACATGTCGGAAGCGTGCGACACTTAGGGCGGTTAGGGCGCGAAGCGATCCGCCCTAATGTCCTGTGGGTGAGAAGACCAGTTTTGCTTATGGTCCGTGAACTGACAAGCCAAGAAGAAAGTGCTCCGCCGCGACGGCGCAGCGCGAGCGCCCTGACTAGCACGAGGGTGTGAAGCAAGGCTTCGCTATGACTAAGATTATATAGCCTTTAGCCAACAGTGAATTCGGCAGGAGGCATTCAGCATCCGCAAATCTATCGTTGTTCGTCATATTTGAACAATGTCACGAGCAGTGCGAATATCAAAAGCGGCCTTGTGAAATAGAAAGCCGCGAGGATCGGCTTTTCCGCGTAGTCGTAATGTACAGAGAAAAGCAAGGTCTGATCAATGGTGGCATTCAAAAGGTACATCAACATCAGGACAACAAAAAAACGGAAATAGAAATTGAAATAATATGCGATGTTGAAGCCAACAAGAAGCCAAATGGTTATATTGGCCCGCGCGCTCAAGACCGCGAGGTATCCTTCGGTTATTATGTCCTGATTGATCGCGTCAGCAAAGAATCTTTTCATAAAAACGAAAACACCAATAAAGCATATCGCATAAATATTCACAAACCGAAATGAGACCCTGAAGATTTTGCTTTGCGTGGCCAGCCGTCTGATCTGCACGGAAGTCCGATCAAACATCTGAAGAAACGCATGATACTCATCGTCATTTAGTTTCTTATTCATACGATTCAAGATCCATTCTTAAGTCGCAAATGCAGTTCGAAGCACATCCATAAAAGACTAATGATTATGAATGGCCTTAGGATCATAACTGCGTTTATCGCCGCTGATTGAGGATATTTCATGATATTGTAAAGCACAAAAACATCGTCAATGTAGACCATGACAATCCAGGCGGTAATGCCAACCATAAAGTAGAAAAGTCGACGCAAGGACGTAAGAAGCAACACCGGAAAAACAATCAAGATCACGCTAATGAAGATCACGCGGACAACGCTGAGGTGAAAAACCGCACGCTCACCGACTGTCCCGCTGGCGTTCAGAAATTCAAGGTCAGCAAAAAGAATTGCAATTACAGCTAAGATACCTGTGCCGTAACCAAACGCGATGCACAGCCAAAATACACGTGATAAATTTGGTATATTTGCCTGGATATGCAATGCTAGATTTGCCAGCACTTTAACCTGTCCCAAGAGTTCGTTGACTTCTCAATATGTAGGCGTCATGCATTTAATTTGCCCAACATGTTGCACCATTTCTGCAAAAACGCAATCATTTTCTCTTTCTGGAAGGGTTGCATCACCGAGCCAAATGCAGCGCGTTTCTACTTATGCTGTGCCAATAGCGCTGTGCTTAGCGATCCTGAGGCAAGTTTTCGTTCGATTGCCACAAACGAAATAGGCCGCATCCCAAGGGACGCGGCCTAACATTTTCGCGAGGCGTGGCCTTAATTGCCAGCGTCGTCGCTCGATCCACCTTCGTCGTCGAGTTGCGCACCGCCAAGATCGTCGAAAAGCTCGGCGATCTCGAATTCGGCTGCGGCTTCTTCCTCGGCGGCAAGTTCCTGAATGGTCTTGCCGGAGGCCTGAAGCTCTGCCTCCTCGGCGGAGCGTGCGACGTTGAGCACGATCTCAAGGGTCACTTCAGGGTGCAGCACGACGCGAACGGCGTGCAGGCCCAGATCCTTGATCGGGCGCAGCAGTTGAACCTGCTGACGGTCGACCGTGATCCCCGAGGCTGTGGCGGCATCGGCGGCGTCACGGGTCGTGACGGAGCCGTAGAGCGCGCCTGCATCGGATGCGGAGCGGATGATGATGTACTGCTGGCCGTCCAAACGGGCGGCAAGCTGCTCGGCTTCTTTGCGGGTCTCGAGGTTGCGTGCTTCGAGCTGCGCTTTTTTCGCTTCGAAAGCAGCGCGGTTGGCGTCATTGGCCCGCATCGCTTTTTTCTGCGGCAGAAGGTAATTGCGGGCGTAACCATCCTTGACGGTCACAACCTCACCCATCTGGCCAAGCTTGGCCACGCGTTCGAGTAGGATGACTTCCATTGCTGTCTCCTTACTTCACGGCATAGGGCAGCAGGGCGAGGAACCGGGCGCGCTTGATCGCTTGCGCGAGCTTACGCTGGTTCTTTGCACTGACCGCGGTGATGCGGGAGGGAACGATCTTGCCGCGCTCGGAGATGTAGCGCTGAAGCAGACGCACATCCTTGTAATCGATGCTCGGTGCGCCTTCGCCCTCGAAAGGGTCGGACTTACGACGACGGAAAAACGGTTTAGATGCCATGATCTTTATCCTTCCTCTCAGCGACGGTCGCCGCGGTCGCCGCGGTCGCCGCGATCACCACGATCACCACGATCACCACGATCACCACGATCACCGCGGTCGCCGCGATCACCACGGTCGCCACGATCACCGCGGTCGCCACGATCACCGCGGTCGCCACGATCACGCTCGTCGCGCTTCTGCATCTGAGCCGACGGGCCCTCTTCATGGGCGTCGACCTTGACGGTCAACACGCGCATGACGTCTTCATGCAGGCGCATCAATCGCTCCATTTCCTGCACGGCGGCCGAAGGCGCATCCGTGCGAAAATAGGCGTAGTGACCCTTGCGGTTCTTGTTGATCTTGTAGGCCATCGTCTTGAGACCCCAGTATTCGGTCTCGACGACATTGCCGCCGTTGTCCTTGAGGACGGTGCCGAAATGCTCAACCAGCCCTTCGGCCTGCGTGCCGGAGAGATCCTGGCGCGCAATCATCACATGCTCATAAAGAGGCATGGAAACTCCAGTTCTGTTGCGAGCGTCTTTCAAAGGCCGGGGTGTCGCATCTCCGCCCCCCGGACCACGAGGGAGAACGCCGTTCATATGACATGTGGCGAAGATCAGGCGCGCATACACCGCGTTGTACGTGCTTGCAAGCCCTCGCAGTGCCGATATCGCCAAGCCAGCTTGGACGGTTGCCTCATTTTTACCATTTCTCGGGGGTAGAGCGGTGTGGAGTGATTCTGTCCGGAGCCGCCAAAAGGGCGGAATGAACGCCATGCCGAGATCTGAACCAAAGACCCGCGCGCCCTTGATGTACTTTCTGCGTGCGCAAGACGGGGTTGCGACGGTTGATTGGGTGATTATCTGCGCGACCGCGACCGCGGCGGGCTTTATCGCGCTCAATCTGGGGCAATCGGGACTTGGTCAGTACAGCGCCAATGTCCGCAACGAGGTGCAAGCGCCCTATTTCGAAACATCGTGGACGCAGAATGTTCCGCTCCCCGATCCGGAAGATTGGGACCCGGTGTCGCCGATCACCCCGCAGGTCGAAGGCATCGACCCCGGTGGTGATCTGGGCGGGTATTTCGACCCGGCCGGGTTGGAGAACCGGCCCGATGACGACACGGAGAATAATGGCGATACGGGCGGCGGCACGGGAACCGACCCCGGCGATGGTGCCGGCACTGGCGGCACAGGTGGAAATGGCGGCAATGGTGGCACCGGCGGGAGCGGTGGCACTGGCGGAACGCCATCTGCGACGCAGAGCAATATTTTGGTACAAAACGCGAGTTTCGAGGCGACCAGCCATGGCAATGGTGGGTGGTCGTCAGGTGTTCCGGGTTGGACGATCCAGAACGGCGGTTCGGGCGATGTGGGGGATTTCAACCCAGCCAGCAACGCCATGGATGGAACGACCGTGACCGGCGATAACGTGGCCTATCTCTACCATGGTGGCGGTTCATCGAGTTTCGCCTCTATGTCGCAGACCTTCGGGACCACCTATTCTGCCGGATCGACCTATACGTTTTCGGCCGATGTCGGCGATGGTGCCTATGCTTTCAGCGGCGATGAGCCTTATGTGTTGAACATCTATGCCGGCAACACGCTGATCGGCACGAAAAGCGGAACGACCGGCGATATCAATGCTTTGCAAACGGTGACTGTTACCTCGACGGTGGATGATGCCTCGCTCAACGGTCAGCCGATCCGTTTCGAGGTCGTCCATCCCTCAAGCAACGGCGGCGATTTGTTGGTCGACAATGTGCGCGGGTCCGTCAGCACGCCCGTCGGCTCGGGGCCGCAGGTGGTGACGACGCCGATCGTTGGTTGTCCGGTGCCCGACTATATTGCACCGCCCTACACGACGACCGGTAATGCATTGGCCAACCAATCCTATTTCGTGGATACAGTCGGTGGCGGTGCGACGCAGATCCAAGGTTGCGCCGGAATCCCGGGACGCGGATTTTTCAACGCGAATCCGGCGATCACGCTGAACCTGTCCGGCATGACGTCGGACCCCGATTTTGATGATTTCGAAGTGACGCTCGATAGTGCGTGCGACACGACGCTTCTGATCCGTGATGCACAAGGCAATTGGCATTATGATGATGATAGCGGCCCGGGGCTGAACTCGCGGCTTCGTTTGGGCAATCTTGCAGCGCTCAATGGTCAGGTCAGCATTTGGGTCGGCACCTTTGGATCGACGCCTTGCGGCGATGTCGAGGTGCGGATGCGCGTTCGGGATTGATGCGCTGCGCGTTGCGCCCGCGTCTTGCTTGCGCTAGCCCATGAGGCAAGCAAGACGAGGGATCGCGCATGACACGAGCTTTTCTTTTCCCCGGCCAAGGGGCGCAGACCATCGGCATGGGGCGTGATCTGGCCGCAGCCTATCCGCAGGCGCGCGCAGTTTTCGACGAGGTTGACGTCGCCTTGGGCGAAAAGCTGTCGGCGCTGATCTGGGAAGGGGAACAAGACCAGCTGACGCTGACGCGCAATGCGCAGCCCGCGCTGATGGCCACATCCATGGCCGTGATGGCTGCTTTGCAGGCGGAGGGTGTTTCGATCACGGCGGCGGCTTTCGTGGCGGGCCACAGCCTTGGCGAATACTCGGCATTGGCGGCGGCGGGGGCTTTGGGGATCGGTGATGCGGCGCGGCTGTTGCGGTTGCGCGGCGAGGCGATGCAGGCGGCAGTGCCGGCAGGCCAAGGCGCGATGGCGGCCGTTTTGGGATTGGATTTCGACGCGGTGGCCGCGATCGCGGCCGAAGCAGCGCAAGATCAGGTATGCGCTGCGGCCAATGACAACGACCCCGCGCAGGTGGTGATTTCGGGCCATGAGGCAGCGGTGTTGCGCGCGGTCGAGATCGCAAGGGAAAAAGGCGCCAAGCGGGCGGTCCCGCTGCCGGTATCCGCGCCGTTTCATTGCGCCTTGATGGCACCGGCCGCCGAGGCGATGGCCGCCGCTTTGGCCGAGGTCGATCTGCGCGCGCCGCAGGTGCCCTTGGTCGGCAATGTCACGGCATGCGCGGGCAGTGACCCGGCCGAGATCAAGGTGCGGCTGATCGATCAGGTCACGGGCCGCGTGCGCTGGCGTGAAAGCATCGGCTGGATGGTCGAAAACGGTGTCACGGAGACATGGGAGATCGGCGCGGGCAAGGCGCTAAGCGGCATGGTCAAGCGTATCGCGCGCGAGGTGGAGACCCGCAGTATCGCGACCGCCGACGAGGTGCGCGCCGCCGCCGAAAGCCTTTTGCATGGGTAGGCGATTGGCGATCATCGGAGCCGTTGTCTTGGCCTTTGTCTTGGGCGGTGCGGGGTTGATCCAGCTTGCCGGATCGGGTGCGACGGCCTTTCGGTTGGAGGGGCAGGTGTTGCATCTGTCCGGGCCGGTGAATGGCGCGGCTGCCGATCGTTTGCAGCGCATGTTGGAGGAAAGCCCACAGATCACCGTGATCGCCTTGGGTGACATGGCGGGGGCGGATGATGTTGTCTGGGCCGCGCAGATGGCGGGGCTGATCCGCGCGGCGGGCTTGCAGGCCGAGGCGCGGGGCGACGTCGTCAATGATGCGATCTTGCTGTTCCTCGGTGGGGCCGAGCGGCGTTTGGCCGGTGGCGCGCTGGTGCTGCAAAGCGATGCCATGCAGCGTCGCATGGGGGTTGATGTGGATCGCAGCATCGCTGCGGATGCCGATCGCCAGCGCTTGGTCACCACGATGCTGGGGGATGCGGGTTTCGCGGATTTCATGAAAGCGACGCGGGCCATGCGCGATGAATATCGGTTGAGTGACGCCGATCTGGCGCGCTTTGGTCTGCTGGTGACAAATTAAGGACGGAAAGGGGCAATCATGTTTGATTTGGCTGGAAAATCGGCGTTGGTGACGGGGGCTTCGGGTGGTATCGGAGCAGCGATCGCGCGGTCGCTGCACGGCGCCGGGGCGCAGGTCACGCTGTCGGGGACGCGGCTGGCCCCGCTTGAGGCGCTGGCCGCCGAATTGGGCGCGCGCGCCCATGTCGTGACCTGTAATCTGGGCGATGCAGCCGAGGTCGAGGCGCTGCCCAAGCAGGCCATCGAGGCGATGGGTGCGGTCGATATCTTGGTCAACAACGCAGGTATCACACGCGACAACCTGTTCATGCGCATGTCGGACGAGGAATGGTCGCAGGTGATCGAGGTCAACCTGACATCGACCATGCGGCTGTGCCGCGGCGTTTTGCGCGGGATGATGAAGGCGCGCTGGGGGCGGATCGTGAATATCTCGTCTGTCGTGGGGGCGACCGGCAATCCGGGGCAGGGGAACTATGCCGCTTCCAAGGCGGGGATGGTGGGGATGTCGAAAAGCCTTGCTTATGAAGTCGCCAGCCGGGGCATCACGGTGAACTGCATCGCGCCGGGTTTCATCGAGACGGCGATGACCGACAAGCTGAACGAGGATCAGAAGGGCAAGATTTTGGTCCAGATCCCGGCGGGGCGGATGGGGCATGCCGACGAGATCGCGGCGGCAGCGCTTTACCTTGCCAGCCCCGAGGCGGGCTATGTCACGGGAACGACGCTGCATGTGAATGGCGGCATGGCGATGCTGTGATCGCGCAAGCCGCCATGACGCTAAGGCAGTTGCCTTCGTTTCGTTCTATGTTATAGGCGGCGCAGATTTGTCGGGGATGCTTGCGTTTTCGACAGGCAAGGGCGTGGCCGTTACGGGCGCCCCATGAGCGGCCCGAGTGGCACATTGCAAACGAGGCGCCGGATATCAAGCGGCACCGCAACGAACGAGGATGAAGATGAGCGACATCGCAGAGCGCGTGAAGAAGATCGTGGTGGAGCACCTGAGCGTCGAGGAAGACAAGGTGACGGAAAACGCCTCGTTCATCGACGATCTGGGTGCCGACTCGCTCGACACTGTCGAGTTGGTCATGGCTTTCGAAGAAGAATTCGGCATCGAGATCCCCGATGATGCGGCCGAAACGATCCAGACATTCGGCGACGCGGTGAAATTCATCGAAGGCGCACAATAAGCGGTCTTGTGATCGTGTGATCAGAGCGGCCCTTGCAGCGATGCAGGGGCCGTTTCGCGTTTGGGGGGCCGCGCAAGGTGGCTGGGGATTGCGCCCGCACCATCGGGCGCGGTATCACATCGCGAATGTCGGGATGATAGACAAAGGGGCTCAGGGGCATGCGTCGAGTGGTTGTGACGGGGCTGGGGCTGGTGACGCCGCTGGCTTGCGGTGTCGAACAGACTTGGGAAAGGCTTTTGGCAGGCAAATCCGGTGCGGGGCTGATCACGCGCTTCGACACCACCGGTCACGCGACGACCTACGCCTGTGAATTGCCCCGCGGTGATGGCAGCGATGGCACCTTCAACCCAGATGACTGGATGGAGCCCAAGGAACAGCGCAAGGTCGATGATTTCATCCTCTACGGGATGGCGGCGGCGGTGCAGGCAGTCACGGATTCGGGGTGGATGCCAAGCGATACCGACGGCCAAGAGCGCACGGGCGTCTTGATCGGTTCGGGGATCGGGGGGCTGTCGTCGATTGCCGATACCTCGATCACGCTGAAGGAAAAGGGTCCGCGGCGGGTTTCGCCTTTTTTCGTGCCCGGCGCACTGATCAATCTGATCTCGGGGCAGGTGTCGATCCGCTACGGGTTCAAGGGGCCGAACCATGCGGTCGTCACGGCCTGTTCGACGGGCGCGCATGCCATCGGCGATGCGGCGCGGTTGATCCAGTGGGGGGATGCCGATGTAATGGTGGCGGGCGGGGCCGAAAGCCCGATCTGCGAGATCGGGATCGCGGGGTTCAATGCCTGCAAGGCGCTCTCGACCAAGCGCGGCCATGAGCCGGAAAAGGCCAGCCGCCCTTGGGATGCCGACAGCGACGGTTTCGTGATGGGTGAGGGCGCGGGGGTGGTGGTGCTGGAGGAATATGAGCACGCCAAGGCGCGCGGAGCGAAGATTTACGCGGAAATCCTCGGCTATGGCCTATCGGGCGATGCCTATCATATCACCGCGCCGCCACCCGATCATGAAGGGGCTGAGCGCGCGATGCGGGCTGCATTGAAGCGGGCGGGTCTGGAGCCCTCGGCCATTGACTATGTCAATGCGCATGGCACATCGACCATGGCCGATACGATCGAATTGGGCGCGGTGGAACGCTTGATGGGCGATCATGCGGCCAAGGTTTTGATGTCATCGACGAAATCGGCCACGGGCCATTTGCTGGGGGCGGCAGGTGCGATCGAGGCGATTTTCTCGATGTTGGCCATTCGCGACCAGATTGCACCGCCGACAATCAACCTTGATAATCCGGCGGCAGAAACGGCGATCAACCTATGCGCCAACGCAGCACGAAAAGGCGAGATCAACATCGTCCAATCCAATTCCTTCGGCTTTGGTGGCACCAATGCCTGCTTGATCATGGGACGGGTATAACCAGCTTATGTGGAAGAGTGTCGCCGCCAATGGTATGAGTTTTCTGATCATTGTCTTGATCGCCTTGGCTGGGGCAATCGCTTGGGGACAGCGGGAATTCCGTGCGGCCGGCCCCTTGGTGGAGGCTGCATTTTTCGAAGTGCCGCGGGGGGCGACGCTTCGGCGGGTGTCGGAGCAGTTGGAGGGGGCGGGGATTGTTTCGTCGGCATTGCTGTTCCGCTTGGGGGCCGATTACGCCAATATGTCGGGCCAGTTGCGGTTCGGGAATTACGAGATACCGGCCGGCGCTTCTATGGAAGAGGTGCTGGCGATCGTGACGACGGGCGGACCCTCGACCTTCCGCTACACGGCGACATATGTTTTGCGGCTTGAGGGCAGCGGCGAGTTGCGCTTGCGCGAGCGCGTGCCGGGCACAGGCGAGATCGTGGCACTGGCTGATTTCGCTTATGAGGACGGGGTGCCGGAAGTCTATGCCGACTTGATCGCGGATGGCACGCCGCTGGCCTATCGCGTGTCGGTGCCGGAGGGGCTGACCAGTTGGCAGATCGTTGAGGGGCTGCGCGCCGCCGATTTCTTGTCTGGCGAGATTGCCGAGGTGCCCCCCGAAGGTGCCTTGGCGCCGGATACGTTCGAAGTGCGGCGGGGGCAGGATCGGCAAGGGATTGTCGACACCATGGTCTCAGCGCAAGAGGTGATCCTGGCCACTGCATGGGAGAGCCGGCAAGACGGGTTGCCCTTGGCCAGCGCGGAGGAGGCGCTGATCCTTGCTTCGATCATCGAGAAAGAGACGAGCGTGGCCGAGGAGCGGCGGCTGGTGTCGAGCGTGTTCATCAATCGCTTGAACCGGGGGATGCGCCTTCAGACCGACCCGACGGTGATTTATGGAATCACCGAGGGGCGCGGTATTTTGGGGCGCGGGATTCGCGCCAGCGAGCTGCGGGCCGAGACGCCGTGGAACACTTATGTGATCGACGGCTTGCCGCCGACGCCTATCGCCAACCCCGGCCGCGCGGCGATCGAGGCTGCGGTCAACCCGGATGACACGAACCTGATCTTTTTCGTGGCAGATGGGACGGGGGGCCATGCCTTTGCCGAAACCCTTGATGAACATAACAGAAATGTCGCGCAATGGCGGCGCATCGAGGCCGAACGCGAAGCGGCCGGGCAGTGAGGCGGGAGTGTTTCTTGCCGAGATGTTAATGAAATTTTCCCTGTTAACCCTCTGTAAATAAAAAACTTATTGACCCGCCGCGCGCTCCGTGGCATCTGTTTGGGCAAGCTGGAATACATGGGCAACGGTCCGGGGTTAAACCCCGCGGCCGTTTTTTTGTGCCTGACGTGCAGATCAGGTGCGTTGATCCCAACTCATGTGCTGCTCGTGTCCGGGAGGGTTTCCCCACGCGAGGCTATGCGATGATCGACAGACAGACCGAGAGTGCGGACCTCGCGCAGGCGGACCGGACAGTGGCGCGGGCCTACAAGGCGCTGGAGGTCGCGGTCGAGCTGTTGGAGAGCGCGCTCGACGCGGCACGCGCGGCGCCAGACGGCGATGCAACCGAGGTGGTCAAGGATGTGCGCGCGGTTGCCGCCGCCTTTCAGACTGCGCTTCAGGTGGAGGTGAAGGCGCGTGATGCAGGAAGCCAGAGATATACACGACGCGGAAGTGGAGAGCTTGACCTTGATGCTGCCCGGGCTGAAATCGGGCGCAGAGTGGCTCGCTTGCGCGCCGCCCACGACGATGGATGCGTTTCTCAAGGGGTTGAGTGACGAGGCCTTGGCGGCGCTGCCCTATTTGTTCGAATTCTGGGCGCTGGCCCATCAATTACCGCCCGATGGGGAATGGACGAGCTGGGTCGTCTTGGGAGGGCGCGGCGCGGGCAAGACGCGGGCGGGCGCCGAATGGGTGCGTGCAATGGTCGAGGGCCCCACCGCCGGCGCACCGGGGCAGGCGCGTAGGCTGGCCTTGGTGGGCGAGACCTATGATCAGGCCTTGGCGGTGATGGTGAAGGGCGAGAGCGGGATCATCGCCTGCTCACCGCCCGATCGTGCGCCGCGCTGGATCGCGGGAGAGCGGCGGCTGGAATGGCCCAACGGGGCGGAGGCGCGGCTTTATTCGGCCCATGACCCGGAAGCGCTGCGCGGTCCGCAATTCGATGCGGCTTGGGCCGATGAGTTGGCGAAATGGCCGAAAGGTCAGGAAACATGGGATATGCTGCAGTTCTGCCTACGGCTAGGCGATCATCCGCGGCAGGTGGTGACGACGACGCCGCGCAATGTGGCGGTGTTGAAGTCGCTGTTGCAGCGCAACAGCACGGTGGTGACGCAGGCCGCGACCGAGGCCAATCGGGCCAATCTTGCCCCCAGTTTCCTGCGCGAGGTGCGCGCGCGCTACGGCAAGTCGCGGCTGGGCCGACAGGAATTGGACGGCGAGCTGTTGGAAGACGCGCAAGATGCGCTGTGGACACGCAGCATGCTGGATGGGTTGCGGGTGGATCACGTGCCGACGGATGCGCGGGTGATCATCGCGGTCGATCCGCCGGTGACCGGGCATGCCCGCTCGGATGCATGCGGGATCGTGGCGGTTGCGATCGAGGAGAACGGCCCGGCCCATGAATGGCGGGCGATCGTGCTGGAGGATGCCAGTATCAAGGCGGCAAGCCCCATGGCTTGGGCCGAGGCGGCGGCGGCGGCGTATCACCGCCATGGGGCGAGCCGCATGGTCGCCGAGGTCAACCAAGGGGGCGACATGGTGGGGCTGATCATGCGGCAGGTCGATCCGCATGTGAATTTGCGGCCCGTTCGGGCGGTCAAGGGCAAGGCGGCGCGTGCCGAACCTGTTGCGGCTTTGTATGAGCAGGGCCGGGTGCGCCATCTGGGCTGCTTGCCGATGCTGGAGGATGAGATGTGCCTGATGACCTTGCGTGGCTATGAGGGCGGGCGCAGCCCGGACCGGCTTGACGCCTTGGTCTGGGCGCTGACCGATGGGTTGTTGCGACCCGGGATGCGGACGTTGAGCCCGCAGATCCGTGCGATCTAGCCCGGCTTTGAAGATCTGATCCACCATGACCCGCTTGGGGTCGGCACGGGGCGCCTTGCAGGCTGACCCGTTTTTATGTTGCCTTAGGAGTGCGGTGCATGGGTATGAATTTATTTAAAAAAGGCAAGATCGAAAAGGTCGAGACCAAGGCATCGGCAGCTGCGCGGGTGGCTGTCTGGGGAACGGTGGGACGCGTGGCCTGGAGCCCGCGCGACACGGTTTCACTGACGCGCAACGGCTTTCAGGGTAATCCGGTTGGCTTTCGTGCCGTGCGCTTGATCGCAGAGGCGGCGGCGGCCTTGCCCGTGCTATGCCGCGAGGATGCGCAGCGTATGAATGTACATCCGTTATTGGCGCTTTTGGCACGCCCCAACCAAGCGCAAGGCCGGGCCGAGTTGTTGGAGGCGGTCTATGCGCAGCTGATGTTGGCGGGAAACGCTTATCTGGAAGCGGTGCAGGGTGACGATGGGGGTGCAGTGGAACTGCATGTCTTGCGCTCGGATCGTATCAGCCTTGTGCCGGGGGCGGATGGCTGGCCGATGGCTTATGATTATGTCGTGGGCGGCCGCACCCATCGTTATGCGGCCGAGGGTATCTGTCACATCAAGACCTTTCACCCGCAGGATGACCATTATGGTTTGGCGCCATTGCAGGCGGCCGCCACGGCGATCGATGTGCATAATGCGGCGGCGCGCTGGTCGAAAGCTTTGCTCGACAATGCCGCACGCCCCTCGGGGGCGATCGTTTACCGGGGGGCTGATGGCACGGGGGCGATGTCGGATGATCAGTTCACGCGCCTGCAAGAAGAGCTGGAGACCCATCATCAGGGCGCGCGCAATGCCGGGCGGCCGATGCTGTTGGAAGGGGGCTTGGATTGGAAGCCCATGGGGTTCAGCCCCTCGGACATGGAGTTTCAGAAGACCAAGGAGGCAGCGGCGCGCGATATCGCCTTGGCCTTTGGGGTGCCACCGATGCTTTTGGGTATTCCGGGCGATGCGACCTATGCCAATTATGCCGAGGCCAACCGCGCCTTTTATCGGCTGACCGTGCTGCCTTTGGCGCAGAAGGTCTTGGCGCATCTGGCCGCTTGGCTGTCGGGGCTTTCCGGGGTTGCGGTCGATCTTGAACCTGATCTGGATCAGGTTCCAGCCTTGGCCGCTGAGCGCGACAGCCATTGGCGCAGGATTGCAGAGGCCGATTTCCTGACTGAGGCCGAGAAGCGGCACTTGCTCGGTTTGCCTGAGCGTCCGGAGGGCGCATGAGCGCGCGAGAGGGCGGCGGTTCGCGCTATCTTTATGCGCCCTTCGATGCAGCGAGCGCCCGGATCGATGCCAATGAGCGGGTGCTAGAGGAGCGCTGGCAGGCGTTGAGCTTTCGCCTCGAGGGGATCGAGGCGGCGTTGGAGCGGTTGGAGCGGCGGCTATGGCTGGCGGTATTCGGCATGGTGTCGGTCGTTCTGGCGCAAGGGCTGCAAGAACTACTCCAGTTGAATATCATCAATTAGGTATATGATATGAATGATTTTTTTCCATCTCAACTCGAGACCAAATTTGCCCGCTTCGATACCGAGGCGTTGACGGTGTCCGATGGTCACGACATCGCGGGCTATGCCAGCTTGTTCGGAGAGTGTGATCAAGGCGGCGATATCGTCGAGAAAGGCGCCTATGGCGCGAGCCTGAAGCGGCTGTCGGGCAATGGGCGGCGGGTGCGGATGCTTTGGCAGCATGACCCGACCGAGCCTATCGGGGTCTGGGATGAAGTGCGCGAGGATGCGCGCGGGTTGTTCGTGAAGGGGCGGCTCCTGCTGGAGGTGGCGCGCGCGCGTGAGGCGGCGGCCCTGATTGCGGCGGGTGCGATCGACGGGCTTTCGATCGGATATCGCACATTGCGTGCGACAAAGGACGGTCAGGGGCGCAGGCTCTTGTCCGAGGTGGAGTTGTGGGAGGTGTCATTGGTGACATTCCCGATGCTTCCCAAAGCACGGGTCGGTTCGACGGCTATGGCGCAAGAGGCCAAGGCGGAAGGCGACCTGAATGATTTGGCACGGGCCTTTGAGGATGCCCGCGCCAAGCTGGCGGCGCGCGAGCCCCGCTGACCCCAACCATCCAAAACAGAGGTGATGGAGATGACCGAGACCCGATCAGGGGCGGCGGACAATACCCGTGCGGCCCCTTCAGCGATTGCGGACGTTAAGGATGCCATGAGCGGCTTTCTAAGCGAATTCAATCAGTTTCAGGACGATATGAAGGTAAAATTTCATAAGCAGGAAGAGCGTATTGCCATGCTGAACACCAAGATGACGACCCATTCGCGCCCAGCACTTTCGGCGCAGATCGATCAGGCCGCGCCGCATAAGAAGGCGTTGGCGAGCTATCTGCGCAATGGCGATGATGATGCGCTGCGCGGGCTGGAAATCGAACGCAAGGGCATGAGCACCGCGGTGAATGCCGAGGGTGGCTATCTGGTCGATCCACAAACCGCGGAGACGATCCAGTCGGTGCTGCGTTCCTCGGCGAGCCTGCGGGCCGTGGCCAATATCGTGCAGGTGGAATCGAGCAGTTTCGATGTGCTGATCGATACCACCGACACCGGCGCCGGCTGGGCCGATGAGGTGACCGACACGACCGAGACCGGCACGCCGCAGATCGAGCGGATTTCGATCGCGCTGCATGAATTGTCGGCGATGCCCAAGGCGTCGCAGCGCCTGCTTGACGATGCGGCCTTTGATATTGAGGGCTGGCTGGCGGGGCGTATCGCGGACAAGTTCGCGCGCGCCGAGGCCGATGCCTTTATCAATGGCGATGGTTCGGGGCGCCCCTCGGGGGTGTTGAACGGCTTCGTGATGCCCAATGACGGCTGGTCATGGGGCACGCTGGGCTATGTGGTGACGGGGACGGCCGGTGATTTCGACGCGGCAAACCCGGCCGACGCGATTGTCGATCTGGTTTATGCGCTGGGGGCGCAGTATCGCGCCAACGCCACCTTCGTCATGAACTCCAAGACCGCGGGTGCCGTCCGCAAGATGAAGGATGCCGATGGGAGGTTCTTGTGGGCTGACGGGCTGGCGGCGGGTGAGCCTGCGCGGTTGATGGGCTATCCGGTGCTGATCGCGGAGGACATGCCTGATATCGCCGTGGACAGCACTGCCATCGCCTTTGGCGATTTCCGGGCGGGCTATACCATTGCCGAGCGTCCCGAATTGCGCGTGCTGCGCGACCCGTTCAGCGCCAAACCGCATGTCTTGTTCTACGCCACCAAGCGCGTGGGCGGTGCGGTGTCGGATTATGCCGCCATCAAGCTGATGAAATTCGGGCAGGCCTGATCCGTCGTTGAGCGGAGCGACGCAATCCCGCCCCCGATCGGCGACGTTCGGCGGGCGGGAGGGACGGTGAGCCGTACGCGATCCAGCTGCGCGTCTCTCCGCTCGAGCAGCGCGGACGGGGCACCGTCCCACCTTTCCACGACAGGCACTCGGGAGATTTCAGGATGATGATGGTCGAATTGACCGCGACCCCAAGCGCGGCGCTTCCTGTCGCGACGCTGGCCGCGCATTTGCGGCTGGCGCAAGGCTTTGTCGATGATGCGAGCCAGAACCCCGCCCTTGAGCGATGCTTGCGCGCCGCCTGCGCCGCGATTGAAGCGCGTATTGGCAAAGCCTTGTTCGCGCGGCGTTTTCTATTGACGGTGCTGGCGTGGCAAAGTGCTGCTACCCATCCGCTGCCATTGGCGCCGGTGCGCGAGATCGTGAGTATCCGAATGTTTGCGCGCGATGGCACGGCGGTCAGCGTCGACCCGTCCGGCTACCGGCTGCAACCCGATATGCATCGCCCGCTTTTGGTGGCCAGTGGCGCGCAGCTGCCACAACCGGCGCAGGCGGGGTCGGTCGAGGTGGAGTTCGCGGCGGGCTTTGGTCCCGCTTGGGATGACATTCCCGTCGATCTGCAGCAAGCGGTGATCATTTTGGCCGGGACTTATTGGGGGCAGGACAGCGATCCGAGCCAAGGCCTCCCCCATGCGGTTGCGGTGTTGTTGGAACCGCATCGCCCTGTCCGGCTGAGGGGTGGTGGGGCATGAGGGCGTTCCATCTCAATCGGCGCTTGTTGCTGGAGGCGCCTTCGCGCGTCGCTGATGGCGCGGGCGGCTATAGCGAGGTTTGGGTCGCGCGGGGGCAAATCTGGGCGGCTGTCACGATGCGCGGTGCGGGCCGCGAGGTGGATCAGGCTGCGCGCTTGCAGTTGACCATCACGATGCGCGCTGCCCCGCAAGGTGCGGCCGCGCGCCCAGATGCGACGATGCGCTTTCGCGACGGGGCGCGGATCTACCGGATCGAGGCGGTGCATGAAAGCGATGCGACGGGCCGCTGGCTGACCTGTTTCGCCATCGAGGAGGTGGGGCGATGAGCTACGGCATATCGGCCGCATTGCAGGCGGCGGTTTTCGGGGCCTTGTCCGAAGATGCAGCGGTTGCGTCCTTGTCGGGAGGTGCGGTGCATGATGCCCTGCCGCCGGGACCGATGCCGCCGCTTTACGTCGTCTTGGGGCCAGAGCGGGTGCGCGATGCCTCGGACAAGACCCATGACGGGGCGGTCCATGATTTCACCGTGACGATCGTCAGCCAAGGCGCGGGCTTTGGTGCGGCCAAGGCACTTGCGGCGGCGGTGTCCGACCGGCTGAGCGGCGCGGATCTTGTGCTCTCGCGTGGCCGCTTGGTCGCGCTGCGGTTTTTGCGCGCGCGCGCCAGTCGGCGCGATGGAGGTCGTGAGATCGAATTGTGGTTCCGCGCCCTGGTCGATGCGGAAACCCCCTAAAACCGCTACTCATCTTGTTGTTAGTGAAGAGGAAAAACGATGTCTGCGCAGAGTGGAAAAGATCTTTTGGTCAAGGTCGATATGGATGGAAACGGTGTGTTCGAGACCATGGCGGGGCTTCGGGCCACGCGGTTGAGCCTCAATGCCGAGCAGGTAGATGTCACCAGCCTTGAATCGGCGGGTGGATGGCGGGAGTTGTTGGCTGGGGGTGGTGTGAAATCGGCCAGCATATCCGGGTCGGGCGTGTTTCGGGATGCCGCCACCGATGCGCGCGCACGCCAGATCTTTTTCGACGGGGCCACGCCGGACTTTCAGGTGGTGATCCCTGATTTCGGGATCGTGGAGGGAAACTTCCAAATCACCGGGATTGAATATGCCGGCAGTCATGACGGCGAGGCGACCTATGAGGTGTCGATGGCATCGGCTGGTGCGCTGATTTTTTCGGCGCTTTGAGCGATGGCCAACCCTTGGGCGGGTGAGGTCGTTATGGTCATCGATGGTGAGCGGCGCGCTGCGAAGCTGACGCTTGGGGCCTTGGCCGAGTTGGAGGCGCGGCTGGAGGCCGAGAGCCTTGCCGATCTGGTCGCGCGGTTCGAGGGCGATGATCTTCGGATGCGGGATGTGTTGTTGCTGGTCTGTGCAGGGCTGCGCGGTGGCGGGTGGCAGGGCGATCTGGCCGATCTGTTGGCTGCCGAGATCGAGGGCGGCCCATTGGAGGCCGCCCGCGTGGCGGCGCGTTTGCTGGTGGTAGCGTTCCAGGTGCCGGGATGAGCGGGGCGCTGTTTGATTGGCCGGCGCTGATGCGGGCGGGCCTGCAGGGGCTTGGGCTGATGCCTGATGCGTTTTGGCGGCTGACGCCTGCGGAACTGCTTTTGATGTTGGGCGATGCGCCGGATGCGGCGCCGTTGCGGCGCGCGGGGCTGGAGGCTTTGCTCGTGCGGTTTCCAGACATGGCGAAGAAGGAGAATGGTCATGACCGGGATGGATGAGGGTATCGAAGCGCTGGAGGCGCAGATCGCCGATCTGGAGATCACGATGGCAGGCACGGCCAGCGTGGCGGCGGCGTTTCAGGCCGAGCTGCGGGGCATGCAAGGCAGCCTGCTTTATACCGGGCGCGAGGTGCAAAGCATGAGCCGTGCGATCGGGGGCGGTCTGCGGCGGGCCTTTGACGGTGTGGTGTTCGACGGGATGCGGCTGTCGGATGCGCTGCGCGGTGTGGCGCAAAGCATGCTGGATGCGGCCTATAACACCGCGATGCGGCCGGTGCAGAATGCGCTCGGCTCGGCCCTGACCAATGGGCTCAACGGATTGGTCAGTAGCATCCTGCCGTTTCAGAAGGGCGGCGCCATCGCGCAGGGCCGGGTGATGCCCTTTGCGCGTGGCGGTGTGGTGCAGGGGCCCACGGGTTTCGCGATGCGCGGCGGTATGGGGCTGATGGGCGAGGCGGGGCCAGAGGCGATCATGCCGCTGCGCCGTGGCCCCGATGGGCGGCTTGGGGTGGCTGTAGCAGGCGCCGGGGGGCCTGTGCAGGTCGTGATGAACATCACCACCCCCGATGTGCAGGGTTTCGCGCGCAGCCAGACGCAGATCGCAGCCCAGATGAGCCGCGCCTTGGCGCGCGGCCAGCGTAACCGCTGAGGAGGCAGGCCATGGCTTTTCACGAAGTTCGTTTCCCGGCAAATCTGAGCTTCGGCTCATCCGGGGGGCCGGAGCGGCGCACCGAGGTGGTGCAGCTGACCAATGGCTATGAAGAACGCAACACGCCCTGGGCGCAGTCGCGGCGGCGCTATGATGCGGGGCTGAGCCTGCGGTCATTGGACGATATCGCGGTGTTGATCGCCTTTTTCGAAGCGCGGCGCGGGCAGATGTTCGGCTTTCGATGGAAGGATTGGGCGGATTTCAAAAGCTGCCTGCCATCGGAAACGCCCGGTTATCGCGACCAAGAAATTGCGATCGCCGATGGGGTGACGCGTAGCTTTGCGCTGAGCAAACGTTATGGTGTGGGTGCGCAGGGCTATCTGCGCCCCATTGCCAAGCCCGTCGAGGGCTCGGTTCTCGTCGGGATCTCGACCGATGAGCAGGTTTTGGGCGTGGATTTCGAGGTCGATCTGGCCGGCGGGATCATCACCTTCAGCGAGGCCCCGGATGCGGGTGAGATTATCACCGCAGGTTTTGAATTCGATGTGCCGGTACGCTTTGACACCGAGATGATCCAGACGAGTGTCGCGAGTTTCCAAGCTGGCGAGGTACCCGCGGTGCCGGTGGTGGAGATCCGGCTATGAGCGGGGTTGCGGGCATCGATGCGCATCTGGCGACAGGGACGACGGAACTTTGCCGGTGCTGGCGGTTGACGCGTGGCGACGGGGTCAGTTTGGGCTTTACCGATCATGACCGGGCGCTGGCTTTCGAGGGTTGTGATTTTCGACCCGAAACCGGGTTGTCAGCGCGTACGTTGAGCCAAAGCACGGGATTGGCCGTCGATAACACCGAAGCCATCGGTGCGTTGAGCGATGCCGCGATCACCGAGGCCGATATCGTCGCGGGCCGCTATGATGGTGCGATGATCGAAGCGTGGCTCGTGCAATGGAGCCAGCCCGAGAACCGGGTGCTGCAGTTTCGTGGCAACTTAGGCGAGTTGACGCGCAGTGGCGGGGCTTTCTCCGCGGAATTGCGCGGTTTGTCGGAGCGGATGAACGTGGCTACGGGCCGGGTCTATCAGCGGGCCTGTACGGCGGTTCTGGGGGATGCTGAATGCGGTGTCGATCTGACGGGTGCCGGGTTTCGGGGGACAGGTGAGATCGTCTCGGTCACCGATGGTCGGGTCTTCATGCTGGCGCTGTCTGCGGTGTTCGTGCCGCGCTGGTTCGAGCGCGGGCATTGCCGGATCGCGAGTGGACCCGCCCAAGGCTTGGGTGGTGCGATCAAGATCGACCGGGTCGAGGGCGATTTGCGGCGGGTGGAGTTGTGGGACCGTTTGCGCAGCGAGATGGCGGTAGGCGATCAGGTGCAACTGAGTGCTGGTTGCGACAAGCGGATGGAGACCTGTCGCCTGAAATTCGCCAATATCCTGAACTTCCGGGGATTTCCCGATTTGCCCGGTGATGATTGGTTGATCGCGCATCCCAGCCGCGTTTCGGCGCGTGATGGGGGCAGCAGGCGGTGAGCGACGTTGTGGACGCGGCGCGAGGCTGGCTGGGCACGCCTTATGTGCATCAAGCCAGTTGCCGTGGTGCGGGCTGCGATTGCCTTGGCCTTTTGCGGGGCATTTGGCGCGAGGTGATCGGGGAGGAGCCCGAGGTCGTGCCGGCTTATACCGCCGATTGGTCCGAGGCGTCGGGGCACGAAAGGCTGTGGCAGGCGGCCTTGCGGAATCTTGTGCCCAAGGATCTGGCCGAGGCCGCTCCGGGCGATGTGATCTTGTTTCGCATGCGCGATGGCGGTGTCGCCAAGCATCTGGGCCTTCAGGCCGCAATCGGCCACGGGGCCAGTTTCATCCATGCCTATAGCGGGCATGGCGTGGTGGAAAGCGCGCTGACGCCGCCTTGGGCGCGGCGCATCGTGGCGCGTTTCGCGTTTCCGGAAAGGCAGTGACAAGCATGGCGACGATCCTATTATCGGCCGCGGGCGCGGCTATCGGCGGCATGGCGACGGGTCCGATCCTTGGGCTGTCGGGGGCCGTGGTCGGGCGCGCGGTGGGCGCGACGCTGGGCCGTGTGATCGACCAACGGCTGATGGCGACGGGCTCGGGGTCGGAGCCTGTGGAGCGCGGGCGGGTGGATCGCTTTCGGGTCACTGGCGCGAATGAGGGGACGCCGATCGCCCAGCTTTTCGGGCGGATGCGGCTAAGCGGGCAGGTGATCTGGGCCACCCATTTCGTCGAGACGGTCACGACCAGCGGCGGTGGGGGCGGTCGCGGCAAGGGTGCGGCCCCGCGCCCCGCGCCGACGCCTGTGACCACCAATTACAGCTATTCCGTCAGCCTTGCCTTGGCGCTGTGCGAGGGCGAGATCCGGCGGATCGGCCGCGTCTGGGCCGATGGGGTGGAACTGGACCAGACCACTATCGCGATGCGGGTCTATCACGGGACGCAGTCGCAGATGCCTGATCCGCTGATCGCGGCGGTTGAGGGGGCGGGCAATGTGCCTGCTTATCGGGGGATTGCCTATGTGGTGTTCGAGGATATTGACCTCGCACCTTTTGGCAACCGGGTGCCGCAATTCGCCTTTGAGGTGATACGCCCGGCCCAGCCCAAGGGCGCGCTTTTGCCCGCTGCGGCCGATCTGGTGCGCGCGGTGGCAATGATGCCAGGAACGGGGGAATACGCGCTGTCGACGCGCCAGATCACGCTGGATAACGGGTTCGGCCATCGCAAGGCGGTCAACACCAACACGCAGGCCGGTGGGGCGGATTTCAACCGTGCGTTAGAGCAGATGCGCGCGAGCCTGCCCAACGTGGCATCTGTTAGCCTGATTTATTCATGGTTCGGCGATGATCTGCGCGCGGGTGCCTGTCGAGTCAGGCCCAAGGTCGAGGATACGGCGCTGGATGGGGTCGAGATGGCGTGGCGCGCAGGCGGGATCGGGCGCTCGGAGGCCTTGACGCTGGCGCAGGTCGATGGGCGGCCGATCTATGGCGGTACGCCCGCCGATGCCTCGATCATCGAGGCGATCCAATCGATCCGCGGAGGCGGGCAGGAGGTGATGCTCTACCCCTTCTTGTTGATGGAAATTCTGCAAGGCAACGGTCTGCCTGACCCCTATGGAAGGGCGGAGCAGCCGCCCTTGCCGTGGCGGGGACGGATCACCGGCGCGCTGGCGCCGGACATGCCGGGCAGCCCGGATGGGTCGGTTGCCAATGGCGTGGCTGTGGCGGCTTTTTTCGGCACGGCGCGCGCCAGCGATTTCACCGTCAGCCCCGGCGCGGTCAGCTACACGGGGCCAGATGAATGGAGCTATTCGCGCTTCATCTTGCATGCGGCCGCACTTTCGGCGGCGGCGGGTGGTGTGGATGCGTTTTGCATCGGCTCGGAGATGCGGGGGCTGACGCAGATGCGCGATGCGCAGGGTTTTCCGGCGGTGTCGCGGCTGATCGCCTTGGCCGCCGAGGTGCGCGCGCTGCTGCCCCAAGCGAAGCTGAGCTATGCCGCTGATTGGTCGGAATATTTCGGCTATCAACCGCAGGATGGCACGGGTGATGTGTTTTTTCATCTCGACCCGCTTTGGGCCGATGGGAACATCGATTTCATCGCCATCGACAATTACATGCCGCTGAGCGATTGGCGCGATGGGGGCGATCATGCCGATGCCCAATGGGGCGAGATCCATGATCTGGACTATCTCAAGGCCAATATCGAAGGGGGTGAGGGGTATGATTGGTATTACCCCACCGAGGAGGCGCGCGCGGCGCAGCGCCGTGAGCCGATCACAGATGGGCTGTTCGATGAGCCTTGGGTGTTTCGCTACAAAGATCTGCGCAATTGGTGGGGATCGCGCCATCACAACCGGATCAACGGCCCTGCAGGATGGGCGGTGCCGAATGGCGACCGGCCTGACCTTTGGACACGCGTCGGGGGGGCTGACTTCACCCTGGTAGCGGGCGATTTCGTCGATGGCCGGTTTCGCAACGCGGTCGAGATCGCGGATGTCGCGGGAAATTACCTGTCTGGGCTGCGTTCGGCCGACTTTCTGCATCGGCAAGACACGACTTACGAAGTGCGGCTGTTTTACCGCGCGGGAACGGCGAGCTATCTGCGCCTGACGCTGGATCATCGCGGACCGGCGGTTCAGTGGATCTATGTCGTCGGCGCGCCGGGAGATCTGCAGCCCAGCCTTTTGTCCGGTCACGTGGTGCAAGCGGTCGAAAACCTTCAGCATACCGATGGCACTTACGAGTTTCGCTGCGAGATCATCCCGCAGACGACCGACGAAGCGGCCAATTTCGGGTTTGGTCCAGGCAACAACATTCCCGGTCACACGGTGGTTTTCGTCGGCTTGGAGGTGCGCGCGCGCGCGCTGCATCGGACGGCTTGGATACCCGGCTCCAAGCCCGTGCGGTTCACCGAGATCGGTTGCCCGGCTGTGGACAAGGGGACCAATGAACCCAACAAGTTCTTTGACCCCAAAAGCGCCGAAAGCGCCCTGCCGCGTTTTTCGACGGGGCGGCGTGATGATCTTATCCAGGCGCAATATCTGCGCGCGATCATGTCTTATTGGGACGATCCAGCGCGCAATCCGGTCTCGGCCGTCTATGGTGGGCGGATGCTTGAGATGGATTATGCCCATGTCTGGGCATGGGATGCGCGGCCATGGCCCACCTTTCCCAACGAGACAGGGCTTTGGTCGGATGGCGGTAACTGGCGCTTGGGCCATTGGGTGACGGGTCGGATCGAGGCGGCGCCGCTGGACAGGGTGGTGGCGGAGCTGTGCGAGACGGCTGGGGTCCATGATTATGACGTCTCGGCGCTGTTCGGTTTGGTGCGGGGCCATGTCTCTGGCGAGACGGAAAGCGCGCGGGCGCGCTTGCAGGCCCTGATGCTGACCCATGCCTTTCAGGCGGCGGAGCGCGACGGCAAGCTGGTATTCTTGCCCTTGCCGCGGCGCAGTGCGGTGGTGATCACGCGCGATGATACGGTTTACGAGGCGGATGGCGGGGGTGGTTTGGCCGAAACGCGCGCGGCGGCGGCCGAGGTGGTGGGTCGCGTACGGCTGGGCCATGTCGCGGCCGAGGCGGGTTACGAGGACCGGGTTGCCGAGGCGGTGTTTCCGCAAGACGGGGCCGATGGTGTGACGGCGCTTGATCTGCCGATGGCCTTGACCGGACCGGAGGGGCAGGCCGTTGCCGAGCGCTGGTTGGCCGAGGCACGGATCGCGCGCGATCAGCTGAATGTGGTTTTGCCACCTTCGCGCCGGGCGCTCGGCGCGGGCGAGATGGTGGCGCTGGCCGATGGCTCGACTTGGCGGATCGACCGGATCGAGGATCGCGGGGTGCGCGAGATTGCGGCAGTGCGGGTGGAGCCGACATCGCGCGAACCCTCCGATGCGGTCGAGGAGGTTGTCGTGACGGCGCCTTATGTCGCGCCGGTGCCGGTCAGCCCAATTTTTCTGGATTTGCCCCTTCTGAGCGGGGCCGAGGTCGAACATGCTCCGCATCTTGCTATCTCGGCCTTGCCCTGGCCGGGGACCGTGGCGGCCTATGCCGCGCCGGGGCCAGATGGCTTTTTGCTGAACCGTCTTGTCGAGCGGCGCGCGCTGATCGGTCGGTTGGTCACGCCGCTGCGGGCTGCGACGGCGGGTTTGTGGGATCGCGGGGCGGCGTTCCGGGTGCAATTGCCTGCAGGCCAGCTATCGGGGGCAGAGCGGGGAACCGTGTTGAATGGTGCCAATGTCGCGGCGATTGGTTCGGGCGACGAAGATGACTGGGAGGTCATACAGTTCGCCGATGCGACGCTGGTGGGCGAAAACCTGTGGGAGATCGGAATGCGGTTGCGCGGCCAACAGGGGACGGATGCGATCATGCCCGCGATCTGGCCTGAGGGGAGCCTTTTTGTCTTGCTTGACGGTGCGCCGGTGCAGATCGACTTGCCCATCGCGGCAAGAGGTCTGG
Source organism: Roseicyclus sp. (assembly GCF_965662675.1). Classification (GTDB taxonomy): domain Bacteria; phylum Pseudomonadota; class Alphaproteobacteria; order Rhodobacterales; family Rhodobacteraceae; genus Roseicyclus. Next base: position 13,699 of record NZ_CBFIIK010000012.1, on the reverse strand, counting down.
CACGCCATTACCGGATCGGTCCGGCGATGCGGGCGGTCGATGATGCCAGCTATGTCGAACGCGTCCGTAGCTTTCGCGGCGTGGGCTTGCGGCCATTCGCGCCCGCCCACCTGCGCGCGCGCAGGCAGGGCGATGGTCTGACGCTGTCTTGGGTGCGACGCACACGGATCGACGGCGATAGCTGGGAAGGGTTCGATGTGCCGCTGGGTGAGACCAGCGAGCAATATCTACTGCGCGTTTGGGTCGGCGCCGAGAAGCGCCGGGAAACGGTGCTGAGCGCGCCGATTTTTACCTATAGCGCCGCGATGCGGGCGGAGGATGGCATCGCAGGCGCCTATGCAATCGAGGTCGCCCAGCTGTCCGATCGTTTCGGGCCGGGGCCATTTTCAAGGATCGCGTTCGATGACTGACACAGCACTAATGTCGCTTCCGCTTTTGGCCCCTGCACAGGCGCAAAAACATGTGACCGTGAACGAAGCCTTGGCGCGGATCGATGCGTTGACCCATTTGGTGCTGGCCTCGGTCAGCCAAGCCAGCCCACCGGTGTCCGCGCCTGATGGCACGCTGCATGGCGTGCCTGATGGGGCGGCGGATGATTGGGCGGGGCAGGCGGGCCAGCTGGCGCTGCGCGTGGGCGGCGGATGGGTCTTTGTGCCGCCACGGGTGGGATGGCGCGCTTTTGTGCGGGACGCGGGTCTATCTGCCATATGGGATGGCGCGGCGTGGCAAATGGGGGCGATGACCCTAAGCCCGGCAGGTGCGGCGCTGGCGTTGCAATCTTTGCAATTCGACCTGCCCATCACGGCCGGGACGAGCCTGTCGAGCAGCGTGTTGATCCCGCCGCGTGCTGTCTTGTTCGGGGTGACGGGGCGGGTGGTCGATACCATCACCGGCACCGCACAAAACTGGAGCCTTGGGGTCGCGGGCGATACGGGCCGTTTCGGCACAGGGCTTGGGGTATCGCTCAACTCATGGGTTAATGGCCCAGCGGCGCCGATCGTCTATTGGGAGGCGACACCGCTTTTGCTGAGCGCACAGGGCGGCAATTTCGCGGGTGGGACAGTGCGCTTGGTGATCCACTACGCAAATCTGACCCTGCCTGCACCGGTATAGGTTTTTGTTTTAACGCATACTTCATGGACCGACCCCGCGATTTGCGGTAAGAAGACCACGACATATCGGAGGTCATGGTCATGGCAAAGCTGCAACCCAAACTGGCCGGGGTCGATCCCGTCTGGAGCCGTATCCGGGAAGAGGCCGCACAGGCCGTGGCCGATGAGCCGCTTTTGGGCGGGATGATCCATGGCTGCGTGCTGCATCACGGCACGTTGGAAAAGGCACTGGCCTATCGCATGGCGCAAAAGCTTGCGTCGGGCGAGATGTCCGAACAGCTCTTGCGCGAAATCGCCGACGAGGCCTATGCCAGCGATCCGGTTCTTGGTGTAGCGGCACGTGCCGATATCATGGCCGTTTTCGATCGCGATCCTGCTTGCCATCGCTACATCCAGCCATTGTTATTTTTCAAAGGCTTTCAGGCCGTCCAAGCCTATCGCGTCGGCCATTGGCTGTGGCGGCAAGGCCGGCGCGATTTCGCCTATTTCATCCAGATGCGGGTCTCTGAAGAGTTCGGGGTCGATATCCACCCCGCTGCACGCATCGGACAAGGCATCATGATTGACCATGCCCA
>NZ_CBFIIK010000012.1:0-12002 GCF_965662675.1 Roseicyclus sp. | reverse complement strand
TCTCGATGCTGCATTCCGTGACACTGGGGGGCACCGGCAAGGAGACCGAGGATCGTCACCCCAAGATCGGCGATGGTGTCTTGATCGGCGCGGGTGCCAAGGTGCTCGGAAATATCCGTGTCGGCAACTGCTCGCGGATCGCCGCCGGGTCGGTGGTGCTGGAAGCGGTGCCGCCTTGCAAGACGGTGGCGGGCGTTCCCGCGCGTATCGTGGGTGAGGCGGGTTGCGATCAACCGGCGATGCGGATGGATCACCTGTTGCCGGGCGCCGGGTCGCATACCGCGACAACGTAAGGTTGGCGCGGTGCGCGTGAAGGCGCAGCCGATCAACTTCGAGCCATGAAAAAGCCCGCGTGACCCTTTGGTTGCGCGGGCTTTTTCATGTTCAGCCAGTATCAGCCAGCGCGTGACTGGCGCTTGCGCTCATGGGGGTCAAGGAAGCGCTTGCGCAGGCGGACCGCGTTGGGCGTCACCTCGACCAACTCGTCATCATCGATATAGGCGATGGCCTGTTCCAGCGTCATGGTGATCGGCGTGGTCAGGCGTACGGCCTCATCGGTGCCTGAGGCGCGCACGTTGGTCAGCTTCTTGCCCTTGAGCGGGTTGACCTCGAGATCATTGTCGCGGGAATGCTCGCCGATGATCATGCCGGTGTAGATCGGCTCCTGCGCGCCGATGAACATGCGCCCGCGTTCCTCGAGGTTCCATAGCGCATAGGCTACAGACACCCCGTTTTCCATCGAGATCAGCACACCCGCACGCCGGCCCTCGATTGGGCCCTTGAAGGGTTCCCATGCGTGGAAGACGCGGTTCAACACGCCTGTGCCACGCGTATCGGTCAGGAATTCGCCATGGTAGCCGATCAACCCGCGCGATGGCACCTGCGCGATGATGCGGGTCTTACCCGCACCGGCGGGTTTCATTTCCTTCAACTCACCCTTGCGCGGGCCAGTGATCTTTTCGATCACCGCGCCGGTGTATTCATCATCGACGTCGATGGTGACTTCCTCGACCGGCTCATGTTTGAGGCCGTCAATGTCCCGAAACAGCACCTGTGGGCGGGAAATCGACAGTTCGAACCCCTCGCGGCGCATGTTCTCGATCAAGACGCCCATCTGCAATTCGCCGCGGCCGGCAACCTCGAAGGCTTCGCCGCCGGGTGTGTCGCTGATCTTGATCGCGACATTGCTTTCGGCTTCTTTGTGCAGCCGCTCGCGGATCACGCGCGATTGCACCTTCTTGCCATCGCGCCCGGCAAGCGGGCTGTCATTGATGCCGAAGGTGACGGTGATGGTCGGCGGATCGATCGGTTGGGCATGAAGCGGATCATCCACGGCCAGCGCACAGATCGTATCGGCCACTGTCGATTTGGTCATACCCGCAAGGCTGACGATGTCACCTGCCAGCGCCTCTTCGATGTCTTGCTGGCTGAGCCCGCGAAAGGCCTGAATACGGGTCACGCGGAACTGTTCGATCTTTTCGCCCAAGCGAGAGAGTGTCTGCACCGTCTGGCCGACCTTGAGCCGGCCCGCCTCCACCCGCCCCGTCAACAGACGACCCACGAAGGGATCGGCGCCTAGTGTCGTGGCCAACATGCGGAAATCTTCGTTTTGCCGCGCGATCTGGCGTGGGCGCGGCACATGATTCACGATCAGGTCGAACAGCGCATGCAGATCTTTGCGCGGACCTGTCAGGGTGTGATCGGCCCAACCCGACCGGCCCGAGGCATACATATGCGGGAAATCGAGCTGATCCTCGTCTGCGTCGAGCGCTGCGAAAAGATCGAACACCTCATCGAGCGCGCGGTCGGGCTCGGCATCAGGCTTGTCGACCTTGTTCAGCACGACGATCGGCCGCAGGCCCAGCGCCAAGGCCTTGGATGTCACGAATTTCGTTTGTGGCATCGGCCCTTCGGCGGCATCGACCAACAGCACCACACCATCGACCATCGACAAGATGCGCTCGACCTCACCACCGAAATCGGCGTGGCCGGGGGTGTCGACGATGTTGATGCGCGTGCCTTTCCACTCTACCGATGTGGGCTTGGCGAAAATCGTGATCCCGCGCTCGCGTTCCAGATCGTTGCTGTCCATGGCGCGCTCGGCCACGGCTTGGTTGTCGCGGAACGCACCGGACTGCTTGAGAAGATTGTCCACGAGCGTTGTCTTGCCGTGGTCGACATGCGCGATGATCGCAATATTGCGGAGGTCCATGGGGCGCCTTTTTGGGGAATCTTTAGGGTTGGCCGAGCCGTTACAGGCTCGGGCCAGCTTTGGCTAGGCCGAAACGCACCGATGATGCGATCCGCTCAGGCTTTCTTGCGCAGACGGATCACGACATCGAGCTTGGCGATCTCGTATCCTTCGGGAATTTCGGGCAGGGTGCGGATCTGAAGCTCTGCCGCCGGAGCATCGATCAGATGGCCGCTATCCTCGAAATGGAAATGGGGATGGTCGTCCATGCGCGTGTCGAAATAGCTGCGCGATCCGTCAACGGTAACCTCTTGCATCAGCCCCGCATCGCAAAACGCCTTGAGCGTATTGTAGACCGTTGCCAGAGACACACGGTCGCCCGTCGACAATACCGCATCATGCAACCCTTCTGCGGTGACATGGCGGTTATGCCCGTCGCCCACCAACAACGCCGCGAGCGCCAGCCGTTGGCGTGTCGGCCTGAGATCGGCCTGGGCGAGCCAGCCTTTTCCGCGTTCCAGCGCTTCGGGTGTCATGGCGTTGGTCTTTCCTGAGCGAGACAGACATATATTGGGGCTTTTGTCCGGCTGTTTCAATCGCAAAGCGACCAAGCCCTTGCCCTTGCGCGGCGCCAAGCCGGGGTGCTAGACCGGGCGGACCGGTGCGAGGGCCGGCAAAGATACCTGTGGGGGGACATGGCAGACTATCCGACATCCTTTGATCGCGATGCACTGTTGGCCTGTGCGCGCGGCGAATTGTTCGGGCCGGGCAATGCCCAACTGCCCGCCCCGCCGATGCTGATGATGGACCGCATCACGTCGATTTCCGAGGATGGCGGCGAACATGGCAAAGGTCATGTTGTGGCCGAATTCGACATCACCCCCGATCTGTGGTTCTTCGATTGCCACTTTCCCGGCAACCCGATCATGCCCGGATGCCTTGGCCTTGATGGGCTTTGGCAGTTGACCGGTTTCAACCTTGGCTGGCGCGGCTGGCTGGGGCGGGGCTATGCGCTGGGCGTGGGCGAGGTGAAGCTGACGGGGATGGTGCGCCCGGATCGCCGCATGCTGACCTATTACGTCGATTTCACCAAGGCGATCCAGACCCGTCGCCTGACCATGGGCGTGGCCGATGGCAGGGTGGAGGCCGATGGCGAAACCATCTATCTGGTCAAGGACATGAAGGTGGCGCTCAGCGAAAGCTGACACTGCGCACGCCCAATGGCTGCCATGCTATTGGGTTGCGCCATTAGGGCCGCTGTCCTACACAGTTTTCGTCTTTGGAAAGGGAGAGCGCGCACATGCGCCGCGTCGTCGTCACGGGATTGGGCATCGTCTCGCCCATTGGAAATACCGCCGCCGAGGTGGAGGCGTCCTTGCGCGCTGGCCGCTCGGGGATCGAGACGCATGCGGATATGGTCGAGCATGGCTTTCGCAGTCAGATCGCGGGTACGCTCAAGATCGACCCTTCCGAACATATCGACAAGCGCGCGCTGCGCTTCATGGGGCCGGGGGCGGCTTATGCCCATATCGCCATGGGCCAAGCCATCGCGCATGCGGGGCTGACCGAGGATCAGATCGTCAATGAACGCACGGGGCTGATCGCGGGCTCTGGCGGGCCTTCCACCTCTGCCATGTTCGCCGCCCATCAATCTGTGCTGGCCAGCGGCGCGACAAAGCGCATCGGCCCCTTCGCCGTGCCGAAATGCATGTCCTCCACGATCAGCGCCAACCTTGCCACCGCCTACAAGATCAAGGGCATCAACTATTCCATCACTTCGGCGTGCTCGACCTCGCTCCACTGCATCGGGGCGGCGGCCGAACAGATCATGCTGGGCAAGCAAGATGTGATGTTCGCAGGCGGCGCCGAAGAGCTTGACTGGACGCTCTCGTGCCTCTTCGACGCGATGGGCGCGATGTCCTCGAAATACAATGACACGCCGCAAAAGGCATCGCGTGCCTTCGATGCGGGACGCGATGGTTTCGTGATCGCGGGCGGCGGCGGCATCGTTGTGCTCGAGGCGCTCGATCACGCGCTGGCGCGCGGCGCAAATATCTTGGCCGAGGTCACGGGTTTCGCCGCCACCTCCGACGGGCATGACATGGTCGCGCCAAGCGGTGAGGGCGGCGAGCGCGCGATGCGTCTTGCACTCCAAACCCTGCCCACGGGCCGCCGCGTCGATTACATCAACGCCCATGGCACCTCGACGCCCGTCGGCGATGTGGGCGAGGTGCAGGCCGTGCGCCGCGTTTTCGGTGAGGGCACGACCCCGCCGATATCTTCGACCAAATCCATGACCGGCCACGCTCAGGGCGCCGCAGGCGCGCTGGAGGCGATCTTTTGCCTTTTGATGCTGCAAGGCGATTTCATCGCGCCTTCGATCAATGTCGAACATCTCGATCCCGCGCTGGCACCGGCGGAAATCGCCACAGCCCCGCGCGAGAAGGCGGGCCTCGACACGGTGATGACCAATTCCTTCGGCTTCGGCGGCACCAACGGTTCGATGCTTCTCAGCCGCTATCACGGGTAACGATCATGGCACAGTTGATGACGGGCAAGCGCGGGCTTGTGATGGGGGTCGCCAACGACCGCTCGATCGCATGGGGCATCGCATCGGCGCTGGCCGCGGAAGGGGCGGAGCTGGCCTTTTCCTATCAGGGCGAAGCCTTTGGTAAACGGGTCGAGCCGCTGGCGGCCTCGGTCGGTTCGGATTTTCTGGTTGATGTCGATGTGATGGATGACGCAAGCCTTGATGCCGCTTTCGCCGCCCTCAAGGCTCGCTGGGACAAGATCGATTTCCTCGTCCATGCGATCGCCTTTTCGGACAAGAACGAGTTGACGGGCCGTTTCATCAACACCAGCCGCGAGAATTTCCGCAACTCGCTGACGATCAGCTGTTTTTCCTTTATCGATGTCGCCCGCCGCGCCTCGGAACTGATGCCCGATGGCGGCTCGCTCATCACGCTGACCTATCAGGGCTCGAACCGCGTGACGCCCTTCTACAACGTGATGGGCGTAGCCAAGGCGGCGCTTGAAAGCTCCGTCCGCTACCTCGCTAACGACCTCGGCCCGCAACAGATCCGCGTCAACGCGATCAGCCCCGGCCCGATGAAAACGCTCGCCGGTGCGGCCATCGGCGGCGCGCGCAAGACCTTCAAGACGACCGAGGCAAACGCGCCGCTGCGCGCCAATGCCACGCTCGAGGCGATCGGCGGCACGGCGGTCTATCTCGCCTCCGACTACGGGGCCTGCACCACCGGCGAGATCGTTACCGTCGATGGTGGCTACCATGTCCTGGGCATGATGCAGCCCGAGAACATGTAAGATAGAGGCCGTGGGCCGGGCTTCAGCCCGGCACCACGCCCATTTTCTCGCAGAACTTCAGGCGACGCTCACCACCTCGACCGCAAAGGTCAGCGCCTTGCCCGCCAGCGGGTGATTGGCGTCGAGCGTCACGGTCTCATCGGTCACCGCCGTCACCGTCACCGGCATCATGGAGCCGTTTGGCGTCTGCATCTGAAGCGCCGTGCCGGTATCAAGCGGGATGTGATCGGGGATCATCTCGCGCGGCACATCTTGCACCGCCTCTTCATGACGCGGCCCATAGGCCTGTTCGGCGGGAATGGTCACGGTCTTGGACTCACCTACTGCCATGCCTTCCAATGCGGCTTCCAGACCTTGGATGATCTGGCCCTCGCCCATCTGGAAGGTCAGGGGATCACGCCCTTCGGAGCTGTCGAACATGCTGCCGTCATCGAGCGTGCCTGTGTAATGGATCGATACGGTGCAGCCTGCGGTGGCTTGGGTCATGGTCTTGGCCTTCCTGTCTTGTATCATGTTTTGCGACATGCCCTGCATGGCCGCGTCTCGGGTGCCACCTTAGGGCAACGGACCCGTGGATGAAACCCGCGCGGGTAGCAATTGCCGCCGCCGCCCAGCCATGCCAGTGTCGCGACCACGCCTATGGGGGGACCGGATGGGCCAGATCACGACCTGTATCTTCGATGCCTATGGCACGCTCTTCGATGTCAACGCCGCCGCCCGTGCTGTCGCCGCGATGCCGGGGCAGGGGGCTTTCGCCGGCATTTGGGAACAGATCGCCGCCGATTGGCGCGCCAAGCAGTTGCAATACACATGGCTGCGCACGCTGACGGGGGCGCATTGCGATTTCTGGCAAGTGACGCAGGACGGGCTTGATTGGGCACTCGAGCGTGCGGGCCATCAAGACCCCCCATTACGCGCTCAGCTTCTGGATCTTTACCTGACCCTGCCCGCCTACCCAGAGGCGGCGGGGGTGCTGGCTGCGCTCAAAAAAGCGGGCATCTCAGCCGCGATCCTGTCCAATGGCAGCCCCGATATGCTGGCCGCCGCCGTCACCTCGGCCGCGCTCGGCGATCTGCTCGACGATGTGCTGAGCGTCGAGGATGTGGCCCGCTTCAAACCGCATCCTTCGGTCTATGATCTGGTCGGCGCGCGTTTCGGCACGACGCCCGATCAGGTGCTTTTCGTCTCGTCCAATGGTTGGGACATCGCGGGGGCCGCGGCCTATGGGTTCCAGACGATCTGGATCAACCGCGCGGGCGACCCGGTCGACCGCATGCCGGGCCGCCCCGACCGTATCGCGCGGGATTTGACGGCGGTTCCCGCCCATTTGGGGATTTGAGAATGGAACATTTCACCACAGCGGATGGTTTGCGCCTTGCCTATGATGTGACCGGCGAGGGGCTTCCGCTGCTTTGCCTGCCGGGTCTGACGCGCAACATGGAGGATTTCGAGCCGATCTGTGAGGCCTTTGGCCATCGCGCGCAGGTCATCCGCATGGATTTTCGCGGGCGCGGCGCGTCGGATTGGGGCGATCCGGCGACCTATCAGGTGCCAGTCGAGGCGGGCGATGTCATCGCGCTGCTCGACCATCTCGGGCTTGATCGGGTGACGATCCTTGGCACCTCGCGCGGCGGGTTGGTGGCGCTTGTGCTGGCGGCCATCGCGCGGCCCCGCATTGCGGGTGTCATCTTCAACGATATCGGCCCCGAGATTATGCCCGAGGGGCTGGCCTATATCATGGATTACCTTGGCAAACCGCCCAAGTTCCGCACCTTGGCCGAGGCCGCCGCCGCCCTACCGCGCCATTACGCGCCTGCATTCCGTGATGTGCCTGCGGAAAACTGGGCCGCCCTTGCCCGCCGTATCTACCGCGAAGAGGGGGGGCAGCTTGTCAACCGCTACGACCCAAAGCTACGCGAGGCGGTGGCGCCTGCCTTTGCGCCGGGTGCCGTCGCCCCCGACCTCTGGCCCTTGTTCGACGCGCTGGCGGGTGCGCCCTTGGGCCTGATCCGGGGGGCGGGATCGAACATCTTGTCGGCGGAAACAGCGGGCGAAATGTACCGTCGCCGCCCCGACATGGAATATGCCGAACTGCAGGATCGCGGCCATGTTCCCTTCTTGGATGAACCCCCGGTCTTGGCCGTGATCGAAACCGTGCTGGAGCGCACCCTATGACCGATATCACCTTGATCGAAGCAGCCCAAACCCGCGCCAAGGGCGTGGTGCGCGAGACCCCGCTTTTGTCCTCGCCCTTTCTCGACGAGATCGCGGGCCGCAAGGTTTTCGCCAAGGCCGAGGTGTTGCAGCACACGGGCAGCTTCAAGTTCCGGGGCGGCTGGTCGGCGGTTTCGGCGCTTGCGCCCGAAGAACGCGCCAAGGGTGTCTTGGCCTTTTCCTCAGGCAATCATGCCCAAGGCGTGGCATATGCCGCCGCTTTGCATGGCGTGCCGTCCATCATCATCATGCCACGCGATGCGCCCGCGCTGAAGATCGAGAACACCCGCGCGCTAGGCGCCGAGGTGATCCTTTACGATCGCGCCGGCGGCGAGAAGCGTGAAGAGATCGGCGCGCGCGTGCAGGAAGAGCGCGGCATGTCTCTGATCAAACCCTTCGACGATGTGCAGGTGATTGCGGGCCAAGGCACCTGTGGGTTGGAGATCGCAGCGCAAACATCCGCGCTGGGCATCATGGCTGGCACGGTGTTGACCTGTTGCGGCGGTGGTGGCCTGACCGCGGGGATCGCATTGGCGCTCGCGGCGCATGCGCCCGGTCTTGGCGTCCGGCCGGTCGAGCCCGAGGGTTTCGACGACACCGCGCGGTCCTTGGCGGCAGGCGAGCGCACCGGCCATGGCCGCCCCGAGGCCGGGTTTTGCGACGCGATCCTGACGCCGATGCCGGGGGTTTTGACCTTTCCGATCATCAAGCGGCTGTGCAGCCCCGGCATCGTCGTGACCGAGGATGAGGTGCGCGAGGCGATGCGGCTGGCGGCCTCCCGGCTCAAGCTGGTGGTGGAACCGGGGGGTGCGGTGGCGCTGGCGGCGGCGCTCTTTCATGGTGCCGAATTGGCCGACGGCCCGGTGATCTGCACGCTTTCCGGCGGCAATGCCGATCCGGGCGCCTATGCGGCGATCCTTGCTGGCGGTTGACCTTTGCCCCATGGCGCGCGGATTGAGCCGTGGGGATCTGCGTATTTTTGGAAAGATGAAGGCGCGGGCCTGTTACTCTGCCGCGCCGGGGGAAGGTGCGGCGCGGGGCCTTGTGCCCATGTAGATTGCAAGCGCGCCCGCCATCAAAACCGCTCCCAGCAAGAACGGCGCGCCGGGCAGGCGGGGATCGGCCCCCTCTCGCGTGAACCAGAAAAAGGCCTGTGTCATCATCAGCGGCGACAAGATCATCGAGAGCGCAGCGATGGAGGAGAGCACGCCTTGCAATTCGCCTTGTTGCTCGGGCCCCGCGGCGCGGCTCATCACGCCTTGCATCGCGGGCGCCACGATCGCGCCCACCGCCGAGATCGGGATCAAGATCCAGATCATCCAACCTTGGGTCGCTATCCCATAGGCCAAAAGGCAGGCGGTGTTCAGGATCAGGCCCCAGAAGACCGCGCGCCCCTCGCCCAGACGGGGCAGGATGGCGCGGATCAGCCCGCCTTGGACCACGGCGATCGCCACGCCGTAAGCAGCCAAGGACAGCCCCACCATATGGGTGTCCCAGCCAAAGGCACCTTGGATGTAATAGGCCCAGACCGCCGGATAGGTGAAATTGGCGATCTGGTAGGCCAGCATCACCGCCAACAACGGGCCCACGCCGGGCAGTTTGCGCACCGATTTCAGCGCCCCCGCCGGGTTGGCGCGGCGCCAGTCAAAGGCGCGGCGGCGCTCATGCGGCAGGCTTTCGGGCAAGACGAACCAGCCAAAGGCGAAATTGGCCGCCGCAAGGCAGGCTGCCGCCACAAAAGGCGCGCGCGGATCAAGCCCGCCCAAAAGCCCTCCGATCACCGGTCCAAGGATGAAGCCCATCCCAAAACCCGCTGAAATCAAACCGAAATTCTGCGCCCTCTTCGAGCCATCGGTGATGTCGGCCATATAGGCCAGCGCCGTCGAATGGGTGGCCGCCGCAATGCCAGCCACGATGCGCCCCGCAAACAAAAGCCAGATCGTGCCCGCCACCGCCATCACGACGTAGTCGAGCGCAAGAACCCCCATCGAAACTAGCAAAATGGGCCGTCGCCCGAAGCGGTCGGAGAGGTTGCCGATGAGCGGCGAAAAGCCGAACTGCATCACCGCATAGACCGCCGAGAGCATGCCGCCCCAAAGTGCGGCGTCCGCAAGGGATGCGCCGCGCACTTCGCGGATCAGATCGGGCATCACAGGCAGGATCAATCCGATTCCCATCGCATCAATCGTGACTGTGATCATGATGAAAAGGACAGGCAGGCGCCGGGGGGCCATGATGGTCTTTCGTCGGGTCAGGTGGGTGTCAATCTAGATTGACACTTTACCCTTGTCCATCCGCCATCGCGCGGGCCGCCTTGGCAAAGGCGCGCGCCTCATCGGGGGCGGTGCCAAGGGTCGCGCGCCCGGCGAGCGGTGGCAGGGCCAGCGTGGGATGGGCGGCGGCCACCAGATCGGGCAGGGGGGTGGCGTTGGCCTTGGCGGCAAGCGCCAGCCGTTTCACCTCGGCCTGTGCTTCGGGGCGGGGCATGATCCCTGCCAAGGCGAAGCTCAGGGTTTCCGCATGGATCAGCCCCAAGGTGTCGGCAAGGCGCGCGGCCATAGTGGCGCGGTCGGCGGTGATCTGGGCGGCGATCTCGGCCAAAAGCGCCGCCGATTTGCCCGCGGCCATCACCAGACCCGGCAGCATCAGCCATTCGGTGAACCACGCCGCGCCATCGCGCGCCTCGGCATGAGCGGGGGCTGCGAGGGTTGACCCCTGTGCCGTGCCGAAGCGGGCCAGCGCGACCAACACGCTTGGGGCCACCGGGTTTTCCTTTTGCGGCATGGTGGAGGAGGCGCCACCGCCCGACAGCCGCACCTCGCCCACATCCGAGCGCGTCAGGATCAACAGATCAGCGCCGGGTTTGGCCCCTGCACCCGTGACCGCAAGGCAGGTTTGCGCCAGTTCCGTGATCAGCCCGCGCTCGGCATGCCAACTGCGCCCGGGGTCGGTGAGACCTAGGGCCTGTGCCAACCCCGCGCGGATCGCCGCCGGATCAGGGCCAAGCATCGTGCCTGTGCCGCCCGCACCGCTGAGCGATACGGCCAGCTTTGGCGAAAGCGCGCGCAGCCGCTCCAGCGCGGCGATGACGGACCAGCCCCAAGCAGCCACCAGCGCGCCAAAGGACGACGGCACCGCCACCTGCCCATAGGTGCGGGCGGCCATCGGCGTTTCGGCTTCTGCCTCGGCCAGATCGGCCAGTGCGCCGAGCGCCCGCACAAGCCGCGCCTCGATCAGTGCCAGCGCCTGACGGGCGCGCAGCATCAGGCCGGTATCCTGAATATCCTGACTGGTGGCCCCCCAATGCAGGTAGGCCGCATGTTCGGGTGCCTCGATCGCCTTGCGCATTGCGGCGACCAACCCCGGTACGCTCACGCCGTTCTCGCCGACGCTTTGGGCCAATCCGCTTGGGTCGATCTGGATTTCCATCGCGGCGCGCTGCAGAAATGCGCCCGAGATTTCGGGGATCACCCCCGCTTTCCCCTGCACCGATGCCAGCGCGCCCAGAACCAGCATCATCGCGCGGACCTCGGCGGTGTCTGAGAAAAGCCGCGCAAGCTCTGCATCGCCGAACAGGCGCGCATGGATCAGGCTGTCAAACGGGCTGGCACTCATGCCGCGCCCTCGGCATGGCCGATATCACGCAGGAAGCTGTTGAGATGCCCTGCGAATTCCTCGGGCTTCTCGACGCAAGGCAGATGCCCCGCGCCCCGGATCAGCGCGTAGCGCGCGCCGGGGATCAGTGCGGCCAATTCCTGCAACAGATCGGGCGGCGTCGATCCATCCTCGGACCCCGCGATCACCAGCGCGGGCAGGCGCAGCTTGGCGGTGCTGGCGTAGAAATCACTGCCCGCGATCGCCGCCGAGCAGCCCGCATAGCCCGCGGGCGGGGTGGTTTCGACCATGCGCCGCCACGGGGTCACCGCTGGGCTCTCGCGGAAGGGCTTCGAGAACCAGCGCGTCATGATCGCATCCGACATCGCGGCCAGACCTTGGGTCTCGACCATCGCGATGCGTTCCTCCCACATGGCGCGGGTGCCGATCTTGGGGGCGGTGTTCGACAAGACCACCGCACGGATCAGGTCAAGCCGCTTGGCGGCCAGTCCTTGGGCGATCATGCCGCCGATGGAAAGACCAACGAAAACGCAATCGCGCACGCCCAATGTGTCGAGTAGCCGCTCAGCATCATGGATCAACGCGCCCATGGCGTAAGGGGCGGGCGGGCAACTCGACAGCCCATGACCGCGCTTGTCATAGCGGATGACGCGCAGCC
>NZ_CBFIIK010000011.1:0-44951 GCF_965662675.1 Roseicyclus sp. | reverse complement strand
TGGTCTGAGCGCATCGATCACCGGCAACGACGGTACGGGTGCTGACGCAGGTGCCAAGCTGAACGCAAGCTATGCTATGGACGCGATCACTGCTTCGCTCGAGTATAAGGCTGGTGATGTTGGCGACGCGATCACCAAGGTCGGCCTGGCATATGCCGCAAACGGCATGTCGGCCAGCGTATCCGCTGACACCAACGACGACTGGGATCTCAGCGTTGGCGCAGAATTGGGCGGCATCTCGCTCGGCTACGCCACCGACGAAGAGTCGGCTTGGGAAGCAACCTTCTCCTACGCTCTCGGCACGGGCGCTTCGCTCGCCGGTGGCGTGAATGCGGCTGAATCGTCCTTCGTTGGCGTTCGCTTCTCGTTCTAATCCTAGCCAGGATTGGAAACAGGATTGGGGTGGGCTTCGGCTCACCCCTTTTCTTTTGGTGCATCGCCGATCTACTGGCCAATCACATGCCGATCGCGCTTGGTGTGGCAATTGATCATTCGCATGCTGCCTTGCAAAGCGCTTCATATGCGCCCTGTGGCGATAAGTGTTTGAACGTTGCATGGAATTCCCGGTTCCGCATTGATCCAATCGTTCACGCTCAATTGCGTGAGTGCGAAACATCGCGAAACCTTCATGCAATTGCGGCGATATCATGAATTGGTATGGTGGGTATCAACCGCAATTCGCCTCAATGCCCGATCAAATTGAAATTGACATCCTGTCAAAGGATATTTTCTCGTTCGAAATTGCCAGAAATCATTCTCTTTCGTCTGGAGGGCGGTTTAAAAACCAGATGCCTCATCGCGATCTGAACCGGGTGCGCCCCCATCGCGCGCGGTCGTATTCCAAGCAACCCCCGTCGCTTTCCGCCTTGGAAACAAGCCAAGATGGCTTAGCTTCACCTCATGTTTCTCAGCGTCTTCGACATCTTCAAGATCGGCGTCGGCCCGTCCTCGTCCCACACGATGGGGCCGATGACAGCGGCTGCGCGGTTCTTGGATGATTTGCGTTCGGGCCGCGAGAAAGAACCGGGCGCGGGCGATCTGGCCGCTTTGGGCGCCAGTCTGCATGGCTCACTCGCCTTTACCGGCAAGGGGCACGCCACAGACCGGGCGGTGATCTTGGGGTTCGCGGGCTTCGTGCCCGCCACGCTCGACCCGGACCGTGCCGAGGTGATCGAGGCCACGGTCCGCGCCGATGGCATGGTCACGCCACCGGGTCTGCCGCCGCTGCGCTTCCATCCCGACCGTGATCTGGTCTTCGACTATGGCCCGCCCCTGCCGGGTCATGCCAATGGCATGATTTTGCGCGCCTATGACACGGCGGGGCGGCTTTATCTGGAAGAAACCTATTATTCCATCGGCGGCGGTTTTGTCGCCACCGCGCGCGAGTTGGAAAGTGCCGCACAAGGTGGCGTGTCGGCCGATACGCCGGGCGGCTACCCTTATCCTTTCTCGTCGGCGGCCGAGATGCTGGCGATGGGGGCGACTGCGGGCAAATCCATCGCGGCGATGAAATGGGCCAATGAAACCGCCCATGCGCCGCGCGCCACGGTCAAGGCCAAGCTCGACGCCGTCGCGCAAGCGATGGATGACTGCATCGACCGTGGCCTCAGGGTCGATGGCGAATTGCCCGGCGGTCTGCGCGTGAAACGCCGCGCCAAGGCGATCCATGAACAGCTTGTGGCCGAGCGCGGCTCGAACCTTGCGCAACCGCATACCATCACCGATTGGCTGTCGGTCTATGCCATGGCGGTCAACGAGGAAAACGCCGCCGGTGGCCGTGTCGTGACCTCGCCCACCAACGGGGCGGCGGGTGTGGTGCCCGCCGTGCTGCGCTATTACCGCGACCATTGCATCGGTGCCACGGATGCAGGGCGCGAGATATTTCTCATGACAGCCGCCGCCATCGGCGGGCTGATCAAGCACCGCGCCAGCATTTCCGGCGCCGAGGTCGGCTGTCAGGGCGAGGTCGGATCGGCCAGCGCAATGGCCGCTGCCGGGCTATGCGCGGCCTTGGGCGGCACCAATGAACAGGTTGAGAACGCCGCCGAGATCGCACTCGAGCATCACCTTGGCATGACCTGCGACCCGGTGGGCGGGCTGGTCCAGGTGCCTTGCATCGAGCGGAACGGTCTGGGCGCGATCAAGGCGGTCTCGGCGGCATCCCTCGCGCTACGCGGTGATGGCACGCATTTCATGCCGCTGGATAACTGCATCGAGGCGATGCGCCAGACCGGCCGCGACATGTCGATGAAATACAAGGAAACCAGCCTTGGCGGGCTGGCCGTCAACCTGCCTGAGTGTTGAGGACGTTTCTTACCCGCGCACGGTATCGCCGGGCAAAAACACCGGATCGAGCGTGATCACCGCATCGGTCAACTCATTGGCCGCGATCAATTCCGCCGCGCGGCGTCCGATCTCGTGGCGTTGGCTGTCCATCGTGGCGATCCGCATCGGCAGACCGTCCAGCACCTCGAAGGAGTTGAAGCCTGCAAGCCCGATCTGGCCGGGGATATCCATCCCCTGTTCCAGACAGTAAAGCAGCCCGCCCGCCGCGTTGATATCGCTGTTGAAATAGAGGAAATCGAGGTCGGGTGTCCGTGTCATGATCTCGGCGGTCATCGCCCGCCCGGTGCCGAACCCCGAGGTACCCGCGTAAAGGCAGCTATCGGTCAGTTGCAGCCCTGTCTCGGCCAGCCCCGCGACAAAACCCTGACGCCGTTTTTGTGCCCGATGATCGGCGATGGAGGATGAGCCGCAATAGCCGATCCGGCGATAGCCGCGTTGGGCGATCTCTCGGGCCATCTTGCGTCCGGCTTCATGGTGGCTGATGCCGACGCAGGCCGCGACCGGGTCGCCATCGACATCCATCACCTCGACCACGGGGATGCCGGCATTGGCCATCATCGCGCGGGCGGCATCGCTATGTTCGAGCCCCGCCACGATCAACCCCGAGGGCCGCCAGCTGAGCATTTCATAGATGACCTTTTCTTCGAGATCATCGTCGTATTTCGACGTCCCGATGACCGGCTGCAAAGGCGTTTCGTCCAACACCTCGCTGATGCCCGAAAGCACATCGGGAAAGACCATGTTCGACAGCGACGGAATGACCACGCCGACAAGGTTGACCCGGTTCGAGGCCAAGGCCCCCGCGATCTTGTTGGGCACATAGCCCAGCTTGCGTGCCGCGATATGCACCCGGTCGCGCGTTGCGCCCGACACATCGCCCCGGTTGCGCAAAACACGGCTCACCGTCATTTCGGACACGCCCGCAGCTTCGGCCACATCGCGCAGCGTCATCTGGGGTTTGCCATCGAATGGGTTGCGTCCGCGCAATGGGCCAATCCTGCATGGGTGCGGCTGTTACCGCCGTGATAGGTGTCGTAGCCTAAGCCCGCAAGTGCCACGACGCAATTCCGGGTTGCCCGTTTCGTCCGAATGACCGACAACACCCACGGCTGGCCCCGTGGCTCAAATGGATAGAGCAATCCCCTCCTAAGGGATAGGTTACAGGTTCGAATCCTGTCGGGGTCACCAAAGAGCCCCCATGAAACAAGCTTTCTTGCACCTGTCCCAAAAGCTTCGCGGGGTCCGGTCGCAATGGCTTCGCACCCCGGGCATGTCGCAAGCCCGTGTTGGCGCGGCGTGGGATGGTTCGGATCGGGTCGCAGGGCCGCCCGCCCCTCGGGTTTTTCCGCATCGCCACGGCATGGCGGCGTATCGCGACAAAGCGCGCAACCATCGCACACGGCAGGTCCGATCACAGGCGCAGCTCACGGTCCTTTGATGAAGCGTCAGCCAGAATTTGGCGCATCCTTGCGATCTTTCAGCTAGATGCCTCCTGTCGCTGCGGCTACCGTTTCATGCGCGCAAATCGCCCGCAAGGTGACGGCAGCGCAAGTATGGCCGTGGTCATGGCGGCCAGAAAACCGACCACCGCCGTAGTGACGGCTTTGCGTAGAAGTCGTATCAGTACCACCCTGAAAGAAATGGACCAGTCATGCGCCTTATTTCCACCCTCTCGATCCTTGCGACGCTCTCCGCTGCCCCGGCCATGGCCGATTGGCAGGCGACGCGCGATGCCGCGCGCGGCCAGACGGTCTTTTGGAACGCTTGGGGCGGGGATGCGCGGACCAATGCCTTCATTGATTGGGTGGGCGCGCAGACCGAAGAGCGTTACGGCGTGGCCATCAGCCATGTACGCCTGACCGACACCGCCGAGGCGGTGATCAGGGTGGTCTCGGAACGGGCCGCGGGGCGCGATAGCGGCGGGTCGGTTGACCTTATCTGGATCAACGGGCCGAATTTCCTTGCGATGAAGGAGCAGGGGCTATTGTTCGGCCCCTTTGTCGACGACCTGCCTAATTCTCAGTTCGTCGATCTTGTGCCGCCCGCCCCCGCGGCATTGGATTTCACCGTGCCGGTCGAGGGGATGGAAAGCCCGTGGCGCTTGGCGCGTTTCGTGTTCAACTATGACAGTGCGCAGGTCGATGCGCCGCCGCGCGACATGGCGGCTTTCGTCGATTGGGCCGCGGCCAATCCGGGCCGCGTCACCCATCCCGACCCGTCGAACTTCATGGGTGCCACCTTTCTCAAGCAAGCATTGATCGAGCTGGCCCCCGATCGCGCGGTGCTTCTGGAGCCGGCCAGCGATGCCAGCTTTGCCCAGCAGACCGCGCCGCTTTGGGCGTGGTATGACGCGCTGCGCCCGAACCTGTGGCGCGGAGGCGAAACCTTTCCCGAGAATGAGAGTGTGCAGCAACAATTGCTGAATGATGGCGAGATCGATATCGGGATGTCGTTTGATCCGGCCTCGACCGCTGCGGCCATTGCGCAGGGCCTTTTGCCCGAGACCGCGCGCGTTTTCGTGCCCGAGGGTGGCACGATCGGCAATATCAGCTTCGTTGCCATCCCCTACAATGCCGCCAACGCCGCCGGCGCACAGGTCGTGGCGAATTTCCTGCTCGACCCCATGGTGCAGGCGCATATGCAGAATATCGAGGTTCTGGGGTCTTTCTCGGTCCTCGATCCTGCGCGGCTCGATGATGCGGCGCGTGCGGCTTTCGATGCGCTGCCGACTGCGCCTGCCTTGCCAAGCCTCGAGGATCTGGGCCCCACCTTGCCTGAACCGCATGCAAGCTGGATGACCCGCCTGACCGAGGAATGGGCAAGGCGCTACACAAGGTGAAGGCCGCTTTTGCCGATGGGCGTGGGCTGCGGGCTGGCGTGTTGGTCACGGTTGCCCTTGGGCTAGTGCTGCCTATCGCGGCTGGGCTGTGGCAAACGGCACGTGCCGGGGCAGGTATGCTGCCCGCCATCGGCGCGACCGATCTTTCCTTCGGCCCGGTTCTTGATCTGATCGCGCTGCCGGGCTTTGTCTCGGCTTTGCGGCTGACGCTTGTCACCGGGCTTTTGTCCAGCGTGCTGTCGCTGCTGCTGGCCATCGGCGTTTGCGTGGTGATGCATGGGCGGATCTCACAGCGGGCCAGTGGGCGGCTTTTGACCCCGTTTCTCGCGGCGCCCCATGCGGCGATGGCGATCGGTCTGGTCTTTTTGTTATCGCCATCTGGCTGGATCGCGCGCGCCTTTGCGCCGCTCATGGGCTGGGACCGACCGCCGCTTTGGGCCAGTGTGAATGATCCGGGCGGGGTGGCGCTGATCCTTGGGTTGATGGTCAAGGAGGTGCCGTTTCTTTTGCTCGTGATGCTCTCGGCGCTCAGCCAGATCCCCGTGCGCCAGCATCTCGCGGCGGGCCGGTCGCTGGGCTATGGGCGCAGTATCGTCTGGATCAAGGTGATCATGCCGCAGCTTTGGCCGCTGATGCGGCTGCCGGTGATGGTGGTCTTGGCCTATTCACTGTCGGTCGTCGATATGGCGTTGATCTTGGGCCCATCTCATCCGCCGACCTTGGCGGTGCTGCTTTTGCGCCTGTTCACGGCGCCCGATATCGGGCTGTTGTTGCCCGCTTCGGCGGGTGCGCTGTTGCAGGCGATGCTTGTTGCGGCGGCCTTTGCGCTGTTGTGGGTGCTGGAACGGGCCGGGCGCGCGATCGGGTGCTGGTGGGTGCGGCGCGGCGGCCGAGGGTCGTCGGTGGAACCGGGTCTATGGGTGGCCACGGGCTTGGCGGTCTTGCTGTTTGCAGCGGGGGCGCTGGCGATGATGTCCTTGCTTGTCTGGTCGCTGGCGTGGCGCTGGCCTTGGCCCGGTGTCTGGCCCGAAAGCTGGTCTCTGCGCGCATGGTCGATCCAAGGCGGCGGCTGGGCCGCGGCGCTGGGCAATACGCTGATCTTGGCCATGGCCACCACCGCGCTGTCGTTGACGCTGGCCATCGCTTGGCTCGAAGGCGAAGACCGCGCAAGGCGCGGGCGCGCGGGCTGGGCCGAAGCGCTGATCTATCTTCCGCTTCTGGTGCCCCAGATTGGCTTCTTGTTCGGGCTGAACGTGCTGTTCTTGCGGCTTGGGCTGACGGGCGGGTACCTGGCCGTGATCTGGGCGCAGGCGCTGTTCGTCTTTCCCTATGTGATGATCGCGCTCTCCGATCCTTGGCGCGCGCTGGACCCGCGGCTTGGGCGTGCGGCGGGTGCGCTGGGTGCGGGGCCGTGGCGGCGGTTGTTCACCATCAAGTTGCCCGTGCTGTTGACCCCGATCCTGACGGCGGCGGCCATCGGCATCGCCGTGTCCGTCGCGCAGTACCTGCCGACGCTGTTCATGGGGGCAGGGCGGATCGCCACCCTCACGACCGAAGCGGTGACGCTCTCCTCTTCCTCGGATCGGCGGGTGACCGGGGTCTATGCGACGCTCCAGACCGCGCTGCCCTTCGCGGCCTATGGTGCGGCCTTCCTGATCCCCGCGCTGCTGCATCGCAACCGCCGGACCCTTTTGCCGGGGCATGCGACATGACGCTGTGCCTGCATGCGGTGAGTGTGACGGCAAAGGCGGGTGGCGCGCTTTTTCCGCCCATCACATTGACGGTGCAGCCGGGTCAAGTGGCCACCGTCATGGGCCCCTCGGGTATCGGCAAATCTACCTTGCTCGACGCGATCGGCGGACATCTGGCGCATGGTTTCACCCTGTCGGGGCGCATCCACCTCGATGGGATCGACATCACCCCCCTACCGCCCGAAGCGCGGCGGGTGGGGCTGATGTTCCAAGATGCAGTGTTGTTTCCGCATCTGTCTGTGGGCGACAATCTTGCCTTTGGGCTGGCCCGCAGCGTCCGAGGGCGTGCAGCGCGGCGCGCGGCGGTCGAGGCGGCGCTCACACGGGCGGGGCTCTGCGGCCTTTATGATCGCGATCCGGCGACGCTATCGGGCGGGCAACGCTCGCGCGCGGCACTCATGCGCACGCTTCTCGCAGAACCCCGCGCCCTTTTGCTTGATGAGCCCTTTTCCAAGCTCGACGCCACCCTGCGCGACGACCTGCGCGCATTCACCTTCGCGCATATCCTCAGCCGCGCCATCCCGGTGCTGATGGTCACACATGACCCCGCCGACGCACAGGCCGCAGGCGGTCCGGTCATCGAGCTGACACGCTAGTCCGCAGCGCCCCAAGGCGCATCGCGACGGATCGGCACCCGCTTGACGGAAAGCCGGTTTTTGACATCACCGGATGATTTCGGAGAGAGGAATGTTGCGCTGAAGGGATTGGGGTCTAGGGTATAAGATGTTGAATTGATAATATTAAAATTTCGACATTTTTCGGCGCCCCCAAAAATGCCCCTAGCCGTACGCCTTTTGCTGTCTCTGCGATGTCAAGCTGATCCGCTCTGACAGCGCAGCTGCGAGCCCAAATCAAGCCTATGACCAGCAATCTTCGCGATAGGCACTCAGGCCGGGGGCGCCACAGTCAGGCCTTGCACGCGGTGCTTTTCAATCAGCTGCGCAATGAAGCCAGATGACTTGAAATCTTCAACCACACCGGCCAACCAAGCTGCTGCATGGGCGTTGTGGCGCGGTGTTCCGACTGCCTGCTGGACCGCGCTGAACTGCCCTTCCAGAATGCGTGCTCCGGGAAGGCGCTCGACGTCTTGCAGCAATCGCGGCTTGAGCCCGGCCAAAGCATCGAGTTCCTGTTCGACAAAGACCTCAAACGAACCGTCTATCGTGTCTGTTCGAAGAAGCTCGGCATGGCGGAGGTTGTTCTCTAGCCATAATCCGTAGGCCGCGCGCCCCTTGGTCGCGATGCGAACACCGGGACGATCCACATCTTCGATCGAGCGGATCGAAGACCCTGCTGGAACGAGGTAGGTCGCTTCAATCTCGCAATAGGCGGGAGTGAATGTGATTGTCCGCGCGCGCTGGGGCTCGGCGCCGATATTTCCGATGTCCCATTCGCCGCGCTCTGCCGCGTCGGCCAGACTCCCGGGGTCAGCATATGGGATCATCTTGAGCGCAACACCAAGGCGGCGCGCGATTTCAGCGGCGACATCCGGTGATACGCCCACAGGATCGCCATTTTCCGCGCGATCCGTCACCAGAAGGAAGTTACCGGTGTTGATGCCTGCGCGAAGAATGCCTGTCGGTGCAAGCTCGGCCCGAACGCTTGGGTCTGCTTCGAAAGTGGTCACGAAAGATCTCCTTGGTGTGCTGGCCGCTCGCCGATCGCATAGAGCGTTTTGCGATCTAAATTGCTGCGCCAATCGACCCAACGATGCACTCGACGGCATGCCTGATGTCAACACTCATCGGGGGAACGTGGCCCACCCTCCGCCAAGAGCAGCAAGACGCATAGGCACCGAAAGACATGCGTTTCTCACGCCCTGCAACGCGATACTTCATGTGCCAGAGCCGCGAGCCGGTTGGCGTGACTGTCATGTAGAGCCCATCGAAATCGCCGACCTTGTAAGGCTTTGCCTTGGGCTTGAGGTTCCTAATCTGAACGTCCGACAGGGGCATGATGGGGGCATCCTATTTTACGCCTACTCGCGATGCCCCCAAGAAAGCCCCCAATTTGGGGGTATTTCAACGCACTTGCCCGGATGGTATCGGACAAAAGAGTTTCGCAATCCCCTTATAAACATGGCGTTCTAGGATATCACTGGATGATCTCGGAGAGAAGAATGGTGCCGCTGAAGGGACTCGAACCCCCGACCCCATCATTACGAATGACGTGCTCTACCAGCTGAGCTACAGCGGCATTCTTCTCTGCGCGGGACATTGGCCCGCCGTGCCGTGTGCGATCGAGGAACGACCGCGCGGCGGCACACTGCGCGGCCTCTTAGCAAGCTGTGCAGGGCGTGCCTAGCCCTAATTTCGGGCGGTTTCCGAGGTGACGCCGGTGTCGTCCTGCGCCGTGTCCTCGACCGGGGCGCCATCCATGATCTCCGCCTCCTCGGTGTTTTGCTGGCGGCTATCCTCCAATGCGCCCACGATCAGCGGCAGCATCTGTGCCGGGCCCATCAGCGCCGCGTCGCTTTGGGCCACCTCTTGCCAGCTGAGCCTGTCGAAGCTGCCGCAATGGCTGCACACCGGGCGCCATTCGGCATGGATATGGCCACAGCCGCCACAGACCCATTGCATACCGCGCGGGGCCATCACCGCCTTGGCCAGCCATGCGCGCACCAGCCGATCCTCGGCACCGGCGCCACGCTCGATCGCGGCCATGATCGTCAGGGTGCGCGCGGTTGGATGTTCCTCGGCCAGATCGCCCAGCGCGCGGCGCGCGGCGGGGAAATCCTCGGCGGCGATCTGCAATTCGGCTTCGAGCATCTTGGCCTCGGGGTGGCCCGCATGTTTGGCGATCAGCGGCTTGAAACGCTTCACGCGCTCGGCGGGCGTCTCGCCCGGTGCGATCTCGGCGAAGGCGGCCGCCAGATCGGGGTGCGGGTCGGTTGCCCAAGCCGCTTTCACGATCTTTTCGGCCTGTTTCGCCTTGCCATCGGCAATGGCCAGACGCGCGGCCATCACCGCGGCGGGCACCAGCCCCGGCGCCATGCGTTGGGCGGTTTCCGCGTCACGCTTGGCCTCGGCGATCTTGCCCTCGGCCATGGCGTCGCGCGCATGGGCCAGTGCCAGCACCGCATCGCGCCGCTTGTGCACATCGCGCGGCAGGTTGCCAGATTTCAGGGCGGCCGCCAGCGTTGCGCGCGCGCCCGCCCAATCCTCGTGCCGCGCTTGCAGCTGCAACAGCGTGGTCTGCACCTCTTCGTTGCGCGGACGGATCGCAAGCGCCTTTTCGGCCAGCTTCATGGCGGTATCGGTGTCACCGGCCGCCAGCTTTTGCTTCATCAAGCCACGCACACCGACGAAACGGGTGCGATCATCGGCGACCAGCGCCTTGAAGGTCTGTGTGGCAAGTGCTGCATCCCCCACCATTTCCGCGCCCTGTGCGACCACCAGCTTGGTCAGTTCGGGGCGGCCGAGGTATTTCTCGGCCCGTTCTGCCTTGCGGATGGCCAAGCGCCCTTCGCCCGCGGCGAGCGCCATCATCCCCTCAGCCAGCGCCTCGTAGCCCTTACGCTCGGCACGGCGGTTGAAATAGCGGCTGATCGCTGTCTCGTCGCCATTGAGAAAGCGCAGCGTCGCGACCAACAAACCGACCAGCTTGAACAAGAGCCAGACCGCGATCAGCAACACGATCGCACCGAGGATCGCCAAGAGCGGTGTCAGCACGAATTCGCGCCCCATCACCGTCAACAGTGCAAGATCCCCCATCCCCATGAGATGGTCCGCGCCATAGGTGAGCCCTGCAACCAAGGCGATGAAGATAAAGACTTTCAGTAAGGACCAAAGCATCTTTGCGCCCCCCTCAATTACCGTTGGCCGCAAGCGCGGCGGTCAGGGATGCAAGCCCCGCCTCGGCTGCACGACGCGCTTCGACATCGGCGACCCATGGTGCCAGCACAGCGCGCGCCCCTTCGGGCAAGGCCGCGATCTCGGCAATCGCGCCCTCCAGATCGCCGCCCGATACCGCGGCCCCCACGCGGCTCAGCACCGCATCGGGGTCATCGCCCTCGCGCGGCGCCACAGCGCGCCCGCCGATCTGACCCATGACAAAAGCGCCCAACCGATCGCCCACGCTGTCGCCGGCGGTTTCTTGCAATGCCACCGGAAGGGCGGCACGCGCCAAGGGGGCAAAGCTGCGTGTCAGCGTGTCTTGTGTCGCTACACCCGTCTCGGCCAGTGCTTGCAACGCCTCCGGGATCGTGACCGTGGCCGCGATCGTGGCCAGTGGCGCGGCGAAACCTGATCCGCTGGCCAGCGCCGCCTGAACTTGGCCAAGGGCCGCTTCGGCGGCGGCGCGGGCAAGGGCGGCCTGTGCTGCTGCTTCGGCCTCGGCGATGGCCGTTGTTGCGGCGGCCTCGGCCTCGGCGGCTTGAGCGGCGGCTTGGGCGGCGGCCTCTTGCGCGGCGGCGGCCTCGGCGGCAATGGCGTCGCGTTCGGCGGCCAGTTCGGCCGCGCGCGCATCGGCGGCTTGCTGCGCCGCCAAAAGATCCTCATCGGCATTGCCGGTAAAGACAGGGCGATTTTCCAAGGCACCGACCCGCGCGGCCAATGTCGCGATCCCGTCGGTCGAGGCGCCGATCTGGCCCGACAGCGCCGCGATCTGGTCGATCACCGGCGATAGGTCGAGATCGACACCGGCTGGCGCTGCGGCCGGCGATGGTGCTTGCGTCACGGACGCGCTCAGCGCCGCGATCTGGTCCTGCATGGCCGAAAGTGCTGCGCCCTGCTCGGCCAAGGCCGCAGCCAAGGCAGGATCGGCTGCATCGGCCCTTTGGCCGGTTGGCAACCAGCCCATATAGGCCGCGCCATAGCCGATCCCGGCGGCAACCAGCCCGCCAAGCACCAGCGGCACGATCCCGGCCCGCTGTTGCGGCGCTGCTTGTGGCGCTGGCGCGGGCGGTGGTGTGACGATTGCATCCTCGATCACGGTCGCATCTTCGATATCGGCGGGCTGTGTGGTCTCGTCGCTGATGGCCGCGGCGGCCTCTTGCGCGGGATCGGGATCTGGCGTGGTGATCGCGGGTGTATCCTCTGCCACGGGTTGTGTGGCCGAATCGTTCGCTTGGGTCTCGGCACTGGCCATTGCGGTGTCGGTCTTGGTTTCAGCGGTGTCGGAGCTGGGCTTTACCTTACGCCGATTGCCTGTACCGGTTGAGCTTTTCGAGCTTGCGCGTACCACCTGATCCCGTCCTTCGAATGTACACCCTACCATGTCAAACGCAGCTTACAGTTGCGCTCGGGCAAGCCTAGACCAGCCTTACCAACCCCTCAAGCCGCGGAATGCGGTGAAATCACCGCAGCCATGGCACGGATCATCGCAGGGGCATCGGGTTGGGCGGCGACATGCGCACGCGCGGCCATCGCGGGGGGCAGGGCCGCGCGCACCGCATCGCTCAGTACCACGGGCATGACCGGCGCATGACTCGCAGCCTGCGCGAAAAGCGTGGCACTGCGCGGCGAAAACAGCGGTACGATCACCGGCCCCGGATGGGAAAGCGCAGCAGCAAAGACCGCGTCAGGCGCCACAGCCCTTTGGTCGTAGATCGGAGCGGCCACAGCCTGCAGCCCGGCGGCGCATAGCCGGGCGGCCACATCGCCGCGCTGATGGATGCCGCAAAGATGCACCAGCCGCCCGCGTGGTGCGGCATGGCTCAGGAGTGCGACCAGCGCCTCGGCGTCGCCCTCGGCGCTGTGTGCCGTCAACCCGATCGCCGCCGCCGCCGCCGCTGTGCGTGCACCCACGCACCATGCGGGCAGATCGCGCCGCGCGCTTTTCGCGGCAAAGACATCCACCCCCGCCGCCGAGGTGAAGATGAGCCCGGCCGCCACATCCAGATCGGGGACATCGCCCTGCGGCACGATCTCCATCAAAGGCGCGATGCTGACTGCGACGGGCCCAAGCGCCTTGTGCAAGGCTTCGGCGAATTGCGCCGAGGCTGCCCGCGGACGGGTCAGCAAGATCAATGGGGGGAAGGCTGCGGCATTGTCAGACATGGGGTGCAGTGTTACCTGCCAAGTCCTGATCTGACAACGCGTGCCCATGACCATTGCCCTGACCATCCTCGGCCTTGAATCCAGCTGCGATGATACCGCGGCCGCGGTGTTGCGCGCGCGCGACGGCGGGGCGGATATCTTGTCCAGCATCGTGGCGGGCCAAACCGATCTGCACGCGGCCTTTGGCGGTGTCGTCCCCGAGATCGCGGCGCGCGCGCATGCCGAAAAGCTCGATCTGGTGGCGGAACAGGCGCTGTCGGCGGCTGGCGTGGCCTTGTCCCAGATCGACGCCATCGCCGTGACCGCGGGGCCGGGGCTGATCGGCGGGGTGCTTTCGGGTGTCATGGCAGCCAAGGGGTTGGCGATGGGCTTGGGCAAACCGCTGATCGGCGTGAACCATCTGGCGGGCCATGCGCTGACCCCGGTTCTGACCGACGGCTTGGCTTTCCCCTATCTGATGCTCTTGGTCTCGGGCGGTCACTGCCAATTCTTGCGCGTCGATGGCCCGGATGCCTTCATCCGCCTTGGCGGCACCATCGACGACGCACCGGGCGAGGCCTTCGACAAGGTCGCGCGGCTGTTGGGCCTGTCGCAACCCGGTGGCCCTGCGGTCGAGGAAGCAGCCGGTGCCGGCGATTCCGCGCGCTTCGACCTGCCACGCCCGCTTTTGGACCGCCCCGGCTGCGATCTTAGCTTTTCGGGGCTGAAAACCGCCGCCCTGCGGCAGCGCGACCAGCTGATCGCGGCCCAAGGCGGGCTGTCCGAACAAGACCGCGCTGACCTTTGCGCCGGGTTCCAGGCGGCGGTGGCCGATGTGCTGGCGATCAAATCAGCCCGTGCGCTCGCGGATCAACCGGGGCTGACAGGCTTTGCCGTTGCAGGGGGGGTGGCCGCGAACCGCGCCTTGCGCGCGCGCCTGATCGCCGTGGCGCAAGAGGTCGGCCTGCCCTTTGTCGCGCCGCCCTTGGCGCTTTGCACCGACAATGCCGCGATGATCGGCTTTGCCGGGCTTTTGGCGCTGCAATCGGGGCGGATCGACGATATGACGCTGTCGGCCCGGCCACGCTGGCCGCTTGATACGGCAGCCGCGCCGCTGATCGGATCGGGCAAGAAAGGGGCCAAGGCATGAAGGGGCGTATCGACATCATCGGCGCGGGTGCCTTTGGCACGGCGCTGGCCATCATCTATGCAAAGGCCGGGCATGCGGTGACGCTTTTGGCCCGCGATGATGCCGACGCGATGGCGCGCGCCGGTGAAAATACCCGCCGCTTGCCGGGCTTTGCCTTCCCCCCCGGCCTGCGCGTGACCAATCAGGCCGCCGATCTGAGCGCCGATCTGGCGCTTTTGGCGCTGCCGACGCAAAGCCTTGGGGCCTTCTTGGCGCAAACCCCGCTGGGCGCGCAAAGGCTGGTCTCTTGCGCCAAGGGGATCGACCGCACCACCGGGCTTGGCCCCACGGCGCTGATCGCGCGCCACAGCGCGGCGCTGCCCGCACAGCTGACCGGCCCAAGCTTCGCCGTCGATATCGCGGCGGGGCTGCCCACGGCGCTGACGCTGGCCTGTGCCGATGATGAGGCAGGGGCGGCACTGCAAGATCGCCTGTCCACGCCGCATCTGCGGTTATATCGCAGCACCGATGTGCTGGGCGCGGAACTGGGTGGCGCGTTGAAGAACGTGATCGCCATCGCCGCCGGTGCCGTGATCGGGGCGGGCTACGGCGAAAGCGCGCGCGCTGCGCTGATGACGCGCGGTTTGTCCGAGATGACGCGCCTTGCCATGACCCTTGGCGCGGAGGAGGCGACGCTGCGCGGCCTGTCGGGCTTGGGCGATCTGATCTTGACCTGCAGCTCCGAGAAATCGCGCAATTTCCGCTATGGCTTGGCTTTGGCGCGCGGCGAGCGGCTCGCGGCTGATATCACCGTCGAAGGGCTGCACACCGCCCGCGAGATCGCCGCGCGAAGCGATCTCGACACCCCGATCGCCGATGCGGTGGCCGCCTTGGCCGATGGCCGCGCCAATTTGGCGGCGCTGGCCGATATGTTGCTCAACCGCCCCCTGAAACCCGAGTAACCGCGATGCGCCATTGGCTGTTCAAATCCGAACCCGACACATGGTCATGGGACCAGCAATGCGCCAAGGGCGAGACCGGCGAGGAATGGTCGGGCGTGCGCAACTACCAAGCGCGCAACTTCATGCGCGACATGGCGCTGGGCGATCTGGGGTTCTTCTATCATACCCAAAGCGAAAAGGCGCTGGTGGGCATCGTTCAGGTCATCGCCACCGCCCATCATGACAGCACCAGCGATGATCCAGCGTGGGACTGTGTGGACATCAAGGCGATGCAGGCACTCCCGCGCCCGGTGACGCTTGCCGAGATCAAGGCCCAACCCGCATTGGCCGATATGGCGCTTGTCAAAAGCCCGCGCCTTTCGGTGCAGCCGGTGACAGCCGAACAATGGGCGATCATTTGCAAGATGGCCGGGTTGTAGGCGCGCGATATGAGGGCGGTGCGCCTGACGGCGCGCCTTCTCTCACGGAAAAAAGGAGGGCCCCGACAAGGCGAGGCCCTCCACCACCCACGCGCTCACTCGCTCCGCGTGTTCTTGATGTCGGGCCCGTCCATCCTGGTCGGGCGTTGTGGCTGTCATACTGCAAGCTGCAAGCGCAGGCAAAGAAATAGCCCGTCCCATTCAAGAAGTATTCGCCTCAAATGCGAATGGCCCACCCCGATTGGATAGGCTCAGCCGTAAATGCTTTCTTTTTTGAAATGCTTGGCCAGCATGTAGTAAATCACAGCGCGGTACTTGTTGCGCTCGGATTTGCCGTAGGTCTCGATCACGCTGTCGATTGCGGCGTCAAGCTCGGGACCGTCCTTGAGGCCCAGCTTCTTGATCAAGAAATTCTTCTTCACGGTTTCGATCTCGCCCGGCTGGCTACCTGCGACGGTCGATGCATCGGCGTCGTAGATCGAGGGGCCACAGCCGATGGTGACCTTGGTCAAAAGGTCCATATCCGGCGTCATGCCGCACTTGTTCTTCAGATCGTCGGCGTAGCGCGCGATCAACTCGTCCCGTTTGCCCATACTTTTTACTCCCAGTAACGCATGTCCCGACTTGCCCAAATCGGCCAAGCTCTTGCGCGACGTTACCCAAGGTGGCCCCGCTGTCAAAAGATTAATTCAAAAGAAAATAGATACGACGCAGCCAAGCCACAAAATCCCATGAAAAAAGCCGCCCCGTTGGGGGCGGCTGATCCAGCGCGATTTGCGCGCACTCAATAGCGGTAATGCTCTGGCTTGAAGGGGCCTTCCTGCGCCACGCCGATATAGTCGGCCTGATCCTTGGACAGCGGCGTCAGCTTGACGCCGATCTTGGCCAGATGGAGGCGCGCGACCTTTTCATCCAAGACCTTGGGCAGGACATAGACCTCGTTGCCATAGGCCTCGCCACGGGTCCACAGCTCGATCTGCGCCAGAACCTGGTTGGTGAAGGTGGCCGACATGACGAAGGACGGGTGGCCCGTCGCGTTGCCAAGGTTCAGCAAACGCCCCTCGGACAACAGGATGATCCGGCTGCCCGAGGGCATCTCGATCATATCCACCTGGTCCTTGATATTGGTCCATTTGTGGTTCTTCAGGGCGGCGACCTGAATTTCATTGTCGAAATGGCCGATATTGCCGACGATCGCCATGTCCTTCATCGCGCGCATATGCTCGATGCGGACCACATCCTTGTTGCCGGTGGTGGTGATGAAGATATCGGCGCTATCCACCACATCCTCCAAAAGCACCACCTCGAACCCGTCCATCGCGGCTTGCAGCGCACAGATCGGGTCGGCCTCGGTCACTTTCACGCGCGCACCCGCACCGCGCAAGCTGGCGGCAGAGCCTTTGCCCACATCGCCATAGCCACAAACCACGGCAACCTTGCCCGCCATCATCGTATCGGTGGCCCGGCGGATGCCGTCGACGAGCGATTCCTTGCAGCCATATTTGTTGTCGAATTTCGACTTGGTGACGCTGTCATTCACATTGATCGCGGGGAAGGGCAGCTGGCCCGACTTCTGCAATTCGTAAAGGCGATGCACGCCCGTGGTGGTTTCCTCGGACACGCCCTTGATCTGGGCCTTGATCTTGGTGAACCAGCCGGGGCTTTGGGCCATGCGCTTGGCGATCTGCGCCTTGATGACCGCTTCTTCTTCGGATTGCGGCACGGGGATGATCTCTTCACCCGCCTCGGCGCGCGCGCCCAACAAAACGTACAGCGTCGCATCGCCACCATCGTCGAGGATCATGTTCGGCCCGTCGGGGAACATGAAGGATTTGTCGAGGTAATCCCAATGCTCTTCAAGGCTTTGGCCCTTGATCGCGAAAACCGGGATGCCCGCCTTGGCGATGGCGGCCGCCGCGTGATCCTGGGTCGAAAAGATGTTGCAGCTGGCCCAACGCACATCCGCGCCCAGATCGGCCAGTGTCTCGATCAGCACGGCAGTCTGGATCGTCATGTGGAGCGAGCCCACGATGCGCGCGCCCTTGAGCGGCTTTTTCGCGCCGTATTCCTCGCGCAGCGCCATCAGGCCCGGCATCTCGGTCTCGGCGATGTCCAGTTCCTTACGGCCGAAATCGGCCAGCGCAATGTCCTTGACGATGTAATCGTTCACTTTGGTCTATCCTTACTCACGGTAATTTCGAGGGCCACTTAGCACTCGAACACCCCTCGGGCAATGCCAAGCGGCCTTTGGGGGCTGGCCGATCGGGTTGCAGGTGCTATCAATCCGCAAAACTCTCCTTGGGGGTCACATGCCCAAAACGCCACCCCGTGCTTGGCAACGCATGTTGTCGGGCCGCAGGCTCGACCTGCTCGACCCAACACCCGTCGATATCGAGATCGTCGATATCGCTCATGGGCTGGCCTTCGTCGCGCGCTGGAACGGGCAGACACGCGGCGATTACGCCTATTCGGTGGCCGAGCATTCGCTGCTTGTCGAGGCGATTTGCGGCCGCCTCAAACCCGATTGGTCCGCGAAGTGGCGGCTGGCCGCCCTTTTGCACGACGCGCCCGAATATGTGATCGGCGACATGATTTCCCCGGTCAAATCGGCGGTCGGCCCCGGCTATGGCGCGCTCGATGAGCGGCTGACCGCGGCGATCCATCTGCGCTTTGGCCTGCCCGCCATGCTGCCTGCGCCGGTCAAGGCACTGATCAAACGCGCCGACAAGCTTTCGGCATGGCTCGAGGCAACACAGCTTGCCGGGTTTTCCGCGCCCGAGGCGGATCGCTTTTTCGGCGCGCCCGATCCGGCCCTGATCGATGGGCTTGATCTGGTCTTGCGCCCGCCCGTTGCCGTGCGCGACGCCTTCACCGCGCGGCACGCGGCCTTGATCGCGGCCTTTTGATGGATCAGCGCCCCGTAATCCGCCGCGCAGCCCCGCTCGACACCCGCGAGATGGCCGTGCTGCTCAATGAGATCATTGCCGTAGGCGGCACCACCGCCCGCACCGAAACGGTCATCGCGGAAGATTTCCTGCCGCTTCTCGGCGCGCCGTGTGCAGCCTGCCACGTCGCTGAGGTCGGAACCGAAATCATGGGTTTTCAGTATATCGAACCCCATACCTCCCTTCCGCCCGAGGTTGCCGATATCTCGACATTCGTGCAGCGTGGCAAAACCGGGCTCGGGATTGGCTCGGCCTTGTTCGAAGCCACAGCACAGGCTGCGCGTGATCTAGGCTTTGACTGGATCAATGCCACGATCCGCGCCGATAACACAGGCGGGCTGATTTACTACCAATCGCGCGGCTTTCGCGATTGGCGCCACCTGTCGGATCAACGCCTCGCCAACGGGATGCGCGTCGACAAAATCTGCAAACGCTTTGATTTGGACTAGGGCGCGTTTCGCTTGACTGCGACACGGCTCTCAGCCGCGCCTTAGCGTGCGAAACAGACCCGTCCGGCCCAAAGCAACCTGATGGCTGCGTCACCCTCGGTCAACAGACCCGCGATATCGGAGCGCGCGAATTCCGTCCCGCGCGAGGTGATCTGGAAACTGACCGGCGGCATCTCGAGCCGCGACATGCCCGCGCGAAAACCGCCCGCCACAGCCAGTTCGGGGTCGGTATTCACCCAGCCCACGAAAGCGCCGTCTTGAAAGTTCAACGTCAGACCATCTTCCCAGCTGGCCGCCGTGATCGGGCCTGGTCCGCATTCGGCGGTGGTCGTGATCGCATCGGGGCCATCACCCAAAAGCCGCGAGACCGTGTCGATGACGCCGACCTGCGCGCGGCCGAAATCGATGCGGAGTCCGCTGATCGTGGGCTGAATACCCTGCGCATCCAGCGAGATCGGCGGCGGTGCAGGTTCGCGCGAGCCGGTGACGCAACCAGACAAGATGATCATCGCGCAGACAGCGATCGTTGCACGCAGGGACATCGGCTTCTCCGAGCAGGAAGTGGCGGTTTGGGTCGTTCTTATCGCGGCGAGCGCTTGGCGAGAATACGTTGCAGCGTGCGCCGATGCATGTTCAGCCGCCGTGCCGTTTCGCTGACATTGCGGTCGCACAGCTCGTAGACGCGCTGAATATGCTCCCAGCGTACCCGGTCGGCCGACATCGGGTTCTCGGGCGGCGGCGGCAATTCTTCCTCATCGGCCAAAAGGGCGGCGGTGATGTCATTTGCATCGGCGGGTTTCGACAAATAGTCGGTCGCCCCGATCTTGACGGCGGCCACCGCCGTGGCGATCGCGCCATAACCCGTCAGCACGACGATCCGGCAATCGGGCCGCTTGGCGCGCAGCGCCTCGACCACATCCAGCCCATTGCCATCTTCGAGCCGTAAATCAACCACCGCATAGGCAGGGGGGCGCGCATTGGCGATCGCCTTGCCGGCAGCCACGCTTTCGGCGGCCTCGACCGTGAAGCCTCGCTTTTCCATCGCCCGTTCAAGACGACGCAGAAACGGCTCGTCATCATCGACGAGAAGCAAGGTCTTATCGGGTCCGATGTCTCTGAGGCTGCGCTCTTGTGACATGCGGCGTCTCCTTCCGGGCGATTGCTTGTTGAACCCTCTTACAGGCAATCGACCGGAGCGGTCAATTTAACGTTGCAGATACAATGGTATCGGCTCAACTGCCTGCTTCCACGAAACATTCCGTCCGTTCGGCCATCTCTTGCGGTGTCGTTTCGCGGCTGAAGAATTCGACGAAACCATGCTCGGGCAGCACAAGATAGGTAAAGGCCGTGTGATCGACCAGGTAATAGGGGTCGTCACCCTCACGGTTCGACCGGAAATAGACCCGATAGGCCCGCGCGGCAGCGTCGGTTTGCTCTTGCGTACCGGTCAGCCCCAGCATGCGTTCATGGATATTGGCGGTAAAGGCGGCCATCACCTCCGGCGTGTCGCGTAACGGATCGACCGAGATCATGACCGGCAAGACGTCATGGCCATCTGCCTCGAGGATATCGACCGCCTCGGCATTGCGCACCGTATCCAGCGGGCAGACATCGGGGCAGAAGGTATAGCCAAAATAAAGCAGCGTGGGCGCCGTGATGACATCGGCATCGGTCACCGTTTGCCCGGTTTCGTCGACCAGCGTGAAGGGGCCGCCAATGGCCCCCGCACCGCCGGCCACGACACTGGCGCGGCATCCGGCAAAGGGATCGGCCGATCCGTCGCCGGTCTGGCCAAGGTAGACCGCGACACCCGCGCCAAGCATGAGCGAGCCGATCAAGGCGGCCGAGGCAAGGGCATAGATGCGGGTCATATTCGGGCTCTCCGGTTGCGAATGCTACGCGCCGACGTTGGCCGGCGTTGATTACTTAGCCCCTTGGCTCTATCAATTCACGACCTATCCCATGTGACAGAAAGCCCCTCCGATGGCCAATGCGCTGCCCGACCCAGCCCTTGATCTGGTCCGACAAGATGCGCGCAGCGATTGGGTCAGGTTGCGCACGCTGTTGGTGCTGCGCTGGCTTGCGATACTGGGCCAGACCGTGACGGTGGTTTTCGCCGCCTTCCAGCTAGGTCTCAGGATCGAGTTGGGGCTGTGCTTTCTGGCGATCGGGGCCTCGGTGGTGTCGAACCTCGTGGCGATGACGATCTTTCCCGAGAACCAGCGCCTGTCGGATCGTGACGCGATGCTGACGCTGCTTTTCGATCTGTCGCAGCTTTGCTTCTTGCTGTTCCTGACCGGCGGGTTGAACAACCCCTTCGCGTTGTTGATCCTTGCGCCGGTGACGATCTCTGCGACGGCGCTGACTGTGCGCTCGACGATCATTCTGGGCGTGCTGGCGGTGGCGATGATCACGCTCTTGGGGCTGTTTCATGTGCCGCTGACGTTGCAATCGGGCGATGTCTTGCAACTGCCGCCGATGTTCGTGATGGGTTTTTGGATGGCGATCACGATCGGCATCGTCTTCTTGTCGGCCTATGCGCGGCGCATCACCTCCGAGACACATTCGATGAGCCAAGCGCTTTTGGCGACGCAAATGGCCTTGGCGCGCGAGCAAAAGCTGACCGATCTGGGGGGCGTCGTCGCCGCTGCCGCGCATGAGCTTGGCACGCCCTTGGCCACCATCAAGCTGGTCTCGACCGAGTTGGTCGACGAGTTGGGCGCGCATCCGCAACTGGCCGATGATGCAAAGCTGATCCGCGATCAGGCCGACCGCTGCCGCGATATCCTGCGCTCCATGGGGCAGGCCGGGAAGGATGACCTGCACATGCGCTCGGCCCCCTTGGCTGCCGTGGTGCGCGAGGCCGCCGAACCGCACGCCGCGCGCGGCGTCGCGATCAATTACGATTTCGTCGCCGAAGGCGATGCAGCCGCATCTCAACCGGTGATCTGGCGCAAGCCCGAGGTGATCCACGGGCTGCGCAATCTTGTACAAAATGCCGTCGATTTCGCCGCAACTCAGATCTGGATCGAGGGGCGTTGGGATGCGGGCCAGATCAGGCTGCGCATCACCGATGACGGTCCGGGATACCCAACCGATCTTCTCGGGCGTCTGGGCGATCCCTTTCTCAGCCGCCGCGCGCGCGCCCAAAGCCCCGCCCGCCCCGGCTACGAGGGGATGGGGCTTGGGCTTTTCATCGCCAAGACCTTGCTCGAACGGGC
The DNA here is from genome assembly GCF_965662675.1 of Roseicyclus sp. Taxonomy (GTDB): domain Bacteria; phylum Pseudomonadota; class Alphaproteobacteria; order Rhodobacterales; family Rhodobacteraceae; genus Roseicyclus. Next base: position 22,912 of record NZ_CBFIIK010000011.1, on the reverse strand, counting down.
CGGGGCGCGCGTCAGCTTCGACAATGCGACCGACCCTTTCTTGTCGATCGAGGACAAGACCGAGAAATCCGGCGCCGTGGTCGAGGTCGTCTGGGCCTATGCCGCCATCGGCTTGCCAGCCGATGCGGCCAGCGCGCCTTTGGGTGAAAACCGGCCTATCGCGATCTAGGGTCTGCCCGGCGGCGGCCTTTGTTGGACAAGAAATTCTTTCACGCCGCAGATCGACTTAACACCCTGTTAACTCTTCGCTGCCATGCTGTGTCCGGGGCACAGATGAGGGGCGTGGGATAATGCCTGAACTCTATACCGTGATCCTCTTCGCTGGCGTCAGCTTGGTCAGCGCTGCAATCGGGCTTGTCGCGGCCAGCTATGTGACGACTGCGCGTCTGCCGCAGACCGCCAAGGGCATCGTTTTCGCCGATGCGCCGCGCCGCTACGAATTCCGCGAGGGGTATTTGCTCTCTGCGATCGACCCCAATGACGCTTTCTTGCATGCCGATACCGACCGCAGCAGCGCCTTCGATCTGCTTGGCCGCGCGCTCAAGCCGCTCAACCCCGATCTGCCTGCGCGTTTCGCGGGCTTGGCGCGCCGGGGCGAGGCTTTCTTGCTGCCCGCGACGTTTGGGCAAGATCTACTGTCCATCGCGGGTCGGATCGAACAAGATCGGCTCGTCATCACCATCGGCCCGAGCGAGGCGGGTACAGGCCGACAGGTCGTCGACAGCGCAAGCCTTGCCGCGCTCGATGAAGAGATTTCCGACCTGCGACATGCCCTTGATGCGGCGCGCTGCCCGATCTGGCGGATGAGCCATGATGGTCGCGTGATCTGGGCCAATGCCCCTTACGTCGCCTTGGTCGAGCGTCTGGCCTCGATGCGCCAGCCACAAGTGCCTTGGCCGCTACCAAGCCTGTTTGCCGATCATCTCGACCCGCCACCCGAACCGGGCAGCATGCGGCGCTGTCATCTGGCGCTGCCAAAGCATGATGTGGGCATCGCCACCGCGCATGATGGCGCGCTCTGGTTCGAGGTCGCCGTGATGCGCCAAGCCGACAACAGCTTTTGGTGCACCGCATTGCCCAGCGACCGTCTGGTAGGCGCCGAGATATCCCTGCGCAATTTCGTGCAAACCCTGTCCAAGACCTTCGCGCAATTGCCCATCGGCTTGGCGATTTTCGACAAGCGGCGCGAGTTGGTGCTGTTCAACCCCGCGCTGGTCACCCTTTCGACCCTGACACCGCAATTCCTGTCGGCCCGGCCCGGCCTTTTCGCCTTTCTCGACGCGTTGCGCGACCATCAGCGCATGCCCGAACCCAAGAACTACCGCTCTTGGCGCGACGAGATCGCGCGGCTGGAACGCGGCGCCGTCGATGGCACCTTTCAAGAGCTTTGGACCCTGCCCGGGGGGCAAAGTTTCCGCGTCATCGGTCGCCCTCATCCCGATGGCGCGCTGGCCTTCATGTTCGAAGATATCACCGCCGAGGTCTCGCTGACCCGCAAGTTCCGCAGCGAATTGGACATGTACCAAGCCGTGATCGACGATCTGCCCGCCGCGCTGGCCGTTTTCTCGGCCGAGGGGCGGCTTTGCTTGGTCAACGCCGCCTATGCCGCCTTGTGGGAGGTCGAACCCGACGCGGTGATCGGTGTCTTGTCGGTGACCGAGGCCACCCGCACATGGCAAGCGCGCGCCCAGCCCAGCGGCATTTGGGGCGAAATCCGACAATTCGCCTTGCCCCAATCCGATCGCGCCGGCTGGAGCGATGAGATCATGCTCAGCCATGGGCGGGCCTTTCGCGTGGATGTCGTGCCGCTCTCGGGTGGGGCGTTGGCGGTCAGCTTTCATTGCCGCAATACCGCCCGCGAAAAACCGGTCGTGGAAATGCAAACCGACATTCCTGTCTATGAGCCACCGCCCGCCCAGCATCGCTTTGCCGAAGCTGCAAGCCCTTATCGCCCCGTTACCGACGCCGAGGAATAGCGTCGCTCGCCACGATCGCGCGTTGCAGCTTTGGATGGGATGGCTACACTTGCGCCGTGATGAGCGCCCCACATATTCCAACCGCCGATCCCGATCTTGCGCCGCTTCCCGCGGGTTGGATCGCCCATGCCAGCCGCGCGCTGGCCGGGTCTGATGCGACCGCCGCGCTGGCGCAGGCCATGGCCCCGCACCTCGGCCCCGGCGATTGCGTGCTGCTGCAAGGTCAGTTGGGCGCGGGCAAAAGCCATTTCGCGCGCGCCTTGATCCGCGCCTTGCTCGGCCCGGATGCGCAGAATACCGATATCCCCTCGCCCAGCTTCACCCTTGTCCAAAGCTATGACACCCCTTCGGGCGAGGTCTGGCATGCCGATCTCTATCGCCTCTCCGATCCGTATGAGATCATTGAACTCGGCCTTGATCTGGCGATGGATCAGGCGATCTGCCTGATCGAATGGCCCGACCGAATCGCCCCGGATTGGCCCGCCGATGCCGTCTGCTTGCGGCTCGAGACCCCGCCCCAAACCCCCGAGGCGCGGACCGCGACCCTGATCGCGCCGCGGCAGAACGATCTGGCGGCGCGCCTCACCCCTGCGATGGTGCGCCCATGACCGCGGCGCTGGTGCCGTTCTTGGATGCGGCCGGTTGGCACGATGCCGCGCAGATGCCATTGGCGGGTGATGCATCGTCCCGGCGATACCTGCGCCTTGCGCGCGGCGATGACAGCGCCATCGTGATGCAGGCCCCGGTCGCAACCGAGGCCGAGCGTGACAGCCTTGCCGCCTTTTTGCGCATCGGCGACCATCTGACCGCGCTGGGCCTTTCCGCGCCCAAGATCTTTGCCGCCGATCCGGCCGCCGGCCTGCTGTTGCTCGAGGATTTCGGCGATGCCACCTTGGCGCGGCTGTTGCAGCGCGACCCTGACCTTGCCCATACGGCCTATCTTGCCGCCTGCACGGTGATCGACGCGCTTGCAAAGGCCGCGCTGCCCGATTGGATCGCCCGCCCCGACCCCAAGGCACAGGCAGGCATGATCACGCTGACGCTCGATTTCTTGCCACAAGCCCATGGGCTGGCCGATCTTGAACCGATGCTCGCCACCGCGCTTGCCACCCATGCCGATGGCCCCCCGGTCATCGCCTTGCGCGATTATCACGGCGACAATCTGATATGGTTGCCCGACCGCGACGGCCCGGCGCGTGTCGGGCTCTTGGATTTCCAAGATGGCGTGGCACTGCCCTTGGGCTATGATCTAGCCGCGCTGCTCGACGATCCGCGCCGCGATATTCCCGCCCAATGGCGCGCCGCGCTGATCGCGCGTTTCGCGGCGGTCCACGGGTTTGCAACGGACCAAGCCGCCGCGCGCATCGCGACGCTGTCGCTTTTGCGCAACCTGCGCATCTTGGGCATTTTCCACCGCTTGGCGGGGCAGGGGGGCAAGCCGCAGTATCGCGCCTATCTGCCGCGCACGGGTGCCTTGATCGACCGCGCCGTGGCCGACCCGGCCTTGGCCGATCTGCGCGCGCCCGTGGCCGCATTGCGCGCCCTGACCGCCCCATGGGCCGAAGGCGTCGCTGCATGAGGCCCGACGTGATGATCCTCGCCGCCGGTTTCGGCACCCGCATGGGCGCGCTGACCGCCATGCGCCCCAAACCGCTGATCCCCGTCGCGGGCCGCGCGCTCTTGGATCACGCCATTACTGCGGCGCGCGCAGGCGGCGGGCGGATCGCGGTCAATGCCCATTACCGCGCCGATCAGATCGCGGCGCATCTGGCCGCCCACCACCCCGATATCGCCCTGTCGGTCGAGGCGCCCGCGATCCTCGATTCCGGCGGCGGCATCAAACGCGCGTTGCCGCATCTGGGCACTGACCCCATCGCCACGCTCAACGCCGATGCGGTCTGGTCCGGCCCCGACCCGCTGTCGCTGTTGGTGCAGGGATGGGATGGCGCGCGCATGGGTGCGCTGGTGCTTTTGGTGCCGCGCGCGCGCGCGGTAGGGCGGCAAGGCGGCGGCGATTTCTCCCCTGACGCGCAAGGGCGGCTCACATGGGACCGGGCGGAGGGCGGGCTGATCCATACCGGCGCGCAGCTGATCGCGCCCGCCCTTCTGGCCGACCACCCGGCGGATGTGTTCTCGCTCCGCGACATCTGGCAAGCGCTGATGGATGAGGGCCGCTTGTTCGGCGTCACCTATCCCGGCCATTGGGCCGATGTCGGCCACCCCGAAGGCCTTGCACTGGCCGAGGCGATGCTGACCGATGCGTGACCTCTTCCCTCCCGCCACCGGCCCCCGGCTTTACGCCACCCCCCTTGGCGTCGATTTCTGCGCGGCATTGATCGACGGGCTTGATACGCTTTTGGCCGATCACCCGCCCGAGGCGATCGCGCGCGTCGATCTCTATGTCGCCAATGCGCGGATGGAGCGCCGCTTGCGCAGCCTTTACGCACAGCGCGGTGCGGGCTTTCTGCCGCGCATCCGCCCGGTGCTGGCGCTGGGCGAGGATGCCGATATCGCGGGTATCCCCGCCGCCATCCCGCCCTTGCGGCTCCGGCTGGAACTGGTCCGGCTGATCGGCGCGCTGCTCGATCACAACCCCGAACTGGCCCCGCGCACCGCGCTTTACGATCTGGCCGATAGCTTGGCCGACCTGATGAGCGAGATGTACGAAGAAGGCGTCAGCCCTGCCGCGATCGCCACGCTCGACATCACCGAGCATGCCGAGCATTGGCAGCGCGCGCAGAGCTTTCTCAAGATCGTGACCAAATTCATGGCCGATGAGGCGGCGCTGACCCAATCGGCGCGCCAAACCCGGATCGTGGCGGCCAAGGCCGCGCGCTGGCGCGATGAACCGCCCGCCCATCCGGTGATCGTCGCGGGCTCGACCGGGTCGCGCGGGGCGACGGCGCAGCTGATGACGGCGGTCGCGGGGCTGCCGCAGGGGGCGGTGATCTTGCCGGGCCTCGACCGTGCCATGCCGCGCGATGTCTGGACGCGGCTTTTGCAAGACCGCCATGCCGGTCTCGATGGCGAAGATCATCCACAATACCGGCTTGCCAAATTCGCCGATCGCTTGGGGATCGACCCCCATGACATCCCCGATTGGCCCGCCGCATCCCGGCCCGTGGCGGGACGCGGCGCCATCGTGTCGCTGGCTCTGCGCCCCGCGCCCGTCACCGATCAATGGCTGGCCGAGGCGCCGCTTCTGCGCGATGTCGGCGCCGCGATGCAAGGCGTCACCCTGCTCGAAGCCCCCAACCCGCAGGCCGAGGCGACCGCCATCGCGCTGCGTCTGCGCCAAGCGGTGCATGAGGGCCAGCGCGCCGCCGTCATCGCGCCCGACCGGGTGCTGACGCGCCAGATCACGGCTGCCTTGGCGCGCTGGGGCATCCGCCCCGATGACAGCGCGGGCCAACCCCTTTCGCTTGTCCCGCCGGGCCGTTTCCTGCGTCATATCGCGGCGCTCGAAGCGCGCCCCGCCGACCCCGAAAGCCTTGCGGTCATCCTCAAGCATCCCTTGTGCCACACCGGCATGGCACGCGGCGATCACCTCAGGCGCACCCGCGATCTTGAGTTGCAACTGCTCCGCCGCAAGCCCGGCATGCCCAGCCGCGCCGCGCTTGTCGCTTGGGCTGCAAAGCGCGAAGGGGATGAGGGTGTCATGGATTGGGTCGCGTGGCTGGCCGATCATGTCCTCGCCCCCGTCGACCCCGCCCCCATGCCGTTTGCCGACCGCGTCGCGCGCCATGCCGCGCGCGCCGATGCGCTCGCCGCCGGACCGGGCCAAGCCGGAAGCGGCGATCTCTACAAGGAAATGGCGGGCGAGGCCGCCGCCGCGCTGATGGCCGAGCTTCAGGCCGAGGCCGCCCATGGTGGCCCGATCTCGGCGTTGGATTACCGCGATCTTTTCGATGCCCTCACCCGCGACCGCGAGGTGCGCCAGCCGCTTTTCCCCCATGCCGATGTGCTGATCTGGGGCACGCAAGAGGCCCGCGTCCAAGGCGCCGACCTGTTGATCTGCGCGGGGCTGAATGATGGGGTCTGGCCACCCGCACCCGGTGCCGATCCGTGGCTGAACCGCGCCTTGCGCGCAACGGTCGGGCTGCGCTTGCCCGACCGGGTGATCGGGCTGTCGGCGCATGATTTCCAACAGGCGATCTGCGCCTCCGAGGTCTGGCTGACCCGCGCCGCCCGCAATGCCGAGACCGACACCATCCCCTCGCGCTGGCTCAACCGCCTGATCAACCTGATGGAGGGCGCCAGCGATGAGACCCGCACGGCGCTTGAACAGATGCGCGACCGTGGCGCCGGAAGCCTTGCGATGGCCACGGCCTTGCTGACGCCCAAGGCGACCATCCCCTTCGCGCCGCGCCCATCGCCGGCACCGCCGCTTGCCGCAAGGCCCAAACGCCTTGCTTTGACCGAGGTCGAGAAACTGATCCGTGATCCTTACGCGATCTATGCGACCCATGTGCTGGGCCTGCGCGCGCTCGACCCGCTGCGCAGTGACCCTGATGCTAGGCTGCGCGGCACGATCTTGCACAAGGTGCTTGAGCTGTTCCTGAAGGAAACACGTGACGCCCTGCCGCCCCCGGAGGCGGCCTTGGCGCTGTTGCTCGGGCTCACCGATCGTGTGCTGGACGACGAGGCCCCTTTTCCAGCGGTGCGCCGCATGTGGCGCGCGCGCATGGGCCGCGCGGCGGGCTTTTTCCTCGAGACCGAGATCATCCGCCGCCAGCGCGGCACACCCCTTGCCCCCGAGGCGAAATCGGAATGGCTTGTTCCCGGCACCGGCGTCACGCTGGTGGGCAAGGCCGACCGCATCGACCGCATGCAAGATGGCCGTTTCGCGATCTACGACTACAAGACCGGCGCGCCGCCCACGCCCAAGGAACAGGAATTCTTCAACAAACAGCTTTGGATCGAGGCGCTGATGGTTGGCGCGGGCTGTTTCGGTCTGCCCAAGGGTAGCGTCGCGGGCCATATCGCCTATATCGGCCTCGGCGCGAAACCCGATGTGGTGGCCCATGATCCCAGCGCCGATGAACTGGCCGCGATGTCTGGCAAGTTGATCACACGGCTGGGGCATATGAGCGACCCGTCTTGGGGCTTTTCCGCGCGCCGCGCCGTGCCCGATACACGCTTCAAGGGTGATTTCGACCAACTCGCCCGGCATGGCGAATGGGATGAAACGGACCCGCCCGTGATCATCCCCGTCGGTCAAGGCGGTGAGCCATGAACGAGGCAAGCCGCGCCCAGATCAAGGCCGCAGCGCCCGCCACCTCGGTCTGGCTGTCGGCCAATGCTGGTTCGGGCAAGACCCGCGTGCTGACTGACCGCGTGGCGCGGCTTTTGCTGCAAGGCGTGCGGCCCGAACGCATCTTGTGCCTGACCTATACCAAGGCCGCCGCGATGGAGATGCAGAACCGCCTGTTCAAACGCTTGGGCGAATGGGCGATGATGCCCGACGCCAAGCTGCGCGCCGCGCTGCAAGAGATCGGCGAGGATGCGATCGACCCCGACAGGCTGGGCCGGGCGCGTACGCTGTTTGCCCGCGCGATCGAGGCACCGGGCGGCCTCAAGATCCAGACCATCCATTCCTTCTGCGCCGCGATCTTGCGCCGTTTCCCGCTCGAGGCGGGCGTCAGCCCCGGTTTCACCGAGATCGACGAGCGTGTGCAGGCCCGGCTGATCGCCGATCTGCTGGATGATATCGCCGATGGCGCCGCCGCCGATGCCATCGACGCGGTCGCCGATCTGCTCAGCGATGATGACGGTTTGCGCAAGCTGGCCCGCGCCGTGGCGGGCGCGGCCGATGCGCTGGCCGATCCATGGGATTGGCCCGCCATCTGCGACTGGGCAGGTATCGCGCCCGGCCTGACCACGGACCGCATCTTCGCAACTGCCCTTGATGGTGGCGAGGCCGATCTTGCCAAGGCGCTGATCGCCCATCTCGACCCCGGGACGACGACACAGGCCCGGCTGATCGAACGGCTCGAAACGATGCCATGGGATGCCATGACACTCGCCGATCTGGCCGCGTTGGAGGCCGCCTGTCTGACCATGTCCGGCAAGGACGAGGGCCTGCCCAAAGCCATCGCCAATGCCGCCGTGCGCAAGGCGATGGGCCCCGATCTGGTCGCGGCCTATGACGATCTGGCCGAACGGGTGGCCGAGGCGCGCCCCCTGCGCCTTGGGCTGATGACCGCGCGGCGGACCCATGCGCTGCACTGCTTTGCCGCCGCTTTCCTGCCCCGCTACGCGCAGGCCAAAGCCTTGCGCGGCTGGCTTGATTTCGACGATCTGATCCGTGCCACAAGGCGGCTGCTCACCACCGAGAAAATGGCCCAATGGGTGCTTTTCCGCCTCGATGGCGGGATCGACCATATCTTGGTCGACGAGGCGCAAGATACCAGCCCCGCGCAATGGGAGATCGTCAAGACGCTCGCCGCCGAGTTCGCCGCGGGCGAGGGGGCCCGCCCCGAAATCGACCGCACCATCTTTGTCGTGGGTGACAAGAAACAGTCGATCTATTCCTTCCAAGGGGCCGATCCCAAGGGCTTCGACCTGATGCGCGACCATTTCGCCGCGCGCTTGGCCGAGGTGGATATGCCCTTCCATCCCGGCGAGTTGCTGTATTCCTTCCGGTCCTCCCCGGTGATCCTGTCGCTGGTCGACCGCGTCGCCAATGGCGCGGGCGCGCCGGGTGTGGGGCCCGATGTCTTGCACAAGGCCTATCATGGCACCCATCCCGGCCGCGTCGATCTCTGGCCCGCCATCCCCGAGACGCGTCAGCCCGAAAAAGTCGCGTGGGAAGACCCCCAAGACCTCGTGACCGAGGATCATCATACCAGCCTCTTGGCCAATGCCATTGCCAAGCGCATCGCCGCCATGATCGCTGCGGGTGAGCCGATCACCATCAAGTCCGAACGCCGCGCCGTGACGGCGGGCGACATCTTGATCTTGGTCCAGCGCCGCTCGAGCCTGTTTCACAAGATCATCGCCGCCCTCAAAACCGCCGAATTGCCCGTCGCGGGTGTTGATCGCGCCGCCATCGCCGAGCCTTTGGCCGTCAAGGATCTGATCGCGCTCATGCGCTTCTTGGCCCTGCCCGAGGATGATCTGTCGCTGGCCACGCTGCTGCGTTCGCCACTTTGTGGCTGGAGCGAGGGGGCGCTTTACGATCTGGCCCAGCCAAGGCCGCAAGGCAGCACGCTCTGGGCGGCATTGCGCGATGCCGAAGGCCGCTGGCCCGAGACGCTCGCCATGCTGCGCGATCTGCGCGATCAGGCCGATTACCTGCGACCCTACGACCTGCTGGAACGGGCCTTGATCGATCATGGCGGGCGCGAACGGCTGATCGCGCGGCTCGGCCCCGAGGCCGAGGATGCCATCGCCGCCATGCTCGACCAAGCACTGTCCTACGAAGCGATGGAGGTGCCGAGCCTGACCGGTTTCGTCGGCTGGCTCGAGGCGGGCGAGGTGACGGTGAAACGCGATCTGGCCAAGCCCAACGGCCAGATCCGCGTGATGACCGTGCATGGTGCCAAGGGGCTCGAGGCACCCGTGGTGATCTTGCCCGATACCGCCATCCCGCATCATGGCGGCGGCAACCGGATCGATCTGATCACGCCCGATGATGGCCCCTGTCTCTGGCCCAAACGCGACAGCGCCACCGCACCCGTGCGCGACGCGCTGGCCGCGCGCGCAAGCGCGCAAGACGAAGAGCGCAATCGCCTGCTCTATGTCGCGATGACGCGCGCCGAAAGCTGGCTGATCGTGGCCGCGGCGGGCAAGGTCACCAACCAAAACCCCGATCCCACCCATAGCTGGTATGCCACCATCGCCGATGCCATGCAGGGCTGCGGTGCCACCCAATATGCGCCGCCCGAAATTCCGGGTGATGGCGGCCTGCGTCTGCAAACCGGCGATTGGTCGCCCATGACCGCACCGCCCGCGCCGCCGCCGCCCCCCGTCGCCCTGCCCGATTGGGCGATGACCCCGGCCCCGCCGGCCCGCAGGCAAGAGCAAGGGCGCAGCCCCTCGGACCTTGGCGGCGACAAGATCATCGCCGATGCCGATGACGGGCTTGCCGAAGCGGCCGCCTTGCGCCGTGGGCGGTTGATCCACCTGCTGTTGGAGCATCTGCCGCCGATCCCGCCCGCCGCATGGTCCGCCGCCACCCCCGCGATCCTTGCGCGCGAACCCGGCGGTGTGCAGCCCGACGAGGCGGCGACCCTTCTGGCCGAGGCGACGACAAATCTGACCGATCCGGCACTTGCCCATCTCTTCGCCCCCGATACGCTGGCCGAGGTCAGCCTGACCGCCGATACCCCGGCGCTGGGCGGCCAGATGTTGGGTGTGATCGACCGGCTGATCGTCGCCGATACCCATGTGCTGGCCGTCGATTTCAAGACAAACGCCGCCATCCCCGATGATCCGGCTGCGGTGCCCGAGGGGCTGTTGCGCCAAATGGGGGCCTATGCCGCGATGCTGGGGGCGATCTATCCCGATCGCCGGATCGAGACCGCGATCTTGTGGACGCGCGGCGCCCGGCTCATGCCTTTGCCCGGCCCGCTGGTCGCTGCGGCACTGACGCGCGCGGCCGGTGCTTGACCCTGAACCGTGCCATCCTTACCTTCGCCACGATCCCATTCGCCAGGAGGGCAGATGCCATGGCCACACACGCCGTTTCCGACGCTACATTCGACGCCGAAGTGCGCCAGTCCGACATTCCCGTCGTCGTCGATTTTTGGGCCGAATGGTGCGGCCCCTGCAAACAGATCGGCCCAGCCCTTGAAGAGCTGTCCGAGGAATATGCAGGCCGCGTCAAGATCGTGAAGGTCAATGTCGACGAGAACCCGCAAGCGCCGATGCAGATGGGCGTGCGCGGCATCCCCGCGCTGTTCATGTTCAAGAACGGCGAGGTCGTGTCGAACAAGATCGGTGCAGCCCCCAAGGCCGCGTTGCAAAAATGGATCGACGAGGCAGTTTGACCCACCTCCGCGCCAAGGATCAAAGGCGCCCCGCGGGGCGCCTTTTTCGTTCAGTAGCGGTGCGGTAGCGGCACTTGCGTGCCATCGGCGCGGATAATCAATGTCGCGTAAATTTCGCGCGGGAAATCATCATCGACACGGCCCGAAACGGTGATCGTCTCGCCCTGTGTCGCGGGCACCATGTTCGGGCCGACATAGACGGGTATCTGCCCGCTGGCATCCGAGAGGATGAATTCATCCTCATCCGTGATCCTCAGTACCACGCCGCGCAGCGTGACCTCTTGGCCGGGTGCGAGCGCGGCGATTTTCTGGTTCTGGGCCATCTCGCCCTTGCCCGCAGCCGCGGAAACGAGTGCCGGGCCGGCAAAAGCGAAGGTTGCGGTCATCAGGGCCGCCAGCGCGAATTTCGGTTTCATGACCAGACCCCTCAGTCCAGTGCCACAAGCAACAGCACAAGCGCCGCAAGGCCAGCGGCCACCAGCGCCCAACGCGGCAAGCTGAGCGTCACCGTCTCACGCAGCCAAGCCGAAACATCATGTGTTTGCGATTTCGAAACGGTCTGCGTTTCCGTCTTTTCCTCGATCATCACGATATTCCCCATCTGAAAAACACCAATTCCTGTCAGGTGGCCCTGTGGCGGTGTGGCGACAAGAGAGCCGTGGCTGCTGTCGCGATAGGAAAACCCAATGATCTTGTCAGTTCCGCCCCAAAAGCCCGTTCAAAACCCGCATCAAGATCTGCTCGGCCTCGTCTTGCGGAGCGGTGCCCAAAAGCGTGCCACGCGGTGGCACTGTTTGCGGGCGGGCCAGCACCTCGGCCACCGGGTCGATGGTCATGAGCGCGCTTGCGGGCAGGTCACGATGGATGCGCTCCATCGTCTGGCGCCAGATCTCGGCCGGAAGACCGCCGCCGGTCACCCCGGTCAAGGGGCTGTTGTCATCATAGCCCATCCACACGCCCGCGACGTAATCGCCGGTGAAGCCGATGAACCATGCGTCGCGCTGGCTGTTCGTCGTGCCGGTCTTGCCCGCGACGGGCCGGTCCCGCAGACGGGCGCGCTGGCCTGTGCCCTCGGCCACGGCCATCGACATCATATAGGTCAGTTGCCGCGCGGCATTCTCCGAGATCACGCGCTCTTGTATCCCTGTCACCTGTGCGAAGAGCGGGTCCGCATCGCCCACCAGCCGCAATTCCTGCACACCGTAGGGCAAGACGGCCGAGCCACCGTTAAGAATGCCCGCATAGGCCCCGGTCATCTCGATCAGTGTCGCCTCGGACGCGCCAAGCGCCAGCGCAGGGCCAGCGGCCAGATCGCTTGCGATGCCGAATTGTGCCGCGACGGTGCGCACCAGATCGCGGCCCACATCTTCGGACAGGCGCACCGCGGCGGTGTTGAGCGACCGCTCCAGCGCCTCGGTCAGCGTTACCTCGCCGTAGAATTCGCCTGTATAATTCTCGGGCGACCAAGGGCCAGAGCCAGGAATATTGATCGTCAGCGGCGCGTCGAGGACCAGATCATCGAAGTTCCAGCCAAGATCGAGCGCTGCCGCATAGACGAAGGGCTTGAAGCTCGACCCCGTCTGCCGCATCGCCTGTGACGCGCGGTTGAATAGCCCCGTGCCGGCCGTGTCGCGCCCGCCCACCATCGCGCGCACGGCGCCATCAGCCGACATCACCACGATCGCGGCCTGCGCCTCAGAGCCCTCGCGCACTTGGTTGCTGAAGACGCTGGCCAGCGCCTCTTCGGCGGCTTGCTGCATCGCGGGGTCGAAGGTGGTGCCGATGATCACATCCTCGGTCGTATCGCGGGTCAGGAAATCGGGGCCGGTCGACATGATCCAATCGGCAAAGGCCCCGCCGCGATCCTGCCTTGCAGCACTTGACAGCGTCGCGGGCGCGGCCTGCGCGATCGCGGCTTCGGTTGCGTTCAGATAGCCCTGCGCCTCCATCAGCCGCAGCACGGTGGCCGCCCGCCGCTGGGCGCGTTCAAGATTGCGCGTCGGCGCATAGTAGGAGGGCGCGACCAACAACCCCGCCAGCATCGCCGCTTGCTGTGGGCTGACCGCCGCCGAGGAGACACCGAAATACCGCTGCGCGGCCGCTTCGAACCCGCGCGTGCCCGCCCCCAGAAAGGCGCGGTTCATGTAGATGGAAAGGATCTCATCCTTGGAATAGCGAAATTCCATCGCCAGCGAAAACGGCACCTCTTGCAGCTTGCGCCACAGCGTGGTGCGGCGGCAATCTTGCTCATAGGCGGCTTCGTTTTCCCACGCGGTCGGCACAAATGGCACGCCAAGACACATCAGCTTGGCCACCTGTTGGGTGATCGTCGATCCGCCATGCCCCGATAGCGGGCCGCGCCCCTCGCTCAGGTTGATCCGGATCGCCCCGGCGATACCGCGCGGGCTGATGCCGAAATGGCGATAGAATCGCCGATCCTCGGTCGCGATGATGGCATGCACCAGATGCGGGCTGACGCTGGCCGGGTCGATTGCGCCGCCGAATTGATCGCCGCGCCACGCGAACACCGTGCCATCGCGGTCCAGCATCGTGACCGAGCCACGATGGCGCGCATCCACCACCGCCGCCAGATCGGGCAATTGCGCATAGTAATAGCCCGTCGCGGCCCCCAAGATCAGCATCACCACCGCGGTGCTGCGCCAGATAAAGCCCCAGATGATCCGCCAGATCAGCCTGAAAAACGCCCCGATCCATCCGCGCAAACCCTTTGGCCGAGGCCGCGCTGCGCGTTTGCGCCGGGTCTTGCGTGGTTTGGGCGGGCTGGGCGGTGCGCCGTTGCGCGCTGACTGCGATGCGGGCGCGCTGCGCCTGTCCGCGACAAGGCGGCGACCGCTGGAGCTGGGCCTACGCCCGTTGCCGGTACTACTCATCTCACTGACCTGCCTCTTTTGGACGAAACATATTCAAATTCGAGTCGCTTGTGCACCCATTTCGCTGCGCTGCCGCATCTTTACTTCGCACAAAAAATAATCATCAAAATCAAATTGCGCAAAAATAATGCAACTTCGCCTTCCGGTTGCGCGGATTCTCACCTCCGTCATTGCCCTCAGCCCGACCGCTGCATGTTTTGAGGCGGTGTCGGCCGCAAATGGTCGTGTCGGCCGAAAGAACCGGAACAGCAACCGGAAGGGGTAAGACGTGAAACTCATTATTGCAGCGATCAAGCCGTTCAAGCTCGAGGAGGTCCGGGAAGCCCTGACCACCATCGGCGTACGCGGCATGATGGTGACCGAGATCAAAGGCTTTGGCTCGCAATCCGGTCACACCGAAATCTATCGCGGCGCAGAATACGCCGTGAACTTCGTGCCGAAAGTAAAGCTCGAGATCGTGGTGTCCGATGGCATGGCCGACCAGGTGGTCGAGACCATCCAAAAGACCGCCAAGACCGACAAGATCGGCGACGGCAAGATCTTCGTTCTCGATGTGGAAAGCGCAGTGCGCGTCCGCACGGGCGAGACCAACGACGACGCGGTCTGAACCCGCGCCCTTTCGACGAAAAGGATATCGTAGAGATGAATACAAAGTTTCTTCTCCCGCTCGCAGCCGTGGCGACAGCCGCGCTTGTACCGAGCATGGGCCTTGCCCAGGAGGCGTCGACCGCGCCAGCGGCTGAAACCTCCTATATCTTCACAACGCTGCTGTTCTTGATCGGTGGCTTCCTCGTGTTCTGGATGGCCGCGGGCTTTGCGATGCTCGAGGCGGGCCTTGTGCGTTCCAAGAACGTCACGATGCAGCTGACCAAGAACATCGCGCTCTTCTCGATCGCGGCCGTCATGTATTGGTTGGTGGGCTTCAACCTGATGTATCCCGGCGATGGCTGGATGATCGCAGGCTGGCTCGGCCCGTTCTTCTCGATCACCTCGCTCGAACCCATGGGTTTGGCCGCCGCCGATGCAACAATCGATTACGCCTCGGTCGGCTCCGACTTCTTCTTCCAGCTGATGTTCTGCGCCACTACCGCTTCCATCGTCTCGGGCACCTTGGCCGAGCGGATGAAGCTGTGGCCCTTCCTTGTCTTCGTTGTCGTGCTGACCGGCTTCATCTACCCGATCGAAGCATCGTGGCAGTGGGGCGGTGGCTGGCTCTCGGAAGCGGGCTTCCACGATTTCGCGGGCTCGACCCTCGTACATGCCGCAGGCGGTGCTGCCGCTCTGGCCGGTGCCATCATCCTCGGGCCGCGTATCGGCAAGTACAAGGACGGCAAGGTTGTCCCGATGCCGGGCTCCAACCTCGCACTCGCCACGCTGGGTACCTTCATCCTGTGGCTGGGTTGGTTCGGTTTCAATGGTGGTTCGCAGCTGGCCATGGGCACAGTGGGTGACGTCACCGATGTGTCGCGCATCTTCGCCAACACCAACATGGCGGCTGCCGCCGGTGCCATCGCGGCGCTGATCCTGACGCAGGTGCTTTACGGCAAGGTCGACTTGACCATGGTGCTGAACGGTGCGCTGGCCGGCCTCGTGTCGATCACCGCCGAGCCGCTGGCACCCTCGCTGTTCTTGTCGCTGATCATCGGCGCAATCGGTGGCTTGATCGTCGTCTTGACGGTTCCGCTGCTCGACAAGTTCAAGATCGATGATGTCGTCGGCGCCATCCCGGTGCACTTCTTCGCCGGTATCTGGGGCACGCTGGCCGTGGTCTTGACCGGTGGCTACACCGGCGAGGCGACGCTGGGCGCGCAAATCCTCGGGATCGTCTCGATCATCGCCTTCGTCTTCGTGACCTCGCTGATCGTCTGGGTCGTCCTCAAGGCGGTGATGGGCCTGCGCGTCAGCGCCGAGGCCGAGGTCAACGGGCTCGATGTCTCGGAACTGGGCATGGAAGCATACCCTGACTTCACCAAAGGCTGATCCATCTCCTCCCTTCGGATCATCTCGGGGGCGCCTTTGGGCGCCCCTTTTTTCTTCCGCCCTCTCGATCCGCCATAGCGTGCGCCTTCATGCACACCCTAACGGCCAGATCCCACATGCCGCTCGCCACGCGCTGCGGCCAGCTTGATCTGGCGCTGGCGTTCGCGAAACCGCACCCGGTCGGCCTCGGTATAATCATCGACGCAGCGATGGCACTGCACCCCTTCCTCATAGGCGGGATGGCCCGTATCCACGGCCTCAAGCGGCCGCCTGCAGGCCCGGCACAGCCCATAGGGCAGCACTTCCAGCCCGTGTCCAACCGCGACGCGCTCGTCAAAGACGAAACATCCGCCTTCCCAAAGGCTGTCTTCTTGCGGCACCTCTTCGAGATATTTCAAGATGCCACCCTTGAGGTGATAGACCTCCTCAACGCCTTGCGCCTTGAGAAAGGCCGTCGATTTCTCGCAGCGAATACCGCCGGTGCAGAACATGGCGATGCGCTTGTTGTGAAAGCGCGCGCGGTTTGCCTCCCACCATGCCGGGAAATCGCGAAAGCTGGTTGTGGCGGGGTCGACCGCACCATGAAAGGTGCCGATCGCCACCTCGTAATCATTGCGGGTGTCGATCACGGCGACATCGGGCGCGGAAATCAGCGCGTTCCACTCGGCAGGCGCGACATAGCTTCCCACGATCGCGCGCGGGTCGGTGCCGGGTACGCCCATCGTCACGATCTCGCGCTTGATGCGCACCTTCATCCGGCCAAAGGGCTGGCTTGCGGCCCCGCTTTCCTTCCACTCCAGATCGGCGCAACCAGGCAGCGCCCGGATATGCGCCAGCACCGCATCGATCCCTTCGCGCGGCCCGGCGATGGTGCCGTTGATCCCCTCTTGCGCCAAAAGCAGCGTACCCATCACCGCATGGGCGGTGCAGACCGCGAATAGCGGTTCGCGCAACGCTTCGGGGTCGTCAAAGGGGATGAATTTGTAAAGTGCGGCAACGGTGATCATCTCCGCCAGATACGCCGTTGCGCCGCGCCGCTCAAGCCGTAGGGTAGGGCGACCACGCCCATCTTGGCCGGAGGCCCCCATGCACGACACTACCCATGCGCTTCTCGTCATCGATGTGCAGAACGATTTTTGTCCCGGCGGCGCGCTGGCCGTGGCCGGGGGCGACCAGATCGTGCCCGGTATCAACGCGCTGATGGGTGATTTCTCCGCCGTGATCCTGACACAAGATTGGCACCCCGCAGGCCATTCCTCCTTCGCCGCATCCCATCCCGGCCGCGTCCCCCTCGAGATGATCACCATGCCCTATGGCCCACAGGTGCTGTGGCCCGATCATTGCGTGCAAGGGACGCGCGGTGCCGCATTTCATGCCGATCTTGCGACCGACCGCGCCGATCTGATCATCCGCAAGGGGATGAACCCCGCCATCGACAGCTATTCCGCCTTTTTCGAGAATGATCAGTCAACGCCCACGGGTCTCGATGGCTATCTGCGCAGCCGTGGCATCGCGCATCTGACCATGGTCGGCCTCGCCACCGATTTTTGCGTGAACTATTCCGCCGTCGATGCCGCCAAGCTTGGCTTTGGCGTGACGGTTCGCCAAGATCTCTGCCGCGCCATCGATCTGGGCGGCTCGCTTGCAGCCGCGCAAGACAGTATGCGCGCCTGCGGTGTCATCCTCGCCTAAAACAGATTTAGGCGCTTATTCAGCCGGCATCAAACCACGGCCCGTGCCGCGCCGTGCCAGAACCGCATCGGCGGCATAGATCCCGGCGATGACTGCGCCAAAAGCGATGATCGCGCTCACCCCAAGGGTCGGCAACCCGGCCAAGCCCGCGCCCACGGTGCAACCGCCAGCCAAAACGCCACCCACACCCATCAAGGCAGCCCCGCCAAGGCTCCGCCCCATCTGGCCGGTGGTCGCGAACCCTTCCACGCGGAATTGCCGTGTCGCGCCCGCCGCGACCAGCGCGCCCGCCAAAACCCCACCGACCAGCCCGCCACCAAAGCCCACGCTGGTGACCTGCGCCGCGACGCCCCAGAACAGCGCCTCGGCCCAAGGCCCGGTAAAGCCCAGCCCCTCCATCGCGATCGGGTCGAATTCATCGTAGAGTACAAAGCCCGTGCCGACCCAAGCCAGCGGCACCAACCCACCGATCAGCGCACCACCCAGCAACAGCGGCCAGCGCGCGCCTGTACGCAGTACGACCAGCATCGCCGACCCCGCGATCACCGCTGCCCAAAGCCACGCCGCCCCGGGCAATGACCCCAGCGGCACCACAAAAGCGCCCAAGCTCATCCGCAGCGGCGCAAGCGCGCCCTGCAACGTCGCCTGCGCGGCGAAAGCTGCGACCAAGATCGCCACCAAGGCGCGCAAATTCCCCGTCGCCGACAGCACCGTCAGCCGCGACAAGCATCCCCGGGCCAGCACCGCGCCCAACCCGAACAGCAAGCCGCCCAACACCAAGCCCAGCACCGGCACCGATCCTGCGGTGAAGCGATGCGCGTCGAACGACACCAGCCCCATCGCCACCGCGCCCTGCGTGCCGATCACCGCGACAACTAGCGCCATGGCCCAAACCGCCCGGGCCTCGGCCCGCTCGGCCAGTGGGCCGATCAACGCGCGCCGCAGACAAAACCGTGTCAGCTGCGCCAGCGCGCCGAAACACAGGCCGATCGCCGCCCCAAACCAAAGCGCGGCCACCTGTGGCGTGATCCCAAGACCCAATGTTTCGAACATGGAAAAGCTCCGACAGGCAGGAATAGCCCAGCCCGCGATCTAGGCCTTGGCCGCGCGCATGGCAAATCCCTGCAACGGACGAAAACCTCGGAAAATCGTCGTAAATCGAAACAAGCGTTCCAAAACGCAACCCGATGAACAACATGATCGGTCCCCGCGTCCCATTCCCCTGACAGCGGTCCCTTTTTGCAAGGTTCAGCCGATCGCCCCACGCCAAAGCCAGACCTTGGTGCCGGAATGATCCACCGGCCCCAGCGCCTCCAGCGACAGGCCTGTGGCCTGCGCCAATCCCTTGTCGGATGTCACGATGCCAACCTGCCAGCCCGCGAAGCGCGCGCGCAACGTTGCGCCCAAGGCACCATAGACCGCGAACAGCAGCTTGCGCTCCCCGATCCGCGCCCCATAGGGCGGGTTGGTCAAAATGATCCCCGGCGCGACCCCCTCCGGCGGCATCAGATCGCTGACGGCTTGCCGGGTGAAGTGGCAAACGGCCGATGTTCCCGCGCGTGCGGCATTGCCTTGCGCCCCGCGGATCGCGCCATCATCGCGGTCAAAGCCGAAAAAGCGCGCGCGCCCATCTTTGCTTTCCAAATACTCCGGGGAGCGCGAGGGGCAGCGCCCCTCGTCCCCGCCGCCTGCCAGATGCGCAAAGGCGAAATCGCGCGACCGCCCCGGCACAAGCCCCAAGGCAATCTCGGCCGCCTCCAGCACGATCGTGCCCGATCCGCACATCGGGTCAATCACGCTTTGGGTGCCGTCAAACCCCATCTGCCACAGAAATCCCGCCGCCATCGTCTCGCGCAAGGGCGCCTTGCCGACAAAGGTCTTGTGGCCCCGCCGGTGCAGCGGCTCGCCGCTTGTGTCGATGGAAATGGTGCAAAGATCATCCTCGATCCGCGCCTTGATCACCAGTGCCGCGCCCGATGCGACGGTCATACCCGCCGCCGTGATGGCGCCCGCGATCCGTTGCACCGCTGCCTTGTCATGATAGATTTTCGAGCTTCGGCACACCGCCTCGACCTTGACCGGCACATCGGCGCGCAACCAATCGGCCCAAGGCAGCTTCTTCGCCCGCTTGTCCAGCTGCGCCAGATGCATCGCCCGAAAGCTGGCCACCCGCCACAAGACCCGCACCGCACAACGCAAGACGCAATTGGCGCGCACCGCTTCGGTCAGATCGCCCGCCACTTCTACGCCACCGGCGACGGCCCGCACATCGGCAAAACCCGCGCGCACGGCCTCATCGGCCAAAGGCGCCTCCAGCCCCGGCTGGGCCACCAAAAAAAGACCGCCCGGCACCGTCACCGGGCCGGGCGCATCATCGGCCATCGAAACGATCCTTCAGTCCTTGGCCCGCTCGACATAGGTGGCGTCCTCGGTATTGACCACGACGCGGGTGCCCACGCCGATATGGGCGGGCACCATCACGCGCACGCCATTATCTGCCGTCGCCGGCTTGTAGGAGGATGACGCCGTCTGACCTTTGACCACCGGCTCGGTCTCCATGATCTCGACCGTCACTTTTTGCGGCAATTCGATGGCGATGGCGATCTGGTTATGCACCGACAGATGCACCGACATGCCGTCCTGCAGCCAGACCTTGGTGTCGCCCACCACATCCTCGGTCACGGTGATCTGCTCATAGCTTTGCGGGTCCATGAAATGGAACCCTTCGCCATCGGCATAAAGAAAGGTGAAAACGCTGTCTTCGACATGGGCGCGCATCACGCCCTCGGTGGTTTTCCAGCGTTCGCTGACCTTGGTGCCGTTATCGATCCGGCGCATATCGACCTGCGTCACGGGCGTGCCCTTGCCGGGGTGGAAATTCTCGGCCTTCAAGATGACGTAAAGCACGCCGTCGATATCGACGACATTGCCCTTGCGAAGCTGGGATGCGATGACCTTCATGGAAGCCTCCGGAATTGATGCCGCTTGAGGGGCCGCCGCCCCCGCGTTAGACGCAGCCGTTACCCCATCCGCCGCGAAAGGGCCAGCCATGACATGGTGGCATCGTGATACCCATGCCGACCGTCGCCCCGCGCTCATGGCGCGTGGCCGTATCATGGCCGCGATCCGCCGCTGGTTCGAGGATCAAGGCTTTGTTGAGGTCGATCCCGCCTATCTGGTCGCCTCGCCGGGCAACGAGACGCATCTGCACGCGTTCGAGACCGTGGCGATGGATGACGCGCTCATGCCGCGCAGCCGCTACCTGCACACCTCGCCCGAGTTCGCGATGAAAAAGCTGCTCGCGGCGGGCGAAGAAAAGATCTTCACCCTCGCCCGCGTCTGGCGCAATCGCGAGGGGGGCGCGCGCCATGCGGTCGAATTCACCATGCTCGAATGGTATCGCGCTGGCGCAAGTTACGAGACGCTGATGGAAGATTGCGCCGTCATCCTGCGCCTCGCCGCAACGGCCGCAGGCGTGACCGAATTCCGCCACCGCGACATCACCTGCGACCCCACAGCCGCCCCCATCCGCACCACGCTGGCGGCTGAGGCCGCCCGCCATGGTGTCGACCTGCTCGGCACGCTCGACAATCCCGCAGCCCTCGCCGCGCAACTCAAGGCCATCGGCATCACCCCCGGCGACGATGACACATGGTCCGACCTCTTCTCGCGCCTTCTGACCGCGCGGATCGAACGGGGCTTGGGTTCCGGCCCCGTCATCCTCGATGCCTACCCGGCACCCGAGGCGGCGCTGGCCCGCAAATCCGCCACCGACCCGCGCACCGCCGAACGGTTCGAGCTGTTCGCCTGTGGCGTGGAGCTGGCCAATGCCTTTGGCGAACTGACCGACCCCGCCGAACAGCGCGCGCGCTTCATGGCCGATATGGATGCCAAGGAACGGATCTACGGCACCCGCTACCCGCTGGACGAGGATTTCCTCTCGGCCCTCGCCCATATGCCCCAAGCCGCGGGCTGCGCGCTGGGCTTTGACCGGCTGGTGATGCTCGCCACCCACGCCCCGCGCCTGTCCGACGTGCAATGGACACCGCCCGCCTAGACAAGCCCCGCCCCCCTTGGTCTAACCTCGGGCGCGCGCAAAGGAATCCACCATGGTCGATATCGCCACCCGTGTTCACAATCACAAATGGAAGATCGACCCGATCGTCCGCTCGCTGATCGATACCGATTTCTACAAACTCCTGATGTGCCAGTCGGTGTTCCGCAACCGGCCCGACACCACCGTCACCTTTTCGCTCATCAACCGCACCACGCGCATCCCGCTGGCCCATCTGATCGACGAGGGGGAACTCCGCGAACAGCTCGACCATATCCGCACCCTGCGGCTCACCCGCGGCGAAAGCACTTGGCTGCGCGGCAACATGTTCTACGGCAAGCGCCAGATGTTCACGCCCGAATTCATGGAGTGGTTCGAGGCGCTGCGCCTGCCGCCCTACCACCTCGAACGCGTCGGCGATCAATACGAACTCACCTTCGAGGGCGCGTGGCCCGAAGTCATGCTGTGGGAAATCCCCGCGCTTGCCGTGCTGATGGAACTGCGCTCGCGCGCCGTGCTGCGCCAAATGGGCCGGTTCGAGCTTCAGGTGCTCTACGCCCGCGCCATGACCAAGCTGTGGGAAAAGATCGAGCGCCTGCAACCCATCCCCGACCTGCGCATGGCCGATTTCGGCACCCGCCGCCGCCACTCCTTCCTCTGGCAGGATTGGTGCGTGCAGGCGATGCAAGAGGGGCTGGGCCGCACCTTTGCCGGCACCTCCAACTGCCTGATCGCGAAAAACCGCGACCTCGAGGCGATCGGCACCAACGCCCATGAACTGCCCATGGTCTATGCAGCACTCGCCGATAGCGACGAAGGCCTCGCCCGCGCCCCCTATAGCGTGCTGTCGGATTGGCACGAGGAGCATGACGGCAACCTGCGCATCATCCTGCCCGACACCTATGGCACGGCGGGTTTCCTGAAAAACGCCCCCGACTGGCTGGCCCAATGGACAGGCATGCGCATCGACAGCGGCGATCCCATAGCCGGGGCCGAAACCGCGATCCGCTGGTGGCAAGAGCGGGGCGAGGACCCGCGCGAGAAACTCCTGATCTTCTCCGATGGTCTGGATGTCGACGTGGTCGAGGCGCTCCACCACCGCTTTTCCGGCCGCGTCCGGGTGAGTTTCGGCTGGGGGACGCTGCTGACGAATGACTTCCGCGGGCTGGTCGCCGACGACGCGCTTGCGCCGTTCTCGCTCGTCTGCAAGGCTGTCGCGGCGAACGGCCGCCCCACGGTCAAGCTCTCCGACAACCCCGAAAAGGCGATGGGGCCGGAGGCAGAGATCGCCCGGTACAAGCGGGTGTTTGGGGTGGGGGAGCAGGT
>NZ_CBFIIK010000010.1:0-45886 GCF_965662675.1 Roseicyclus sp. | reverse complement strand
GCCGGCGCGCAAAAGCAGGTCGATGATGTCTTGACCGCCCGCGCGGCATAAATCCGCCGGTTACTCGATTTCAAAGCCCGTCGCGCCTATGGCGCGGCGGGCTTTGTTGTTAAAATCATCCCGTTTATTGTGTCATGCCATCGGCCACGGCCGATGCACAGGAAGGATGAAGATATGCGTCTCAAGTTTGGCGCGGCCCTGATCTCGGCCGTCGTTTTGCTCTCTGCCTGCCAGCCCACACCACAAAATCAGGCCGCGCTGGGCGCGGTTTTGGGCGGCGCTGCGGGGCTCGCCGTGGCCGAGTTGACCGATGCCAATCCGCAATGGACAGCGCTTGCCGTGATCGGTGGCGCTGCGGCCGGTTCAGTGGTGGCACAGAACCAGACGACCAATGAATGTGCCTATGCTGACGGGCGCGGCGGCTATTTCGTGGCGCCCTGCCGCTGAGGCGCTGAAGATCGGCGCGCGGCGGGGTTGAGTTCCCGCCGCGACTCGGTGCAGGTCAAGACCAGCATCGAGAGAGGGACGCCGCGGATGAAACGATCCACCATTAACGCGATCATGGCCGAGGCGGATGAATTCATCCGCACCTTCGGTTTTGTCCTGCCGCCCTTCGCCTATTGGACACCCGAGCAGATGCGCACCAACCGTGAGGCCGCCGCGGCCCTGATCGCGGGGCGCATGGGCTGGGACATCACCGATTACGGGCAGGGCCGCTATGATGAGATGGGCCTGTTCCTGTTCACGCTCCGCAACGGGCGCTTGGCCGATCTGCAACGCGGCGGCGGCATGTGTTACGCCGAGAAACTGTTGATCTCCAAGCAAGATCAGCTTTCGCCGATGCATCGCCACTATCTCAAGGCCGAGGACATCATCAATCGCGGCGGCGCAAGCTTGGCGGTGGAGCTTTACGGCTCGGCCCCGGATGGGGCGTTCGACCCGCAGGCGGGCGGGCGCGTGATCTGTGACGGGATCGCGCGCGATTACGCCCCGGGCGAGGTGTTGATGCTTGCCCCGGGCGAAAGCGTCACGCTGATGCCCTGCGATTGGCATGCTTTCTGGGGCGAAGGCGGCGATGTGCTGATCGGCGAGGTCTCGACCGTCAATGATGACGAGACCGACAACTGGTTCCGTGACCCCATCGGCCGCTTCGCCGCCATCGACGAGGATGAGGCGCCGACGCATCTGTTGGTGTCGGATTACGGGACATGGCTGGCCTGAACTGGCACCCTGCGCTGCGCGCGCAGGCGCGGCTTGCCACGTGTCAGAGCGCCCGCCAGCCGATATCGCGCCGATAGACCCCATCGGGCCAGTCGATCCGTTCGACCATCCCGTAGGCGCGCGCGCGCGCCTCGGCCAGCGTCGCACCGCGCGCGGTGACGTTCAGCACCCGCCCACCATTGGCCCGGATCGTACCGCCCTCGGCCTTTGTCCCTGCGTGGAAAACCATGTTGTGGGAATCCTCCGGCAAGGCGTCGAGCCCGCCGATCACGCTGCCCTTGGCATAGCTACCCGGATAGCCCTTGGCCGCCATCACAACGGTCATGGCGTGATCATCGGCCCAATTCACCGCCATCTCGGCCAGCCGTCCCTCGGCGCAGGCCAGCATCAGGTCGAGCGCTTGGCCCCCCAAGCGCATCATCAAGACCTGACATTCCGGGTCGCCGAAGCGCGCATTGTATTCCACCAGCCGGGGTTGGCCGTTCTCGATCATCAGCCCGGCGTAAAGCACACCGCGATAGGGCGTGCCGCGCCGCGCCATCTCGGCGATGGTGGGTTTGACGATCTGGTCCAGTGCCAGCTGGGCCACGGCATCCGACAGGATCGGCGCGGGCGAATAGGCCCCCATGCCACCGGTATTGGGCCCGGTGTCGCCATCGCCGATGCGTTTGTGGTCTTGCGCGGTGCCGATGGGCAGAACGGTTTGTCCATCGCTCAGCACGAAGAACGAGGCCTCTTCGCCTGTCATGAACTCTTCGATCACAACTTCGGCGCCGGCCGCGCCGAAGGCACCGCCGAACATGTCGGTGATCGCGTCATGTGCCTCGGCGATGGTTTGAGCCACGACAACGCCCTTGCCTGCGGCCAGACCATCGGCCTTGATCACGATGGGCGCACCATGCGCGGTGACATGGGCGCGCGCGGCTTGCGCATCGGTAAAGCGCGCCCAGCCTGCGGTGGGCGCAGCACAGGCGTCGCAAATCTCTTTGGTGAAGGTCTTCGATGCCTCGAGCCGTGCCGCCTCCCGCGAGGGGCCGAACACCAGTACGCCAGCGGCCGCCAGTGCATCGGCCACGCCTGCGGCCAGCGGTGCCTCGGGGCCGATGATCACGAAATCGATCGATTCCTCGACAGCGAAGCCGACCACCGCTTCGCCATCCTCGACATCAAGCGCCGCGCATTCCGCGATCTTGTCGATCCCGGCATTGCCCGGTGCCACGATCAAACGGTCACATTTCGGGTTTTGCAGCACCGCCCAAGCCAGCGCATGTTCGCGCCCGCCACCACCGAGGATCAGGATGTTCAATTCCACCGCTCCGCTTGCTAGGATGGGGGTGCAATAGCGGGCCTTTCGGGGCGACACAACCAGCGGAGCCGGGCAAAGCATGGATGATCTGATCGAGGGCGACGGTCCGGGCCCCAACCCCGGCAATGCCCCGGAATTCACGGTTTCGGAAATCTCGGGCGCGGTGAAGCGCACGATCGAGGGCGGTTTTTCTCATATCCGCGTGCGCGGCGAGGTGGGCCGCCTATCCTTGCCGCGCTCGGGCCATGTCTATCTCGATCTCAAGGATGATCGCAGCGTTCTTGCCGCCGTGATCTGGAAAGGCACCGCCGCCCGCCTGACCCATCCGCCCGAAGAGGGGATGGAGGTGATCGTGACGGGCCGCCTGACGACCTTCCCCGGTCAGTCGAAATACCAGATGGTGATCGAGGATCTGCGCCCCGCGGGCGCGGGTGCGCTGATGGCCATGCTCGAAAAGCGGCGGTTGATGCTGGCGACCGAGGGGCTGTTCGATCCGGCCCGCAAGAAACCGCTGCCCTTTTTGCCCGGTGTGATCGGTGTCGTCACCTCGCCTTCGGGCGCGGTGATCCGCGATATCCTGCATCGGTTGCGCGACCGCTTTCCGCGTCATGTGCTGATCTGGCCCGTGGCCGTACAAGGCGCCAATTGCGCGCCTGAGGTCGCCCGCGCGATCCGGGGCTTCAACGCGATCACCCCCGGCGGTCCGATCGCGCGCCCCGATCTGATCATCGTGGCGCGTGGCGGCGGTAGCCTTGAGGATTTGTGGGGCTTCAACGAGGAAATCGTGGTGCGCGCCGCCGCTGAAAGCGCGATCCCGTTGATCTCGGCGGTGGGCCACGAAACCGATACCACGCTGATCGACCATGCCGCCGATCACCGCGCGCCTACGCCCACTGCGGCGGCCGAACGCGCGGTGCCGGTGCGGATGGACCTGCTCAATTGGCTGCGCCAACAAGATGGTATCCTGACCCGCGCCATGACCAGCGCGCTGGGCGCGCGGCGTCAACGCCTTGCCGATTTGTCACGCGCCTTGCCGCGCCCCGAAAGCTTGCTGGATGCAGCGCGTCAGCGCCTCGATCTGGCGGCGGCGGGGCTGGCACCGGCGCTCCGCCATCGCGGCAGCTTGGCGCGTGTGCGTGCCGATGGGGCGGCGGCCCGGCTTGGCCCGGCGCTTGAACGCACCTTGGCGCGCAAACGCCTTGGGCTTGGTCAAGCGGCCGCACGCCTCCACCCGGCGGCACTCAACGCCCAAACACGGCAGGCCCGCACCGATCTTGATCGGCTGATGCGCCGCCTCGATCCCAGCCGCGAGGCCCGCCGCTTGAGCGAGGCGCGCGCCCGTCTGGCCGATCTGGTCGGCCGCCTCGACCGAACGGCGGGACACACCATCGCCATGCGCCGTGAACAACTTGGTGCGCTTGACCGGCTTCATCGCACCTTGGGCTACACCGAGACGCTCAAGCGCGGCTACGCGGTGGTGCGCGCGGGCAAGGCCGTCGTTACGACAGAGGCCATGGCGCGTGGTCATGCAGCGCTCGAGGTCGAATTCGCCGATGGCAAATTGGCCGTTACCCCCTTGGGGGCCACGCCCAAGACCGCGCCGAAACCCGCACCGCCCAAAGCCGGCCCCGATCAGGGCCAGCTCTTTTAGCGCACAGGCCATCTTTGCTTCAAAAATACTCAGCAGCCGTTGCCACCCGCAGGCCACGCTTTGCGGAGCGGGCCCGTCATGATGCCCGCGAGACAGGCTCAGGTGCCGTAGGCGCGTGTCTGTCCCTGCACATCCTCGGCCGCGGCAATCAGCGCATCGGCGATGAAATCCAGCTCCGGCTTTGTCAAACGCACTGGCAGGCGCACGTCGCAGGCGCGCATCAGCATCGCACGCGTTTGCGGCAGGTCGGGCGTCTGGCCGGGAATGAAATGCCAGTTCCAGAAGGCGCGCGCATTGTCGGTCGACAGGCCGAAGATCTGCACCTTGACGCCGCGCGCCTCGGCAGCGGTGGCAAAGGCGCGCGCGTCGGCATCGGTGTCAAATCCCACCAGGTTGAACTGGATCGAGTCCGGCGCGCGATCCTCGGGCGCCAAGGGCGGGGGCACATCGAGCCAAGGCGAGCCGTTCAGCCGCCCCGCGACATAGTCGTGATTGGCCAGCCCATCGCGCACCCGGCGGGCAAGCTCGGGCAATTGCGGGCGGATCACCGCCGCCGACAAGTTTTGCAGCCGCATATTGTAAAGCGGCAACTGGTTTTGCCAGCGCGCAAAAGCCATCGCCAGTTCCGGGTCATTCTGCCCCTCGGGGCCTTTGTGCTTTTTCCAGTTATGCTCGTAAGCGCCTGACATGATCACGCAGCGCGCCGCCAGATCGGCATCATCGGTGATCAAGATGCCACCCTCGCCCGCATTGATCATCTTGTAGGATTGGAAGGAGAAACAGCCGATCTTGCCGATAGTCCCGATCTTGCGGCCATGCCACAGCGTGCCCAGCGAATGGGCCGCATCCTCGATCACCGGGATACCGCGCGCGTCGCACAGCGCCATGATGGCGTCCATGTCCGAGGTGTGACCGCGCATATGGCTGATGATCACGGCCTCGATCGTGTCATCGAGCTTGGCTTCGAAATCACCCATGTCGATGCGATAATTCTCGCCCACCTCGACCAGAACGGGCTGGAGGCGCGCATGCACCACCGCCGAAGGCACGGCCGCGAAGGTGAAGGCCGGGATCAAGACCCTTGCCCCCGGCGTCAGGCCCAATGCTTCGAGCGACAGAAAGATCGCCGCCGAGCATGACGATACGGCAAGCGCATATTTCGCGCCCAAGAGATCGGCGAATTCGCGCTCAAGCAGGGCCACAGGCGCGTCAGAGGGGGCGGTGTAGCGGAAAAGGTCACCCGATTGCAGCAGCCGGTCGATCTCGGCACGCGCGGATTCGGGGATCGGTTCGGCGTCGTAGACATTGGGTGCCAGCGCCATGGTTTCACCTTTTTGAAAACTACTATTCGGGAAATCTTATCCTGTCGGCCATGCGAAATCCAGCATGTCGTGGCGTCGTCATGAAAGCTTCACAGATATGGTGCGTGTCAGACGCCCAGCCTGTCGCGCAGGGCAAACCATGTCATGGCCAGCGTCAGGATCGGCGCACGCAGGCCAGCGCCACCGGGAAAGCGCCCCACCGGCAAAGCGGCCAGCGTCGTCAGCCCATCCTCTTGGCCCATCACGGCTTGGGCCATCACGCGCCCCGCCATGCCCGATAGCGCGACCCCATGCCCCGAAAACCCCGCCCCCGAGATAATGTTGGGGGCGACTTGGGCCACATGGGGCAGGCGCGACATGGTGATGCCAAGCGCGCCGCCCCAGACATGGGTGATGCCCACGCCCGCCAGTTGCGGGAAAAGCCGCAGCATGCGCGCCACCAGTGCGGTCTTGATGTCGCGCGGATAGGCGATGGAATAGCTTTCCCGCCCCCCGAACAGGAAGCGCCGTTCGGCGCTGAAGCGGTAGTAATTCACCACGAATTTGGAATCGGAAACCGCGATGTCGTCAGCCAAGACATCTTGCCAACGGTCGGGCAGGGGATCGGTCGCCGCGATGAAAGAGTTGATCGGCATGACGCGGGCATTCACTGCAGGCAAGATATTGGGCAAATAGCCATTGCCCGCGACGATGACATGGCCTGCCGTGACCTGTCCCTTGGGGGTTGTCAGCACGATCTTGGCACCGGGCGTGACCGACAACACCTCGGTCGTCTCGTAGATCACCGCACCCGCCGCCTCGGCCGCGCGGGCCAAGGCACGCGCATAGGCCAGCGGGTGCAGATGCCCGCCCGAAGGATCGAAGCCGCCACCGACATAAAGCGGCGATTTCACCAGCGCGCCGAATGCAGCGCGCTCCATGATGGTGATGTCCTGGCCATAGTGGTGGGCCATGTGATCGGCCTCGGCGCGCAGGTGATCAAGATCGGCCAAGCGATATTCGCCATGTGCCAGACCGGGACGAAACGCCGCCTCGGGCGCATGGGTTGTGCAGAAATCGCGCAGTTGATCCTTTGCCGCCTCTGACATGTCCCAAAGCGCGCGGGCGGTGCTTTGGCCCAAGCGCGATTCAAGCCAGCTTTGCGGCTTGTTGAAGCCCGATTGCACCTGCCCGCCGTTGCGCCCTGATGCACCGAAACCAACGCGGTGCGCCTCGAGGAGCATCACCTTGCGGCCCGCGCGCGCCAGCGTCAGTGCCGCCCAAAGCCCGGTGTAGCCCGCCCCGATGATCACCACATCGGCGCGATGCGCGCCCTGCAGTTCTGGGCGCAGCGGTTCGGGTGGCAAGGATGCGGCATACCAGCTGGGCGCATGTTCGCCGCGCGTATCGTTTCGATAAAGCGGGTTCATACGTTCAAGAGCAGATGCTGACGCTCCCACGGCGAGATGACTTGCAAGAACTCGTTATGCTCCAGCTCTTTAACGGCTGAATAGACGCGGCAGAACTCTTCGCCCAGCGTGCGTTGGATCGTCTTGTTGGCGCGCAATAGCCCCAGCGCGTCGCCCAAGCCCCGCGGCACGCCGCTTTGCAATTGATAAGCATCGCCCGCGAAAGGATCGGAAGGGCCGGTTTTCTCGATCAGCCCAACCAGCCCGCAAGCCAGCGATGCGGCGATGCCTAGATAGGGGTTGCAATCCATCCCGGGCAGGCGGTTTTCCACCCGCCGCGCCGAAGGCTCCGACACCGGCACGCGCAGCCCCGTGGTGCGGTTGTCGCGCCCCCATTCCAGATTGATCGGGGCTGCGAAATCGGGGACGTAGCGGCGATAGCTGTTCACATAAGGCGCCAAGAGCGCGATGACCGCGGGCATGTTGCGCTGCATGCCGCCGATGAAATGCATGAATTCCGGCGTTTCCGTACCATCGGGGTTTGAAAAGATATTCTCGCCCGTTTTCAGGCTGACCACCGAGTGATGGATATGCATGGCCGAGCCCGGTTCCCCCTCGATCGGTTTAGCCATGAAGGTGGCATAGCAATCATGACGCAGCGCCGCCTCGCGGATCATGCGTTTGAAAAAGAACATCTCGTCGGCAAGTTTCACCGGATCGCCATGGCGCAGGTTCAACTCGATCTGGCCCGCGCCGCCCTCTTGCAAGATCCCGTCGATTTCAAGGCCCATGGCTTCGGCGAAATCATAGATATCGTCGATCACCTTGCCGTATTCATCGACTGCCGACATGGAATAGGCCTGACGCGCGGCCGCGCGCCGCCCCGAGCGGCCCATCGGCGGCTCGATCTCGCGGGCGGGGTCGGTGTTGGGGGCGACAAGGTAGAACTCCATCTCGGGGGCGACGATGGGGTCAAGGCCCATCTCGTTATAAAGCTCCACCACCCGTTTGAGCACATTTCGCGGTGCGAAGGGCACGGGGTTTCCCGCCTGATCCTTGATGTCGTGGATCACCTGCAGCGTGGTATCGGCTGTCCAAGGCGCGGGTGTGGTGGTCGAGAAATCAGGCGTCAGGATCATGTCGGGTTCGGTGAACCCATCGGCGACATCATCGGCCCAATCGCCGGTGATGGTTTGGAAAAAGATCGAATTGGGCAGGTAGAAAAAGGGCTGGCGGGCGAATTTGCCACCGGGCATGGCCTTGCCGCGTGCGATGCCCGCCAGATCGGCGACGATACATTCCACCTCGTCGATGGCGCGCCCCTCAAGATAACTGCGCGCAACATCGGGCAATTTTTCCAACAGCTCGTGGACGGATTGCGAACTCATGCGCGCACCTCTTGGGCAAAGGGGATGCGGGTCGCGGGCGCGCCCTCCAACACATCGGCGAGCCAATCGCCGATCATTGCGCTGTTGACGGGGCGATCCAGATCGGCGCGCGCTTGGGCCAGCATCTCTGGCGGCACGGTGGTGGGGCGGTTGTCGATCAGCGCATCGATTACGCTGGGCGGAAATTCTGGGTGGGGCTGAATGGTCAAGATATGCGCGCCATGGGCCAAAACGGCGTTTTGGGTAAAGCTGTTGGCGCCCAAAACGCTGGAGCCTGGGGGCAGGGTCACGACCTGATCTTGGTGCCAGGCAAATAGAGAGACATCGCGCCCGCCGATCTGGTAATTGCGATGGCCCGCTGACCAGCCGCCGGTGAACTTCTCGACCCGACCGCCAAGGGCTTGGGCGATGATCTGGTGACCGAAGCAGATGCCCACCATGGGCTTTTGCAGGTCGCGGATATCGCGGATCAAGTCCTCGAGCGGGGCGATCCACGGGTGATCCTCGTAAGCGCCATGACGCGAGCCGGTGACGAGCCATGCATCCGCATCATCCGGGCCGGAGGGAAAATCCATATCCACCACCGAGAATGTGCGCAGGGTAAAGCCGCGATTGGCGAACAGCTTGCCGAAAAGATCGGTATAGGTGCCATCGCGTGCTGCGACCTGTTCGGGAACATGGCCGGTCTGAAGGATGCCGAGGATCATGATTTGGCTCTTTTGAAAGAATACCCACAAGCTATGCCTGCCCGCGTCGCCGGGCAAGGGGGCGCGCTTAGCGGATCAGTTGTGGCCGGATACGCAGCCGCGTGCGCTGTGTATTGGGCAGGTGACGATTGAGGCGCGCATTGATCAGCGCGAACACCGCGATGATCACCAGTGTCAGCGCCACGAAGTAAAGCGCCACGATGGGATAGGGGATGAAGGGGTTGAAGGTGCGGTCGGCGAAGTAGTTGGCGTAATAAAGCGCATCGCCGCGCTGTTGAAAGGCGGGGAAGGACGAGAAGAACACCAGCGCAGTGGCATGGAAGAGAAAGATCGCCTCATTCGTATAGGCGGGCCAAGCGAGCCGCATGGTGGTGGGGAAGGTGATGCGCCGAAAGCGTTTCCAGCCCGACAGACCATAGGCATCGGCGGCTTCCAGATCGCCCTTCGGCACATTCCTGAGCGCGCCGTAGAAAATCTCGGCCGAATAGGCGGATGTGTTGAGGAAAAGCACGATCAGCGCGCCCAGCCACGCACGCGCGAACCAACGGGTTTCTGCCGCGATCTCGACCCCCAACAGCGTGAATTCGATGCCCACACGCGGCAGCATCACGAAAGCTTCATAGGCCATGAAGAATTGAATGAAGAGTGGCGAGCCTCGGAAGATGAAAATGAACCATTCGGCGGGCTTGCGGATCAGGCGGCTGGGCTGGGCCTTGGCCACGGCCAGCGCCACGGCGAAGAAAAAGCCGAAACTGAGCGCCAGAATGCCAAAATAAACATTCCACATCATGCCCGAGCCGATCAGCACGAATTGTTGGCACAAGCTGATATCAGCCTGCGGCAAAAGCCGCTCGCCGATCCCAAGCGCGCGCAGCCCATATTGTTCCAGCGCCTCTGCGCAGATCATGTCGTGGCCTTTCGGAACGCCTCGCCCGCCGCTGTCGCCTGTCCGCGCGACAATCGCACGGTCAAGCGCGCCAGCCCGATCTCGGACACCCGCGTCAGCAAGAGGTAAAAGACCAACAGCGCCAGGAAATACCAAAACCGCCAGTCGGGGTGGGGGTATTGGTAGGCCGAATTGCGCGAGCCGCCCAGTTCACGCGCCCAATAGACGATGTCCTCGATCCCCAAAAGGAACAATAGCGGCGTGGCCTTGATCAAGATCAGCCAGATATTGCTCAACCCCGGCAGGGCATAGATCCACATCTGCGGCACGAGGATGCGCCAGAACACTTGCCCGCGCGACATGCCATAGGCGGCAGCGGTTTCCAGCTGCGCATGGGGGACCGCGCGCATCGCGCCGTAAAGCACATTGCCGCAAAAGGCGCCAAAGACGATGGCATAGGTGAAGACCGCCAAGCCGAAGCCGTAAAGCTCATGCACCCATTGGGGCGCGTTGCTCGATGGGGTGCGTGCTTCGGGGCAAACCAGGAAATTGGCGCCTTGGCGGATATCCTCGGTCCAATCGGGGCAGGCGATCTGGTGGCGCAGATATTCGATGCCCTGGTCGAGCACGAGGATGAAGAAGAGGAAGAAGACGATATCGGGCACGCCGCGCACCATGGCGGTGTAAAGCTTGCCCAGCCATGCGACCGGCAAGATCGGGCTGCGCGATGCGGCGGCTGCCGCGAAGCCGAAGGCAAGCGAGACAGGGGCCGTCACGGCCAAAAGCGCGAAAACGACGAGAAAGGACTGGTAGAACAGGAAATGCGCGCCGTTGGTCAGGTAGCAGCTGAACCAACGGAAGGTCTCGAGGGTCGCGGGATCGGTGCAGAACTCGAACATGCGCTCTTTCGGTCAGATCGCGGGGGGCGCTGCCCCCCTTCGCGCTTGCGCGCACCCCCCGGAGTATTTGGGAAGCAAAGATTGAGGCGGCGTTAACCTTGATGGAACGGAAAAGGGGGGCGGGCGCATGGCCTGCCCCCCAAGCCCATGGATCAGAAGGTTGCGGCGCCCTCGCCGAACCACTGCAGGATCAACGCGTTGAGCGAGCCGTCTTCCTTCATCGCGGTGATGGCGGCATCAAAGGCTTCGCGACGCGCGTCACCCTCGCGCAGCGCCATGCCGACACCGCCGCCGAGCTGGACGGGCTCGCCCACGATCATCAGATCGGCGTCTTCATCTGCGATGGGCAGAAGGTAGTCGCCATCGGCGAAAACGGCGTCGGCCTCGCCGTTGCGGACGGCGGCGACGGTTTCATCGGGGGTGGCGAACTCGATCAAGGTCGCGCCGGAGGCAGCGATATAGCCCGCCTGGATCGTGTTGGTCTGGGCTGCGATGACGGCACCCTCAAGCGTGAAATCCTCGGACATGCCCATGAAGAGCGAGGAAGCGGGCGGGTAGTAGGCTTGGGTAAAATCGACGATCGCCTCGCGTTCCTCGGTGATCGACATGCCCGCGATGATGGTGTCGTAATTGCCGCTCGTCAGGTTGGGGATGATGCTGTCCCAATCATTGGTGACCCATTCACAGGTCAGCTGCGCGCGCGCGCACATCTCGTCGCCCAGATCGCGCTCGAAGCCTGCGATCTCGCCTTGGTCATTGATGAAGTTGTAGGGAGGGTAGGCGCCCTCCGTGCCCATGCGCACGACGTCTTGGGCGCTTGCAGCACCGGCTGCGATGGCCAGAAGGCTGGCGGTCAGTATCAGGTGTTTCATCTTGGTCTCTCCCGGTTCTTTGTTGGGGTCGGTCTTGCCTCAGGCCGCTTTGAAATGGCTGAGGAATTGCTGCAGGCGCGCGGATTGCGGGGCGCCGAATAGGGTGTCTGGCGGGCCTTCTTCTTCGATCTTGCCTTGGTGCAGGAAGATCGTCCGGCTCGACAGGTCGCGGGCCATGCGCATGTCATGGGTGACGAGGATCATGGTGCGCCCTTCTTCGGCGAGCGCGCGGATCACGCGCACCACCTCTTGTTCCAATTCGGGGTCGAGGGCGGAGGTGGGTTCGTCGAAGAGCAGGGCGCGCGGTTCCATGCAAAGCGCGCGTGCGATGGCGGCGCGTTGTTGTTGGCCGCCCGAGAGCTGTGCGGGCCAAGCATCTGCCTTGTCGGCGATGCCCACTTTCTCGAGATAGGCGCGCGCGCGGGCCTCGACCTCGGCCTTGGGTTGGCCAAGGACGCTGACCGGGGCCTCCATCACATTTTGCAAGATCGTCATATGCGACCACAGATTGAACTGCTGGAAGACCATCGACAGGTTGGTGCGGATGCGGCGGATCTGTTCGGTATCGGCGGGGCGGCGGCTGGCGCCTGCGCCCTTCCAGCGGACCGGCTCGCCCTCGAAGATGATCTCGCCCGCTTGGCTGTCTTCGAGCAGGTTGGCGCAGCGCAAAAGCGTCGACTTGCCCGAACCCGATGAGCCGATGAGCGCGATCACCTCACCGGCATGGGCGGTCAGGTCGACGCCACGCAGAACCTCGAGCGACCCGAAGCTTTTGTGCAGGCCGCTAATCTGGATGACCGGTAATGTGGCAGCGCTTGCCGCAGGCATGCAGGCGATTTCCCCGTGCTGATCGTGGGATTTGCACTTAACCGTCATGCGATTGCAACAGTGATGTGGCAATTGACCTTGGGTCAATGCCTGCCTTCTTTGCATCGCTTGGGTGTATGCTCAAGGATCGGGCGGCAGCGGCAGCGCGAGATAGGCCGCCTTGTCGATCTGCACGATGCCGCGCAGATCGAGCGCTGCGCGCGCGGCCGGATCAAGCCGTGCAAGACCTTGTGAAACGGCTTCCGCCACCGCAGATGGCGGGTGCGCAAGGGCGGTGATCAGCGGCAAGCCGGGGGTGGGTGGCGTTCGCGCGATCTCGAACGCCGGGTCCGCCCCCGCGTGGCGCAGCAATAGCCGCCAAGTCTGCGCATCGATCGCGGCCAGATCCGCCAAGCCATCGGCCACCGCGCGGGCCGAGGCGGCATGGGCCCCCGTCACCGTCACGTGGCCGAACGCGATATCGTGCGCGACGGTCCATGCCGCGAGGGCCGCCCAGCCCGATTGGCTGAGCGGGTCGTTGATCGCGAGCCTTGGGCGATGGGGCAGCGGGCCGGGCCGCGCGATGATGACCGAGTTGTAATGGCCGGGCGGGCAGCCGGGCAGGTCGTAATCGGGCGTGGCGACAAGTGCCACCTTGTCATGCAGATGCGCTCGAAAAGGTAACCCGCAGGTCTGTGCCAAGACCAAGCCCGGATCTTGCCACATGGCCCATGGATCGCCATCGCGCACCAGCGTGTCGGGGGCGGCGATCTGCATGCCGCGCAGCGCGTCGCGAATATGGCCCCAGAATGTATCGCTCGCCCAGCGGATCTCTGGGCGGTCATACATGGGAAGGGCCGCGATCATCGGGTCGGCTAGCCGCTGTAATGGGTCTGTTCGACCCGCAGCCGGGCAAGGTTGCTGTCGCGATCATTGACGCCGAGCATGGGCGCGACCATGCGCAAAAGCGCGTCTTCTTCATGGTCGCGGGTGCCATCGGCGAGGGCCACGAACCACATCGCCTCGATCACTTGCACACGGTCCTCATAGGGCACGCAATCCTTGATCGCGCGGGTAAAGCGCACAGTATCGGGGGCGGCAGCCTCGAGCGCTTCTGCCTCAGCACGCAGCGCAGTCGCGGCGCTGTCCGACAAGGCGTAGCGATGGGCCAAGGCGCGGTCGATCTGCATCTGTTCGATCACGGCATAATCGCCATCGGTGCGGGCCACGCGCACAAGCAATGCTGCCAGCGCAAGGCGTGCGTCGCCATTGGGCAGGGGGGCGGGGTCTGTGGCCGTCAAGCGGCGGATCAGGTCAGTTATCATGGTGACCGATATAGGCCCGCTTGGCGGCGCTGGAAAGCACCCTTGGCGCCGATTGGGTGCGCATCATGCCCCAGCGGCCTTTTCGCGAATCCTTTGACAGCTTGCCAAGTGCTGCGGTATGAATTGAACAAGCGTTCAATTAATGGAGGGGTTGGCGCCATGTTTCTTGGTTCGATGCGGTTCGATCTGGGCGAAGAGGTCAACGCCTTGCGCGACATGGTGCATGCTTGGGCGCAAAAGCGCATCAAGCCACTGGCAGCCGAGACCGATCGCGAAAACGCCTTTCCCAACGCGCTATGGCCCGAAATGGGTGCGCTGGGCCTGCTTGGGATCACGGTCGAAGAGGAATTCGGCGGCGCGGGCATGGGCTATCTGGCCCATCTGGTCGCAGTCGAAGAGGTCAGCCGCGCCTCAGCCTCCATCGGGTTGAGCTATGGGGCGCATTCCAATCTCTGCGTCAACCAGATCCGCCTGAACGGCACCGCGCCGCAAAAGGCGCAATTTCTGCCCGGGCTGGTCTCGGGCGAACATATCGGCGCGCTGGCCATGTCGGAGGCCGGGGCAGGCTCTGATGTCGTGGGCATGCAACTGCGCGCCGAAAAACGAAACGATCGCTACGTTCTGAACGGCACGAAATATTGGATCACGAACGGCCCCGATGCCGACACGCTGGTCGTCTATGCCAAGACTGACCCGGCCGCTGGCTCCAAGGGGATCACCGCCTTCATCGTGGAAAAGACGATGAAGGGCTTCAGCGCCTCACCGCATTTCGACAAGCTGGGCATGCGCGGCTCGAACACTGCCGAGTTGATCTTCGACGATGTCGAAGTGCCGTTCGAGAATGTGCTGGGCGACGAGGGGCGCGGTGTGCGCGTCTTGATGAGCGGGCTGGATTACGAGCGCGTCGTGCTTTCGGGCGTCAATATCGGCATTATGGCGGGCTGTCTCGACGAGGTGATGCCCTACATGGTCGAGCGCCGCCAGTTCGGGCAAAGCATCGGGAATTTCCAACTGATGCAGGGCAAGATCGCCGATATGTACACCGCGATGAATTCGGCCCGTGCCTATGCCTATGAGGTGGCGAAGGCCTGTGACCGGGGCGAGGTCACCCGCGCCGATGCCGCCGCTTGCGTCCTTTATGCCAGCGAAGAGGGGATGAAGGTGGCCCATCAGGCGGTGCAGGCGATGGGGGGCGCGGGCTTTTTGGCCGATGCGCCCGTCGCGCGCATGTTCCGCGATGCCAAGCTGATGGAAATCGGGGCAGGCACCTCCGAGATACGGCGCATGCTGATCGGGCGCGAATTGATGGCGGCGATGGCATAGGTGGGCGTGTTGCGTGGTCTGATCCTTCCATTGATTGCGGGTCTGGTCGTGGCAGGGGCGTTCGGCCTGTGGCTGGGTTTGCGCGCCCTGCCGCCCGGCGAGACCGCGATCATCGAAGCACAGGCCGCGCGCTATGTCGCCGAAACGGGCGGCCAGCCCACCGATTGCGCCGCGCGCCCGGCCGCGATCGCAGGGGTGCGGCTGGTCGTGACCTGCCGTGCCGATTGGGCCGTGGCGGTCGATAACTGGGGGCGCGAGGTCGCGCTGCCCGATTTGGGGCCGAAGACATGAGGCAACATCATGCGCAGCGTAGGATCTCGCGCCAGAGGGGGGGCACGCCATGCGCCTGACATCGCAGTTCACCGCCACCGCGCAGGAGGCGCGCGACAACCGCGCGGCCCATCTGAGCGCCTTGGACGAGATCGCACAGGCCGCCGCCTTGGCCGCCGATGGCGGGGGGCCAAAAGCGCGTGATCGCCATGTCGCACGCGGCAAGATGTTGCCGCGCGCGCGGGTGGCCAATCTTCTGGATGCGGGCGCGCCCTTTCTCGAGATCGGGGCGCTGGCGGGCCATGATCTGCACGACGGCGCGGCCCCTTGTGGCGGGCTGATCGCCGGTGTCGGTCTGATCGAAGGGCGGCAGGTCATGGTGATCTGCAACGACGCCACGGTGAAGGGCGGCACCTATTTTCCGATCACCGTGAAAAAGCACCTGCGCGCCCAAGAGATCGCCGCCCAATGCCGCCTGCCTTGTGTCTACCTTGTCGATAGCGGCGGTGCCAACCTGCCCAATCAGGACGAGGTTTTCCCCGACCGCGATCATTTCGGCCGGATCTTCTACAATCAGGCGCAGATGTCGGCAGCGGGCATCGCCCAGATCGCGGTCGTGATGGGATCATGCACTGCGGGCGGTGCCTATGTGCCGGCCATGTCGGATGTCTCGATCATCGTGAAAGACCAAGGCACGATCTTTCTGGCAGGGCCACCCTTGGTGCGCGCGGCCACGGGCGAAATCGTCAGCGCCGAGGATCTGGGCGGCGGCGATGTGCACACGCGCCTCTCGGGTGTGGCAGATTACCTGGCCGAGGATGATGCCCATGCGCTGGCGCTGGCAAGGCGGGCTGTGCGGTCGCTGGGGCAGGGCGGAGGCGGCACTTGGATTGCACCCACCCTACGGGGCCGCGATCCGGCCTATGATCCGGATGAATTGCTGGGGGTCGTGCCCGCCGCGTTGAGCACGCCCTATGACATCCGCGAGGTGATCGCGCGCATCGTCGACGACAGCTGGTTCGATGAATTCAAACCCCGTTTCGGCGAAAGCATCGTGACGGGGTTCGCCCAAGTGATGGGCATGGATGTGGGGATCGTGGCCAATAACGGCGTGCTGTTTTCCGAAAGCGCGCAAAAGGCGGCCCATTTCGTGCAGCTATGTTCGCAGCGCAAGATCCCGCTGGTGTTCTTGCAGAACATCACCGGCTTCATGGTCGGCCGCAAATATGAAAACGAGGGCATCGCGCGGCACGGGGCCAAGATGGTGACGGCGGTGGCGACCACGGCGGTGCCGAAGATCACCATGCTGGTGGGCGGCTCGTTCGGGGCGGGCAATTACGGCATGGCTGGGCGCGCCTATTCCCCACAATTCCTGTGGGCCTGGCCCAACAGCCGCATATCCGTGATGGGCGGCGCACAGGCAGCAGGCGTGCTTGCAACCGTCAAGCGCGACGCGATGGAGCGCGCGGGCCAAGACTGGTCGGCCGAGGCCGAGGCCGAATTCAAGCGCCCCACGATCGAGATGTTCGCGCGGCAATCGCACCCGCTTTATGCATCGGCGCGGCTGTGGGATGACGGGGTGGTCGATCCGCGCAAGTCGCGCGAGGTGCTGGGGTTGTCGCTGGCGGCGGCGCTCAATGCCCCGGTGGAGGAGACGCGCTTTGGCGTCTTCCGGATGTGAGGGCTGGTAGGTCTTGTGCTTGGGGGCTTCGCCAAAGGCTGCGGGTCCCCTAGCGATCATTGGGAAACAGGGAACATGGTGA
The DNA here is from genome assembly GCF_965662675.1 of Roseicyclus sp. Classification (GTDB taxonomy): domain Bacteria; phylum Pseudomonadota; class Alphaproteobacteria; order Rhodobacterales; family Rhodobacteraceae; genus Roseicyclus. The sequence goes on along the minus strand of NZ_CBFIIK010000010.1, from coordinate 28,758 downwards.
CATTGGCCGAGGTGAAGGCGCGCTATCCGGGGGCCGAGACCTACCGATTTGGTGAAAGTGCAGCGTTATCTGACGCATTGTTGTCGCTGGTCCGGGCGGGCAAGAAGCGCGCCACCTGCGCCTCGGACGCGGAGATCGCGGCGGGAGAGGCGCCGGCGGTGGTCGGGCGCTGCGATATCGTACTCGATTTCGAAGATGTGCCGCAGCTGGTGACAAGGACGCTGGAGTTGGTGCGGGTGCGCTTCTGCGACATGACCGAGAAGATGGCGCTGATGGAGGGCGAGGACGAGAGCCTCGCCGATTGGTGCGCAGGGCACGAGCGCTACTATCGGGGGCTCGGCATTTTCGACCCGGACATGTGGCTCATTTGGGAGCGGTTCGAGATTGTCGAGGACCTGAGGGAGGGACGCTGATGTTCCGAAAGATCCTGATCGCGAACCGGGGCGAGATCGCCTGCCGCGTGATCGACACCTGCCGCAGGATGGGTGTGGGCACGGTGGCCGTATACTCCGACGCGGATGCGCGCGCCCGGCATGTGGCGATGGCCGACGAGGCGGTGTGGATCGGCAGGCCCAAGCCCTCCGAAAGCTACCTGAGGGGCGATACGATCATCGCCGCGGCGCGGGCGACGGGGGCGCAGGCGATCCATCCGGGCTACGGGTTCCTGTCGGAGAACCCGGGTTTCGTGGAGGCGGTGGAGGCGGCGGGGCTGGTGTTCATCGGCCCATCGGCGGCGGCGATCCGGGCGATGGGGCTGAAAGATGCCGCCAAGGCGCTGATGGCGCAGGCCGGTGTGCCGGTCGTTCCCGGCTATCACGGCGACGACCAAGACCCCGCGCATTTGGCGAATGCCGCCGATGCCATCGGCTACCCGGTTTTGATCAAGGCCGTTGCGGGCGGCGGCGGCAAGGGGATGCGTTCAGTCGGCCGCGCCGAAGACTTCGCCTCCGCGTTGCAGAGCGCCAAGGATGAGGCGGCCGGCGCCTTCGGCAATGACGCTGTTCTGATCGAAAAACTCATCAATGCCCCTCGCCATATCGAGGTGCAGATCTTCGGCGATGGCACGCGCGCGCTGCATCTGTTCGAGCGGGATTGCTCGCTCCAGCGTCGCCACCAGAAGGTGATCGAGGAGGCGCCAGCACCCGGCATGACCGCGGAAATGCGTGCCGCGATGGGGCAGGCGGCGGTGCGGGCCGCCGAGGCGATCGGCTATGCCGGTGCAGGCACGGTCGAGTTCATCGTCGACGGCTCCCGCGGGCTGCGCCCGGACGGGTTCTGGTTCATGGAGATGAACACGCGGTTGCAGGTCGAACATCCGGTGACGGAGGCGATCACCGGCGTCGATCTGGTGGCATGGCAGTTGCGCGTGGCGGCTGGCGAGGCGCTGCCTTGCGCGCAGGCGGATCTTGCGATCACCGGCCATGCCTTCGAGGCGCGGCTTTATGCCGAGGATGTGCCCGCGGGCTTTTTGCCTGCCACGGGGCGTCTGACGCATCTGCGGTTTCCCGATGCAGTGCGCGCCGATACCGGGGTCAGGGCAGGCGACGAGATATCGCCTTGGTATGATCCGATGATCGCCAAGATCATCGTCCATGGGCCGACGCGCGCCGTGGCGCTGCAGCAGCTCTCAGCCGCGCTGGCTGGTACGCAGGTGGCGGGGTCGGTGACGAACCTGTCCTTTCTGCGCAGGCTGGCCATGCATGCCGATTTTGCCGTGGGCGATGTCGATACGGGGCTGATCGGGCGCGATCTCGATGCTCTCGCGGCGGCCCCCGTCCCTTGCCCGCGCGTATGGTCGCTTGCCGCAATGGGTGCGCTTGGGCTTGACGCGGTGGCGGGGCCGGTCAGCGGTTTCACGCTATGGGCGCCGCTCAAGCGGCAAGTGGCGCTGCGCCATGAAGGCGAGACGCAGTTGTTGGCAGTCGAGCTGTTGCCCGGCGGGGTGGGCCGTGTCGATGTCGCGGGGGCTGTACATCTCGTGGCGCGCGGGCCTACGGGCTGGCGGATCGACGGTGCGCCGGTTGCGGCCGAAATCGTGAACGCGGCGGCGACGGTGAGCGTTTTCTGGGACGATTGCTACAGTTTCGATATCGTTGACACCTTGGCGGTGGCCAGCGCCGCCACGGAAGGGGCGGGCCGGATTGCCGCGCCGATGCCGGGGCTCGTCAAGGCGGTCTTCGTGGCTGCTGGCGACAGCGTGGCGGAAGGCGACAGGCTGGCCATCCTCGAGGCCATGAAGATGGAACATGTGTTGGTCGCCGGTCGCGATGGGATCGTGGCCGAGGTACTGGTCGATGCCGGTGCGCAGGTCGCGGCCGGAGCGACCTTGATCAACTTGGCGGAGGAGGATGCATGATCCGCTTGCATCACGTGCCATGGGGGCGCTCGTTCCGGGTGATGTGGCTCTTGCGGGAGATGGGCATCACCCCTGACGAGATCATCCGTTACCGCATCGGCGCGCCCGAGATGCGCGCGCCGGGGCTGATAGGTGTCTCGCCCGCGGGCCGCATCCCGGCGCTGGAAATCGATGGGATCACGATCTTCGAAAGTGCCGCGATCTTGCAATATTTGTGCGAAACGCGCCCCGCGCTTGGTTTCGGTCGGGCGCCGGGTCATGTCGAGCGGGTGCGCTATCTCGAGGCATTGGGATTTGCCGAAACGCAAGCCAGCCTGATCGAACAGTTGAACCTTAACCACCTATTCTTGCGCCCGCCCGCGCGGCCATCGGCGACGGTGGTCAAGCTCAATACCCTCAGGCTTGCTGATACGCTGCGCGCGCTCGAGGGGATGGTGCAAGGCGATTACCTGCTGCCATCGGGTTTTTCTGCGGCGGATGCGATGCTGGGCTTCAACCTGTTCGCAGCACCCTTTTTTGTGCGGATGGACCCCTACCCGACGCTCCGCGCCTATTGGGAGCGTCTGCAGGCGCGGCCCGCTTTTCAAGCCGCTGCAGCGATCGAGGGGCCGCAGACATTCTATGCGCAGGATTTCTACCCGGTGCCGGTCGATGGCTGAGCGAGTCGAGATTTTCGAGGTCGGCCCGCGCGACGGGTTGCAGAACGAAAAGCGCCTGATCCCTGCTGCCGACAAGATCGCGCTGGTCGATGCGCTGTCGCGTGTCGGGTTTCGCCGGATCGAGGTGACGAGTTTCGTCAGCCCCAAATGGGTGCCGCAAATGGCCGATGCGGCCGAGGTCATGGCCGGGATCGCAAGGGCTCCGGGGGTGCGCTACGCAGCACTTGCGCCGAACCTCAAGGGTTTCGCGGCGGCAGTGGCGGCGGAGGCCGATGAAGTGGCGATTTTCGGCGCGGCGTCCGAGGCGTTCTCAAAGGCCAATATCAATGCCAGCATCGCCGAAAGCCTTGACCGCTTTGCCCCGGTGGTCGCGGCGGCGCAGGACTTGGGCATGCCGGTGAGGGGGTATGTGAGCTGCGTCGTGGCCTGCCCCTATGCCGGGGACATCGCACCGGAGCAGGTGGCGCGTGTCGCCGCGGCGATGCGGGAGATGGGGTGCTACGAGGTCTCGCTTGGCGACACGATCGGTGCGGGCCGGCCCGAGACAGTGGCGCGGATGCTCGACGCGGTGGCGCAATCAGTGCCTGTGGATCGCCTTGCGGGGCATTTCCATGATACCGGGGGGTGGGCACTTGCGAATATCGATGCGGCCCTCGATCTTGGGCTTCGGGTATTCGATGCGGCCGTGGGTGGTTTGGGTGGCTGCCCCTATGCGCCGGGTGCGCCGGGCAATGTGGCCACGGAAGCAGTCGCGCGGCACCTTGCGGCGCGGGGCTATGACACGGGGCTGGATTTCGATGCGCTGGGCGCGGCGGTGGGCTTGGCCAAGGGGATGCATGATGGAAACGCTTGATCTTGATGTGGACGGCGATGGCGTGGCTTGGCTGCGGTTGAACCGGCCCGCCGTGCATAACGCGATGGATGCCGAGATGATCGACGCCTTGACCCAAACGGCCGGTCGCTTGGGGCGCGATCCGGCGGTGAGGGTGGTGGTTCTCACCGGGAATGGCGCGTCATTTTGTGCCGGGGGCGATCTGGGCTGGATGAAAGCACAGATGGCGGCCGATGGGGCGAGCCGGGCGAAGAATGCAACGGCTTTGGCGCAGATGCTTTCAGCGCTCGACACCATGCCAAAGCCCTTGATCGGTCGTGTGCAGGGGCAGGCTTTTGGTGGTGGGATCGGCTTGATCAGCGTCTGTGATGTGGCCATCGCCACGCAAGATGCGCGATTGGGGCTGACCGAGGTGCGGCTGGGGCTGATCCCGGCCACCATTGGCCCCTATGTCGTTGCCCGGATGGGGGCTGCAAGGGCGCGCGAGGTGTTTTTCTCAGGGCGTCTGTTCGATGCCGATGAGGCGGTCAGGCTGGGTCTATTGGCGCGTGCCGTCCCCGCCGCGGGCCTGGATGCGGCGATCGCCGCCGAGATCGCGCCCTATCTGCGCGCGGCACCCGGTGCTGTTGCGGCGGGAAAAAAGCTGGTGGCCGATCTGGCCGCGCCCATCGACGCGGCGGGAATTGCCATGACGATCGACGCGTTGGTGTCGCGATGGGAAAGCGAAGAAAGCGCCGAAGGGATCACTGCGTTTTTCGAGAAACGCCCGGCGCGATGGGTCCGATAGACATCTGTTTGGGGGGTGCGAATTTTCGGACGAAAATTCGGGGGGCGCTGCCCCCGCCGCGGCTTTGGGCCGCGTCTCCCCCGGGATATTTATGAAACGAAGAAGCGAAGAGGGTGAGATGCAGGCTGTTTGGTATGAAGACTTCGGTGCGGCGCATGATGTGCTGCAACTGGGTGAGATGGCGACGCCGCAGGCGGGGCCGGGCGAGGTTTTGGTCGCGCTCAAGGCATCTGGCGTGAACCCGTCCGATGTGAAGCTGCGCGCTGGTGCGCGGGTGGGCGCCATGATGGTCTATCCGCGTGTCGTGCCCCATTCCGATGGCGCTGGTGTCATCGAAGCGGTCGGTGCCGGTGTCGATCCGGCCCGGATCGGTGAGCGGGTCTGGGTTTGGAACGCGGGCTGGCAGCGGGCCTTGGGCACGGCTGCAAGCCATGTGGCCTTGCCCGCCGAACAGGCGGTGCGCCTGCCCGATGCGACGACTTTCGCCGAAGGGGCGTGTTTTGGCATTCCGGCGATGACCGCATGGTATGCGGTGATGGGCGATGGGCCTGTCGCGGGTCAGACCGTTCTTGTGACGGGCGGGGCGGGCAGTGTGGGGCGCTACGCGGTGCAGATGGCGCGGGCCGCCGGCGCGCGGGTGATCGCCACCGTTTCATCGGCGAGCAAGGCGGCGCATTCAACCGCGCAGGAATGGGTGAATTATCGTGATACCGATGTCGCCGAGGCGGTGCGCGAGATGACCGGTGGGGCGGGTGTCGACCGGATCGTGGATGTCGATTTCGGCGCCAATCAAGCTGCCAATCTGGCCTTGATCAAGCCCGGCGGCACGATCGCGGCTTATGCCAGTGCCGCGGATATGTCGCCGACGTTGGATTTCTATCCCTTCATGTTCCGCAACACGCGGCTGCATATGCTGATCGTTTACCAGCTTGCCGGTGCGATGCGGCGGGCGGGCGAGGTGCAGGTGACGCGGTGGTTGGAGGCGGGTGTGCTCGACCATGCCGTTGTGCCCGGTGGCGGGCTTGCCGATTGCGCGCATGCCCATCAGTTGGTCGCGGCAGGCGAAAAATTGGGGACGGTTGTGCTGGACATCTGACCCCGCCGCCGTGTTAGCGTGCCGTCCGGGAGGCGCGCAGGGCCCCGAAGGTCTTGCCGCGTGAAGGGGAGGGATCAGATGACTGGCTATCCAAATCGGCATGCCGCGGTGGTGATCGACGCGGTGTCGATCACCCAAAAGCTGATGGAAGGTCGGGTCGGGCGGCGCGACGAAACGGCCATCATCGATGGGCCGAGTGGTCAGGTAATGACGGCTGGCCAGATGATCGAGCGCATAGAACGGCTGGCTGGCGGGTTGACCGAGCGTGGGGTTCTACCCGGCGGCACGGTCGCGATCTTGGCGCCGAACATGCCCGACTACCCGGTCGTGTTTCACGGTGTGGCCTGGGGCGGGGGCACGGTGACGACCATCAACCCCAGCTATACCGCGCCTGAAATTCACTACCAGCTCAACGATGCAGCGGCGGTGATGCTGGTGACGATACCCGCCTTTGCCGAGATCGCGCGCAAGGCCGCGGAAGGCACGGCCGTGCGCGATATCGTGGTGATCGGGGCGCAATCGGGGCTGTCGCTCGAGGATATGATGGGCCAGCCGATGCGTGAGCAGGCGCCGATCGACCCCGAAACGCATGTTGTCGTCTTGCCCTATTCATCGGGGACGACGGGCCGGCCCAAGGGTGTGATGCTCACCCATCGCAACCTCGTGGCCAATGTGACCCAATCGGGGGCCGTATCGGGCGTGACGCCGCAAGATGTCGCCATCGCGTTTTTGCCGTTCTTTCACATTTACGGGATGACGGTGTTGATGAACCTGTTCTTGCAGCAAGGTGCGCAGCTGGTGACGATGCCGCGCTTCGATCTGGAGATGTTCTTGCGCCTGATCGAAACCCATCGTGCGACGCGGCTTTATATCGTGCCGCCCGTGGCGCTTGCCTTGGCCAAGCATCCGCTTGTCGATCAACATGATGTCTCGAGCGTGGTCGAGATTTTCTCGGGTGCGGCCCCCTTGGGCGCAGAGACCGAGAAGGCCATCGCCGCACGTTTCGGCGCGCGCGCGGTGCAGGGTTATGGCATGACCGAGTTGAGCCCGATCTCGCATATGACGGTGGCCGGACATATTCGCCATGGCTCCAGCGGGCAGGCCGTGCCGCTGACCGACTGCCGGATCGTCGATCCGTCCGATCTGCGCGATCTGCCCCCCGACACGGAGGGCGAGCTTTGGATTCGCGGCCCACAGGTGATGAAGGGCTATCTGAACAACCCCGACGCAACCGCCGAGACCTTGACCCAAGATGGCTGGTTGCGGACCGGCGATCTCGCGATCATCGACGCGGATGGGTTCATGTTCATCCGCGACCGCTTGAAGGAGCTGATCAAGGTCAAGGGCTTCCAAGTTGCCCCCGCCGAGGTCGAGGCGGCGCTGTGCAGCCATCCCGCCATTGCCGATGCCGCCGTGATCGGGCGCCCCGACGAAGAGGCGGGCGAGGTGCCGGTCGCATTCGTCGTCGCCGCTGCGGGTGCCACGCTTGATGCCGCGGTGTTGCGCGCCCATGTCGCCGCATGCTTGGCCAGTTACAAACATCCGGCCGAATATCGCTTTGTCGAGAGCGTGCCGAAAAGCGCCTCGGGCAAGATCCTGCGCCGCGAATTGCGCGCGGTGCTTTAGGAGGGTCTTAGGGGCGGGTGGCCATCATCATCTCATGCACCGCTGCCATGCCGCGATCCGCCATTGCGCTGACCTCGGCGGCATGGGCATGCAGGGCTGCGACCAATGTGGGGTCGGTGCTGGTTTGGGTCACGATAATTTCCGCATCGGTATAGTCGATCACGGTGTCGAGCCGATCGCCGCGCGCAAAGAAGATATCGAGCGTGGGGCTTTGGATGAAGATCTGTGGATCGCGCCCCTGTTCGACGCGCGCGATCATGCCCGCCACATGGGCAATCAGCGCATCCATCACCGCCGGGTCGCTTGATCCCGTAACCGTGCGGATCCCGTCGGGCAGATTTTCGACCGTCCGGCTGATCGTGGTGAAGTTCTGAAACATCACAGCCAGTTCGGCAGTTTCCTGATCCGTGGCATCGAGGCCGCGCAGACCTGGCATATTGGCCATATCATGGCCCATCATGCCGCCCGCCCCATGCTGATGCATGCCATGCCCGTGGCCCGCCATTTGCGCCAGCGCCCCGCCCTGCCACAAAAGCGCAAGACCCGCGCCAAGCGCGACGGCGAGGGCAAGTACAAAAGGACGGCGGATCAGCATGGGAGGACTTTCGCGAAATTGATTTACAATGTCATCTATATCAGACGTAGCGCGGCGTCCATCAAAGATCGCCCGCCACCCCGTTTTGCCGCACCTCGCCCCGTTGACCCCTTGCCGCGCGCGGCGTAAATCAACCCACAAGCGACCGGACCGGCGGGGTATCTCGCCTGCGTCACAGATCACCCCAGGGACGAGCCAAGGGATACCCATGACCGCGCTCATGTCAGATTACGCCCCGATCCTGATTTTCCTGGCCCTTGCCATCGGGCTGGGCCTTGTCTTGATCCTTGCCGCATTTGTCGTCGCGGTGAAGAACCCCGATCCCGAGAAGCTGTCGGCCTATGAATGCGGGTTCAACGCCTTCGATGACGCGCGGATGAAATTCGACGTGCGCTTCTACCTCGTGTCGATCCTGTTCATCATCTTCGACCTCGAGATCGCGTTCCTGTTTCCATGGGCGGTGGCCTTTCCGGGTCTGAGCGATCTGGCCTTTTGGTCGATGATGGTTTTCTTGGGCGTGCTGACGATCGGCTTTGCATATGAGTGGAAGAAGGGGGCGCTGGAATGGGAGTGATGACAGGCACCAATACAGCCGGCCCCGATCTTGAAGTCACGACCGCCGCGTTGAACCGCGATCTGCAGGACAAAGGGTTCCTCGTCACCTCGACCGAGGACATCATCAATTGGGCGCGCACGGGTTCGCTGCACTGGATGACCTTCGGTCTCGCCTGCTGCGCGGTCGAGATGATGCACACCTCCATGCCGCGTTATGACGCGGAACGCTTCGGGATCGCGCCGCGCGCCTCTCCGCGCCAATCCGATGTGATGATCGTGGCGGGCACCTTGACCAACAAGATGGCGCCGGCGCTACGCAAGGTCTACGACCAGATGCCCGAGCCGCGCTATGTCATCTCGATGGGGTCTTGCGCCAATGGCGGGGGCTACTATCACTACAGCTATTCCGTGGTGCGCGGCTGTGACCGGATCGTGCCGGTCGATATCTACGTGCCGGGCTGCCCGCCGACCGCCGAGGCGCTTCTTTACGGTATCCTCCAGTTGCAGCGAAAGATCCGCCGCACAGGCACCATCACGCGGTAAGCTGGCGCTTGCGCGAAGGAGACGACAGATGAGCCGTGATGCCCTGAATGAACTGGCCGCCCATATCGCGGAAAAGCAGCGCGATGCCGTGATCGCCACCACCGTGTCCGATCATGGCGAATTGACGGTCGACATCACCGCTGCCGCCGCCTTGGATTTCATCGAGTGGCTGAAAGCCGATCAAAGCTGCAAATTCTCGACGCTGATCGACATCACCGCCGTCGACTGGCCCACCCGCGAGCGCCGCTTCGAGGTGGTTTGGCATTTCCTGAGCATGTATCAAAACCATCGCATCCGCGTGAAATGCGCGCTGCGCGAGGATGAGATGCTGCCCTCGATCACCGGGGTGCATCCCGGCGCTGGCTGGTACGAGCGCGAAGTCTTCGACATGTTCGGCATCATGTTCACGGGCCATGCAGACCTGCGGCGTATCCTGACCGATTACGGGTTCCGCGGCCATCCCCTGCGCAAGGACTTTCCCACCTCGGGCTACACCGAAGTGCGCTATGACGAAGAGCGCAAGCGCGTGGTCTACGAGCCGGTCAAGCTGGTGCAGGAATATCGGCAGTTCGATTTCATGTCGCCATGGGAAGGGGCCGATTACATCTTGCCCGGCGATGAAAAGGCCAAGGAGGCGGCGAAATGATGGACGGCGCCAAGGGATTCCAAGACGCCCAGACGGGCGAGCAGAAAATCCGCAATTTCAACATCAATTTCGGCCCCCAGCATCCGGCTGCACATGGTGTGCTGCGCCTTGTGTTGGAACTTGACGGCGAGATCTGCGAACGCTGTGACCCGCATATCGGCCTGCTTCACCGCGGCACCGAAAAGCTGATGGAAAGCCGCACATATCTGCAGAACCTCCCCTATTTCGACCGGCTCGATTATGTCGGCACGATGAACCAGGAACATGCCTGGGTTCTGGCAATCGAAAAGCTGACGAACACGCCTGTGCCCCGCCGCGCGCAACTCATCCGGGTACTCTATTGCGAGATCGGGCGCATCCTCAACCACCTGCTGAACGTCACGACGCAGGCCCTCGATGTCGGCGCATTGACGCCGCCCTTGTGGGGCTTCGAAGAGCGTGAAAAGCTGATGATCTTCTATGAACGCGCCTGCGGGGCGCGCCTCCATGCCGCCTATTTCCGCCCCGGCGGCGTGCATCAGGATCTGCCGCCCGCGCTGATTGACGATATCGATGCTTGGGCCGATGAATTCCCCAAGGCGCTGGCCGATATCGACACGCTCCTGACCGAGAACCGCATTTTCAAACAGCGCAACGTCGATATCGGCGTGGTGACCGAAGACGACATTCTGGAGTGGGGTTTCTCGGGCGTGATGGTGCGCGGCTCGGGGTTTGCATGGGATCTGCGCCGCGCCCAGCCCTATGAATGCTACGATGAGTTCGAGTTCCAGATTCCCGTCGGCACCAATGGCGATTGCTACGATCGCTACTTGTGCCGCATGGCCGAAATGCGCGAGTCGACCTCCATCATCAAGCAAGCCTGTGCAAAGCTGCGCCTGCCCGAGAACCAAGGCCCGGTGATGACCCGCGGCAAGATCAGCCCGCCCAAGCGCGCCGAGATGAAGACCTCGATGGAGGCGCTCATCCACCACTTCAAACTCTACACCGAAGGCTTCCATGTGCCCGCGGGCGAAATCTACGCCGCGGTCGAGGCGCCCAAGGGTGAGTTCGGCGTCTATCTCGTGGCCGATGGCACAAACAAACCCTACCGCGCGAAGCTCCGCGCGCCGGGTTTCGCGCATCTGCAAGCGATGGATTACCTCTGCCGCGGCCACCAGCTGGCCGATGTCTCGGCGATCTTGGGTTCCCTCGACATCGTCTTCGGCGAGGTGGACCGCTAATCGCCGCCATCGCTTCTTCGTTTCATAAATATCCCCGCCGGAGGCCGCCGCCCTTTCCGACCCGCCACCGGACGATCAAGCCAGGATAGACGACCACATGCTCCGCCGCCTTCATCCCGACCAGCCTGCCAGCTTCGCCTTCACGCCCGAGAACCTTGCTTGGGCTCAGGCGCAGATCACCAAATACCCCGAGGGGCGGCAGGCCAGCGCGATCATCCCGCTTTTGTGGCGCGCGCAGGAGCAGGAGGGTTGGCTGACCCGTCCGGCAATCGAATGCGTGGCCGACATGCTGGGGCTTGCGCATATCCGCGCGCTCGAGGTCGCGACCTTCTACTTCATGTTCCAGCTTCAGCCCGTGGGCGCGGTCGCGCATATCCAGATCTGCGGCACGCTCTCGTGCATGATCTGCGGCGCCGAGGATCTGATCGCGGTCTGCCGCGAAAAGATCGCGCCGAAGGCTCATCAACTCTCGGCCGATGGCAAGTTCAGCTGGGAAGAGGTGGAATGCTTGGGCGCATGCGCCAACGCGCCGATGGCCCAGATCGGCAAGGATTACTATGAGGATCTGACGGCCGAGAAACTGGCCACGATCATCGACGAGATGGCAGCGGGCCGCGTGCCCACGCCCGGCCCCCAGAATGGCCGCTATGCCGCCGAGCCCTTGGGCGGACCCAGCACGCTGACCGATCATGTCGCGGGCCGCGATACGCTCAACGCATCGGCGCGTCTGGCTACCGATATCGGCGATACGATCAAGCGCATCGATGGGACCGAGGTGCCGCTTCTGGCGCCTTGGGGCCGCCAATCGGGGGGTGACACCGCACTCGCGCCGCCACGGCCTGCGGCCGAAAAGGCCCGCCCGACCCCGGCGCGTGCCCGCAAGGCCGCTCCTCCGGCCCCGGCCAAGCCCGCGACACCCGCCGCCGCGAAAAAGGCCGACAAGGGCGCGGCACCTGCCACGGTCGCGGAAGCGGCCCCCGCCCAGCTATCCGCCCCGCGCGGCGGCGCCGCCGATGATCTCAAGAAGATCTCGGGCGTCGGCCCCAAGCTCGCGGCGCTGCTCAACGAGATGGGTTTTTGGCATTTCGACCAGATCGCGGCTTGGACACCGGCCGAGGTCGCATGGGTCGATGCACGGCTGAAATTCAAGGGCCGCATCGAGCGTGACGACTGGATCACACAAGCCGCCACACTGGCTGCGGCACGGGGCTAGCCTTGGTGGCCAATATGTCGCGGTCATTGTGACTGGTCAGGGGGGCATGGCTGGCTAGCTTGCCGCTTTCACGAAGAAATGGAGCAGTCGTCATGTCGGAATTTACAAGCGGTAAGCGTATCGTCGCCATCATGGTCGTTTGGACCGTTGCTGCGATCCTCGGCCTGACGGTCGCACTTTTCGCAGTGGGCTTTTTGGGTCTTTGGGTCGCGGTTGGCGCCTTTGCCGGGCTTGGTACCGTGGCGGTTAGCGGATGGCTCGGCCAAATCGCCTTTGCCACTGATTTCGACGCGGTGATCGCGGCGCGTGCAGCCAAAGCACAGGGCCGCGACACTGTGTCCTGAAATACAAGACAAACCGATTTTCCCGCGTTAGAAATATGCAATCGCGTAAAAAACGAACGGGGGAATTGACATGAATTCGACATCTGGCGGATGGATCAATCTGCTGATCGTATGGGGGATCGCCTCGGCAATCGGGTTTGTCTCGATGGCCGTTTTGATGATGGTGGGCGATTGGAGCGTGATGCAGGCGCTTTTCGCTGCGGCGGTTATTTTCCTGGGCCTCGGCATCGTGCTGTCCGTCTTGTTCTTGAACCCTCTCCCCGGCCCACAGGTGCCGGGCAGCGCAGGCAAGAACCCGACGATGGGCGTCACCAAGCCCGGCTCTGCCGCACCCGCCCCCAAATCGGCGCCAGCATCAGCATCAGCACCAGTCGCTGCGCCCGTGGCTGCAGCCCCGTCAAAACCGGCGCCTCCCGCTGCAAAACCAAAGGTGGCCGCCGCGCCACCCGCGTCTGCGACAGCGCCGGCCCCTGCGGCCGCCGCAGGTCCGGGCAAGCGGCCCGCCGCCTTGTCGGCTGCGCGTGACAACCGCCCCGATGACCTGAAGCGCATCAAGGGGATTGGCCCCAAGCTTGAGAAGCTTTGCAATAGCTTGGGTTTTTTCCATTTCGACCAAATCGCCAAATGGACGGATGAGGAAATCGCATGGGTCGATCAAAACCTTGAAGGGTTCAAGGGCCGTGTCGTCCGCGATGACTGGGTCGCGCAAGCCCAAGCGCTTGCAAACGCAGGCTGAGACAGGCCAAGGCACGTACACCATCAAGGCCCCATCGCTGCGCGGCCGGCCCGCGCAGCGCGCTACCCTTGCAAGCTGCAAAGACACCGCACTCGCGCAAAGAACCGAGATACATGCCCAGATCACCAGAAGACACCGAGGCCGAGCGCCGCTACCGCGGCCAGATCCGCATCGCGGCGATCGTGATGGCGTTGACGATGATCCTTTGGATGGGAGCCAGTTTTCTGGGAGGTCAATTGGGCCTGCCTGTCCGCTTGGCCTTTCTGTTCGACCTTGCGGCGATTGCCGCACTGGTCTGGGCCTTGATTGTGACTTATTGGGTGTGGAAAGCGCGCCGCGCCGAGCGCATGAATCGCTGACACGAACAGACAGGCCCGTCAGATCCGGGCCGACAACGACGTGAGAGAGCCAAGATGCTGCAGGACAAGGACCGGATCTTTACCAATATCTACGGCATGCATGATCGCAGCCTGAAAGGCGCGATGGCGCGTGGGCATTGGGATGGGACCAAGGACATCATCGCCCTTGGTCGCGACAAGATCGTCGAGATCATGAAGGCCAGCGGTCTGCGCGGGCGCGGCGGGGCCGGGTTCCCGACGGGTCTGAAATGGTCCTTCATGCCAAAGGAATCGGATGGCCGGCCCAGCTATCTGGTGGTGAATGCCGACGAGTCCGAGCCCGGCACCTGCAAAGACCGCGAAATCATGCGCAACGATCCGCACACGCTGATCGAGGGGTGCCTGATCGCCAGCTTCGCGATGCAGGCGCACGCCTGCTACATCTATATCCGCGGCGAATACATCCGCGAGCGCGAGGCGCTACAGGCGGCCATCGACGAATGCTATGCGGCGGGGCTTTTGGGCAAGAACGCCGCCAAATCGGGCTGGGATTTCGATCTTTACCTGCATCACGGGGCAGGGGCCTATATCTGTGGCGAGGAAACTGCGCTGCTCGAATCCCTTGAGGGGCGCAAGGGCATGCCGCGGATGAAGCCGCCCTTTCCGGCGGGCGCGGGGCTTTATGGCTGCCCGACCACGGTCAACAATGTCGAATCGATTGCTGTCGCGCCCACCATTCTACGCCGTGGCGCGGAATGGTTCGCGGGCTTTGGGCGTCCGAACAATGCCGGCACCAAGCTTTTCGCCATCTCGGGCCATGTGAACAAACCCTGCGTCGTCGAAGAGGAGATGAGCATCCCCTTCGACGAGTTGATCGAGCGCCATTGCGGCGGGATTCGCGGTGGCTGGGATAATCTCAAGGCAGTGATCCCGGGCGGGTCATCCGTGCCGGTCCTGCCCGGTGAGGTGATGCGCGAAGGCGCGATCATGGATTTCGATTGGCTGCGCGAACAGCGCTCGGGCCTCGGGACGGCGGCGGTGATCGTGATGGATCAATCCACCGATATGGTCAAAGCGATCTGGCGGCTGTCCAAGTTCTACAAACATGAAAGCTGTGGCCAATGCACGCCTTGCCGCGAAGGCACGGGCTGGATGATGCGGGTGATGGAGCGCTTGGTGAAGGGTGAGGCAGATGTGGCCGAGATCGACATGCTGCTTGATGTCACCAAGCAGGTCGAAGGCCACACGATTTGTGCGCTGGGCGATGCGGCGGCATGGCCGATCCAAGGGCTGATCCGCCATTTCCGCCACGAGATCGAGGACCGCATCCGCGTCAAGCGCGGGGGTGTCGCGGGGATCGCGGCGGAATAACCGCATGGAAGGGCAAGGGCGCATGGTACGCATAATCGCCGGATCTGAGGGGCGCTTCGGTGCGCGCCGACTTGCTTGCTTGATCTCTGGCTTCGGGATTGTGGCGCTGCTGGCCGCTTGTGGTGGCGAGTTCGACCGCGGCCCGCGTGGCGCGGGTTTGCCTTATGATGCGCGGCTCAGCACCGGCGAGACGTGGCGGGATTTCACGATATTGGTGCGCGCGCCCGGTGTGTCGCTTGCCGATGCTCGCGAAAGTGCGCGCTTTGTCGCCACCCGCCATTGCATCGAACGCACCGGTGCATCCTCGGTCGATTGGGTCATTGATTCTGCCACCGGCGATTGGTTCGTGACACGCAATGACGCGGGTGAACCCATGATCGCTGGCCGTTGCAGCGCGCGTTGAACGCTGTCTCATCGCATGACTGCGCGGCAAAGCTGCCACAGGGCTGACGCGCCCCCGCAGCGATTGCATTGCGGCAATGGACGATCTTTCGTATCATTTGAATCAAAAGACCAAAGCCCCGGCAGAGCGGGCTGTGTTGAGGTAGCGTAAGGGCGGCATTTCATGGTGCGTTTGTTTTGGTATGGGCTGGCCTCCATTTATCTGACCTGCTGTGTTGCAGGCATGATCCTCGGCTATAATTGGGGCATTGGTGGCTCGATCTTGGGGATCGTGATCGGGGCCATGATGGCATCTGGTGTGGCCATCGCGCTGAACACACCCGAGCGGATGGAAGCGGCGGTATATGCGATCTTGTCCGTCGTGCTGATCGTCGGGCTGATTTGGCTGATCGTCGCCTTCTGGGGCGTCCGCATCTAGGCGCGCCATCGGCAGGGCCATGCCGATCAAGCGTGGCGTTTGCCCGCTGTTATTGCATAACCTTCTCGGAAATCCCCATTTGTGCGATGTTGGATGCGTGCAAAAAGGTGATCGGCCGATGGGCAGCTATGCAAAGATTCTGACGATGTCGCTGTTGATGGCGGCGACGGGGCTTTTGACGGTCGTGGGCAGTGCGCGCGCTGATCGCTTTGACGCGCTGCGCAATGACCCGCGTTTGCATCAAGGTCTTTTGGCGATCACCGTGGGCCGTCATATCGAACGGACCTGTCCCGATCTGGCGCGGCGCGATCTTGCGGCCAATGTTTTCCTGCTGGGATTGGCCACTCATGCCATGTCGCTCGGCTTCAGCCGGGCAGAGGTGACCGCCTATGTCGAAGATGATACCGAGCAAGATCGCTATATCGCGTTGGCGCGCGATTATTTCGCGGCCCGCGGTGTGATGCAGTCCGAAGATGTCGCCGGGGCCTGTCGCGTGGGGCGCGACGAAATCGCATCCGGATCGCCCATTGGCAGACTGCTTCGCGGGGGCTAAAAGGCTGCGAACCGCGACTGCGTCGGGTGGGGGTGCCGGACCGCTCCCCTTCATCGCCCGCGCCGAGGAAGGAACGCACCCCATGAGCGACCTGCGCACGATCATCATCGACGGCCAAGAGATTGCCGTCGATCCGGCCATGACCTTGATCCAAGCCTGCGAACAGGCCGGGATCGAAATACCGCGGTTTTGTTATCACGAACGGCTCTCGATCGCGGGCAACTGCCGGATGTGTCTGGTCGAGGTTGTGGGCGGCCCGCCCAAGCCCGCCGCCTCTTGCGCGATGCAGGTGCGCGATCTGCGCCCCGGCCCCGAGGGTCAGCCCCCGGTGATCAAGACCAACTCGCCCATGGTGAAAAAGGCCCGCGAGGGTGTGATGGAGTTCCTCCTGATCAACCATCCGCTGGATTGCCCGATCTGCGATCAGGGTGGCGAATGCGATCTGCAAGACCAAGCCATGGCTTACGGCGTCGATTTCTCGCGCTACCGCGAACCCAAGCGGGCGTCTGACAATCTCGACCTCGGCCCCTTGGTGAAGACCGAGATGACGCGCTGCATTTCCTGCACCCGCTGCGTGCGCTTCATCACCGAGGTGGGCGGGATGCCCGAGATGGGCCAGACGGGCCGTGGCGAAGATAGCGAGATCACCAGCTATCTGGGTGCCTCGCTGGTGTCTGAGTTGCAGGGCAATATCGTTGATCTCTGTCCCGTGGGCGCGCTGACCTCGAAACCCTATGCCTTTACCGCCCGCCCGTGGGAGCTGACCAAGACCGAATCCATCGATGTCATGGATGCGCTGGGCAGCAATATCCGCATCGACACCAAGGGGCGCGAAGTCATGCGCCTGTTGCCGCGCAACCATGATGGCGTGAATGAGGAATGGCTGTCGGACAAATCCCGCTATGTCTGGGACGGGCTGCGCCGTCAGCGCCTTGACCGCCCCTATATCCGCGAAAACGGCAAGCTGCGCGCGGCAAGCTGGCCCGAGGCGCTGGGCTTGGCCGCCGCCAAGATGAAGGGCGCCAAGAAGCTGGCCGGTTTGGTGGGCGATCTGGCCCCGGTCGAAGCCATCTTTGCGCTTAAACAACTGGTCGAGGGGCAGGGTGGTTCGATCGAATGCCGCGTGGATGGCGCAAAGCTGCCCGCCGGCAACCGCGCGGCCTATGTCGGTACCGCGACGATCGAGGATATCGACAGCGCAAAGGCGATCCTGTTGATCGGCACAAACCCTCGCGCCGAGGCCCCCGTGTTGAACGCGCGCATCCGCAAGGCATGGACGCGCGGCGCGCAGGTGTCGTTGATCGGCGAGGCGGTCGATCTGACCTATCCTGTCACGCATCTCGGCACCGACCGGGCGGCGCTTGCTGGCCAGATCGGCATCGCGCATACCACATCGGCTGATGTCGAAAGTATCGTCATCCTCGGCCAAGGCGCGCTGCGCGAGGCTGATGGCGAAGCGGTGTTGGCCCATGCGATGCAGATCGCATCCGAATCCGGCTCTGGTCTTTTGATCTTGCACACGGCCGCGGCACGCGTTGGCGCGATGGATGTGGGCGCGGTGAGCGAGGGCGGGCTTGCCGACACGGTCACGGGCGCGGATGTGATCTATAACCTCGGCGCCGACGAGGTCGATATCGATGCCGGGCCATTCGTCATCTACCAAGGCAGCCATGGTGACCGCGGTGCCCATCGTGCCGATCTGATCTTGCCTTCGGCCGCGTGGACCGAGGAACAGGGGCTTTTCGTCAATACCGAAGGTCGTCCGCAACTGGCGCTGCGCGCAGGCTTTCCGCCGGGCGAGGCAAAAGAGAACTGGGCGATCTTGCGCGCCCTATCGGGCGAGATCGGTGCTGTTCAGCCTTGGAACAGTTTGGCCGAACTGCGCCAAGCGCTGATCGCCGTGGTGCCGCATCTGGCGATGATCGACGAGGTGGCGACGAACAGCGGCGCGGCACTTCCTTTGGGCAAGCTTGGCGTGGCCAGCTTCGTGAACGCGGTGCGCGATCATTTCTTGACCAACCCTATCGCGCGCGCCTCGACGCTGATGGCGGAGTTGTCCGCCAATGCGAAAGCCCGCGAAAAGACAGCGATCGCAGCGGAGTGAGGGCCGTGCCGGTGGTGCATGGTGCGATCTTATCCTGTGTGGCGGTCATTTTCTTGGCCGCCTGCGCCGCGACGAACGAGGTGCCGACGCCGCGCGAAGCCCTGCGCTACGAAGGTGTGGAGACAAGATTGCTCGACGATGATTTGGTAAATTTCCAGGTTCAGCTGCGCGGCGCGGCGACCCGCGACGAAGTGGACGCTTACGCTCGCTGCGCTGCTGCGCAATACGCCCTTATCCGTGGTTTCGGTTTTGCGCGACATGTCCGCACAAATGTGCGCGAACAGGGTGGTGTTTGGATCGGAGATGCGGTTTACACCATCTCGCCGGCGCTCCCGCGGGGGTTGCAGACACTCGACGCCGAAGTTGTGGCGGCCGCGTGCGCCGAACAGGGGATACCGACGGTTTAGGAACGACCCATGGACGGCTTTTTTTCGACCACTTTGGGCCTGATGGCGATCATGGCGGCGCAGAGCTTGCTTGTGATCGGTTTCGTCATGGTGAGCCTTTTGTTCCTCGTCTATGGCGACCGCAAGATCTGGGCCGCCGTGATGATGCGGCGCGGTCCCAATGTCGTGGGCGTTTTCGGCCTGCTTCAGACGGTAGCGGACGCGCTCAAATATGTGGTCAAGGAGGTGGTGATCCCCGCTGGTGCGGATCGCCCCGTGTTCTTGCTGGCACCGATGACAAGCTTTGTGTTGGCGATCCTTGCATGGGCCGTGATCCCCTTCAACGAGACTTGGGTGCTGGCCGATATCAACGTGGCCATCCTTTATGTCTTCGCCATGTCCTCGCTCGAGGTTTACGGCGTGATCATGGGCGGCTGGGCGTCGAATTCGAAATACCCCTTCCTCGGATCGCTGCGCTCGGCCGCGCAGATGATTTCCTATGAGGTCTCGATCGGTCTGATCATCATCGGGGTGATCATCTCGACCGGATCGCTGAATTTTGGCGCGATCGTGGCCGCGCAGGATACCGATTACGGGCTTTTCGGCTGGTATTGGCTCCCGCATCTGCCGATGGTGTTCTTGTTCTTCATCAGCGCGCTGGCCGAAACCAACCGCCCGCCCTTTGACCTACCGGAAGCGGAATCGGAATTGGTGGCGGGCTATCAGGTCGAATATTCCTCGACGCCGTTCTTGTTGTTCATGGCGGGCGAATACATCGCCATCTTCCTGATGTGCGCGCTGATGACGCTGCTGTTTTTCGGCGGCTGGCTCAGCCCCATCCCCTTCATCCCCGACAGCCCGTTGTGGATGGTGGCCAAGATGGCGTTCTTCTTCTTCCTCTTCGCCATGGTGAAGGCCATCGTGCCGCGCTACCGCTATGATCAGCTGATGCGGCTTGGCTGGAAGGTCTTCTTGCCCTTCAGCTTGGGCTGGGTCGTCTTCGTGGCCTTCATGGCGAAATTCGAAGTTTTCGGCGGGGCCTATGCCCGCTGGGCAGTGGGGGGCTGAGATGACGCAGATCGATTGGAACCGCGCGACCAAGTATTTCTTGCTCGGGGACATTTGGGCCGGCATGCGGTTGGGGCTGAAATATTTCTTCGCGCCAAAGGTGACGGTCAATTACCCCCATGAGAAAGGGCCGCTTTCGCCCCGCTTCCGTGGCGAACATGCGCTGCGCCGCTATCCCAATGGCGAAGAACGCTGCATCGCTTGCAAGCTTTGCGAGGCGATTTGCCCCGCGCAGGCGATCACCATAGATGCCGAACCGCGCGAGGACGGCTCGCGCCGCACCACGCGTTACGACATCGACATGACCAAGTGTATCTATTGCGGCTTTTGCCAAGAGGCCTGCCCGGTCGATGCCATCGTCGAGGGGCCGAATTTCGAATTCGCCACCGAAACGCGCGAAGAGCTTTACTACGACAAGGAAAAGCTTCTGGACAATGGCGCGCGCTGGGAAGCGGCGATTGCACGCAATCTCGAACTGGATGCACCCTACAGATGAGCGATACCCCCCAAAACCCCTTCGAGGCGATGATGCGCCAAGCACAGGAGATGACCGATGCGTGGACCAAGACACTTGGGTCCGGCATGGGCGGCTTCAACCCGGCGCAGATGGATAAGCTGTGGCCGACCGTGCCCGCCGAGATGCTCGAGGCGTTTTTCGGCAAGCAATTCAATCCGACGGGGCTTGATGCCAAGACCCGGCTCTTGCTCACCCTTTTGGGGCTGACAATCCAAGGCGCGCTGGCTGAAGGGCAGATCCGGTTGACCGTGCGCCACGCCATCGAAGCGGGGGCCACCAAGCAGGAGGTCGCCGAAACCATCGGGATCGGCGCACTTTTCGGCGGCGTGCCGGCGATGAACAAGGCCATGGAATTGGCGGCAGAGGTGCTGGACGCCAAGGAGTCGGGTTGACATGAGTATGGGCGATTTCACCTTTTACCTTTTTGCGATTTCGCTGCTGACCGGCGGCTTGCTGACCGTGATGGCACGCAACCCGGTGCATTCGGTGCTGTGGTTGATCTTGGCTTTCTTGTCGGCGGCAGGGCTTTTCGTGCTGATCGGGGCGGAATTCGTCGCGATGCTCCTGATCATCGTTTATGTCGGCGCGGTTGCGGTGTTGTTCTTGTTCGTGGTGATGATGCTCGACATCGATTTTGCCGCTCTCAAGGCAGAGATGGCGCGCTACCTGCCCTTGGGGGCCTTGATCGGGGTCGTGTTGCTGATGCAGCTGGGGCTGGCCTTTGGCGTTTGGGAGTTCTCGGACGGCGTCGATACCCGCCTTGGCAATCCGATCCCGCCATTGGAGCAAGCACATAACACCCAAGCCTTGGGGCTGATCCTTTATGACCGCTATATTTTGCTGTTCCAACTTTCGGGGCTGATCTTGTTGGTCGCGATGGTGGGGGCGATCGTGCTGACCTTGCGCCACCGGACGGATGTAAAGCGCCAGAACGTGGTCGCCCAAATGATGCGCGATCCGGCCAAGGCTTTGGAATTGAAAGATGTGAAACCGGGGCAGGGACTATAAGCCGCGCGCCCGGTTATTCGAAAGAATGATCGAATAAACCCGCGTTCCAACGCGGCGACGGATGAAAGACGAAGCGGGGCCCATGTGCCTTGCGGAGGGGCAAGATGACGATCGGACTTGAACATTACCTGACGGTTGCCGCCGCGTTGTTCGTGATCGGCATCTTCGGCATTTTCCTCAACCGCAAGAATGTGATCGTCATCTTGATGTCGATCGAATTGGTTCTGCTTTCGGTCAACATCAACCTTGTCGCCTTTTCGGCATTCCTGGGCGATCTGACGGGGCAGGTCTTTACGCTCTTCGTGCTGACCGTCGCGGCCGCAGAGGCCGCGATCGGGCTGGCGATCTTAGTGTGCTTCTTCCGTAACCGCGGCACCATCGCGGTCGAAGACGTCTCGAATATGAAGGGCTGAGGCATATGGAAACGATCCTCCTTTTCGCCCCGCTTCTTGGTGCGCTCATCGCAGGCTTCGGCTGGCGTTTCATCGGCGAGACCGGCGCACAGATCGCTGCGACCGGGATGCTGTTTCTCTCATGTCTTTTGTCGTGGGTGATCTTCCTGAGCTTCGACGGGACGACTTATACCCACAGCCTGTTCACATGGATCGAGTCGGGCACGCTGTTTACCGATTGGGCGATCCGCATCGACCGGCTGACCGCTATCATGCTGATCGTGATCACCTCGGTCTCGGCGCTCGTGCATCTGTATTCCTTCGGCTACATGGCCCATGACGAGAACTTCAAAGAGGGCGAAAGCTATCGGCCGCGGTTCTTCGCCTACCTGTCGTTCTTCACCTTTGCCATGCTGATGCTGGTGACCGCCGACAACCTGTTGCAGCTGTTCTTCGGCTGGGAAGGGGTGGGTGTCGCCTCGTATCTTCTGATCGGCTTCTATTACCGCAAGCCATCGGCGGGGGCCGCCGCGATGAAGGCCTTCATCGTCAATCGGGTCGGCGATTTCGGCTTTCTTTTGGGCATCTTCGCGCTGTTCTGGCTGACGGATTCGATCCAGTTCGACGTGATCTTGCCGATGGGGGCGGAACTTGGCCAAATGACGATCAGCTTCCTCGGGATGGAGTTGAACGCGGCCAATACCATCGCGATGCTGCTGTTCATCGGCGCGATGGGCAAATCCGCCCAATTGATCCTGCACACATGGTTGCCCGACGCGATGGAGGGGCCGACGCCGGTGTCGGCGCTGATCCACGCCGCGACTATGGTGACCGCGGGCGTCTTTCTTGTCTGCCGCATGTCGCCCTTGATGGAATACGCCCCTTTTGCCACGAACTTCATCATCGTGCTGGGGGCGGCGACCGCGTTTTTCGCCGCGACCGTCGGTTTGGTGCAAAACGACATCAAGCGCGTGATCGCCTATTCGACCTGTTCGCAGCTGGGCTACATGTTCGTGGCTGCGGGCGTCGGCGTCTATTCGGTGGCGATGTTCCACCTGTTCACCCACGCGTTTTTCAAGGCGATGCTGTTTCTGGGCGCGGGCTCGGTCATCCATGCGATGCATCACGAGCAGGACATGCGCAATTACGGCGGTTTGCGGAAGAAGATCCCCTATACCTTCGCCGCGATGATGATCGGCACGCTTGCCATCACGGGCGTGGGCATTCCCACCACCTATTTCGGGTTCGCGGGCTTCTTCTCCAAGGATGCGGTGGTTGAAAGCGCCTATGCCTTCGGCGGGCAGCTTGGCCAATATGCCTTTTGGGCGCTGATCGTGGCGGCTGTGTTCACCAGCTTTTATAGCTGGCGGCTGATGTTCCTCACCTTCTTCGGCGAGGCGCGCGGCAACAAGCACACCCATGATCATGCCCATGAAAGCCCTTGGACCATGCTGGTGCCCTTGGGTGTTCTGGCGGTGGGTGCCGTATTCTCGGGCGTGGTCTGGTACAATTCCTTCTTCGGCAAGACCGATGAGGTCGGCCGCTTCTTCGGCGTGCCCTACGCGGTCGAGGAACATGCCGATGACGCCGCGCATGGCGCAAGTGACGCGGCGCATGGCGAGGCCAAGCCCGAAGGCAAAGCGGCCTATGCCCATTATAACCTGATCGGCGCACCGGGCGAGGGGGCGATCCACGCCGCACCCGACAACAACATCCTGAACGAAGCCCATGAAGTGCCCAAATGGGTCAAGTGGAGCCCGTTCTTCGCAATGATCCTTGGCTTTGTGACCGCCTATTGGTTCTACATCGTCAACCCGTCGTTGCCGCGCCGCTTGGCCGAGAACCAGCGCTATCTCTACCTGTTCCTTTTGAACAAATGGTATTTCGACGAGATCTACGACTTCCTGTTCATGCGTCCTGCCCAATGGCTTGGCCGCTTTTTGTGGAAGCGTGGTGACGGCGCTGTCATCGACGGCGGGATCAATGGGCTGGCCATGGGGGTCATTCCCTTCATCACCCGCCTCGCGGGCCGGGCGCAATCCGGCTATATCTTTACCTATGCCTTCGCCATGGTGTTGGGGATCGTCCTCCTCATCACTTGGGTGAGCCTGCGCGCCGGAGGCTGAGAGACGATTCATGGACAATCTGCTTTCCATCGTCACCTTCTTGCCGCTGATCGCGGCGATCATCTTGGCCGTCTTTTTGCGCGGCGATGATGCGGCGGCACAGCTCAATGCCAAGCGTCTGGCCTTGGCCGCGACCGGCGCGACCTTCCTCATCTCGCTTGCGCTGTTGGTGGAGTTCGACCCCAATGACACGGGCTTTCAGTTGGTCGAGGAAACGACATGGCTGTTTGGGCTGACCTATAAGCTGGGCGTCGACGGGATCAGCGTGCTTTTCGTGCTGCTGACCACCTTCCTGATGCCGATCACCATCGCGTCGTGCTGGGGTGTCAGCACCCGCGTCAAGGAATACATGATTGCGCTTTTGGTGCTGGAAACGCTGATGATCGGCGTGTTCGTGGCGCTGGATCTCGTGCTGTTCTACCTGTTCTTCGAGGCGGGCCTGATCCCGATGTTCCTGATCATCGGCATCTGGGGCGGCAAGGATCGCATCTATGCCGCCTTCAAGTTCTTCCTCTACACCTTCCTCGGCTCGGTCCTGATGCTGGTCGCGATGATCGCGATGTATGTCGATGCAGGCACGACCGATATCGTGGCGCTTTTGGCGCATGATTTCGATGCAGGCCCGATCAGCCTGATGGGGTGGCAGATCGCGGGCGGCATGCAGATGCTCTTGTGGCTCGCCTTCTTCGCCAGCTTCGCGGTCAAGATGCCGATGTGGCCGGTGCACACATGGTTGCCCGACGCCCACGTTCAGGCGCCGACCGCGGGCTCGGTCGTACTGGCCGCGATCCTCTTGAAGATGGGCGGCTACGGCTTCTTGCGCTTCTCGTTGCCGATGTTCCCGGTCGCCTCCGACATCATGGCGCCGCTGGTGCTATGGCTCTCGGTCATCGCGATCATCTACACCTCGCTCGTGGCGATGGTGCAGGAGGACATGAAAAAGCTGATCGCCTATTCATCCGTCGCGCATATGGGCTTTGTCACCATGGGTATTTTCGCGGCCAACCAGCAGGGCGTGGATGGCGCGATTTTCCAGATGATCAGCCACGGCTTCATCTCGGGCGCGCTGTTTCTCTGCGTTGGCGTGATCTACGACCGGATGCATACCCGCGATATCGACGCCTATGGCGGGCTTGTGGTGCGGATGCCGGCCTATGCGGCGATCTTCATGCTGTTCACCATGGCCAATGTGGGCCTGCCGGGCACCAGTGGCTTTGTGGGTGAATTCCTGACGCTGATCGGTGTGTTCCAAGTCAACACATGGGTCGGCCTGCTGGCGGCGACGGGCGTGATCTTGTCGGCGGGCTATGCACTGTGGCTTTACCGCCGGGTCGTGT
This sequence comes from Roseicyclus sp., assembly GCF_965662675.1. Classification (GTDB taxonomy): domain Bacteria; phylum Pseudomonadota; class Alphaproteobacteria; order Rhodobacterales; family Rhodobacteraceae; genus Roseicyclus. The sequence continues at coordinate 3,530 of NZ_CBFIIK010000010.1, read as the reverse complement.
TTGGCGATCTGATCAAGGAAAGCCTGAAATCCATCACCGACATGGATCGGCGCGAGCGGGCGATCTTTGCGCCGCTTGTCGTCATGACACTGCTTCTGGGCGTCTATCCCAGCCTTGTGACCGATATGATCGGCCCCTCGGTCGAGGCGCTTGTTTCCACCTACGACATCGCGCTTACGGCCCATGCTGCCGACGCGATGGTCGCGGCCAATAACTGAGGTGACCCGATGATCGGCGCAGATCTCATCCTTCTGATCCCCGAGATCATCTTGTCGCTTTTCGCGATGATCGCGCTGATGGCGGCGGTCTATACCTCGAAGGATGGCATGGCCGCATCGCTGACCACCGGCACGGCGTTGGTCTTTGTCGTGATGGCTCTTTACATCGGCATCACGGCGGATGGTACGCGTGTGGCCTTTGGTGGCATGTTCGTCGATGACGCATTCGCGCGTTTCGCCAAGATCACCATTTTGCTCTCGGCCGCGGCCGTCCTGCTGATCGGGCGCGATTACATGCAAAAGGCCGATATCTTGCGCTTCGAATACCCGGTGCTGGTTACGCTGTCGGTCGTGGGCATGATGATGATGGTCTCGGCCGGTGACCTGATCGCGCTCTACATGGGGCTCGAGCTTCAGTCGCTGGCGCTTTACGTCATTGCATCCTTGCGCCGTGACAGCGTGCGATCGACGGAAGCGGGGCTGAAATATTTCATCCTCGGCGCGCTCTCTTCGGGGCTTTTGCTTTATGGCGCGTCGCTGACCTATGGCTATGCAGGCACCACGCTGTTCTCGGGCATCATCGAGACCGCCACGGCGGGCGAGATGCCCTTGGGCCTGCTCTTCGGTCTGGTTTTCGTGATGGCGGGTCTGGCCTTCAAGGTGTCGGCCGCGCCCTTCCACATGTGGACACCCGATGTCTATGAAGGCGCACCCACGCCGATCACCGCACTTTTCGCCACCGCGCCCAAGGTTGCGGCGATGGCGCTGTTTGCGCGCGTGGTCTACGACGCCTTCGGCGGGGCGGTGGGCGATTGGCAGCAGATCGTAGCCTTTCTTGCCGTCTTCTCCATGTTCCTGGGTGCGATCGCCGCGATCGGGCAGACCGACATCAAGCGCCTCATGGCCTATTCCTCGATCAGTCATATGGGCTTTGCGCTGATGGGCTTGGCATCGGGCACCGAGCAAGGTGTGACCGCCATGCTGATCTACATGGCGATCTATGTGACGATGAATATCGGCACCTTTGCCTTTATATTGAGCATGGAAAAAGATGGCCGCCCCGTGACCGAGATCAGCGCGCTGTCGAGTTTCGCCACGCGCGACGGCACCAAGGCGCTGGCGCTGTTGATCTTGATGTTCAGCCTTGCGGGCGTGCCGCCGATGGTCGGTTTCTTCGGCAAATATGCGGTGCTTTTAGCGGCGGTCGATGCGGGCATGGCCTGGCTCGCCATTGCGGGTGTGATCGCCTCGGTCATCGGGGCCTATTACTACCTGCGCATCGTCTATCTGATCTATTTCGGCGAGAACCGCGAAGGTCTCGATGGGCGGATGGGCCCTGTCCAATATGTCGGTCTGATGGCGATGGCCGCGCTGATCGCGCTGGCATGGCTGCCCGGTGTCAATCTGCTCGGGCTTGAAGGCATGGCAGCACAGGCGGCCCAAACGCTTGTCCGCTGAATTGGCAGATTGGCCCGTGGGGCTGGATCGGCTGATCCTGCCCACGACCGACAGCACCATGCTTGAGGCCGCACGGCAGGCCCCGTCCTTGCGCGCGCCCACATGGATCTTGGCCCATGAACAGACCGCCGGGCGCGGGCGGCGCGGCCGGGCTTGGGCCATGCCGAAGGGCAATTTCGCGGCCTCCCTTGTCATGCGCCCCGATGGGACCCCTGCACAGGCGGCACTTCGGTCTTTCGTCGCTGCATTGGCGCTGCGCGATGCGCTGATCGCGGTGACCGGACGGCCCGAGGGGTTGGCGCTCAAATGGCCCAATGATGTGCTTTTGAACGGCGGCAAGATCGCAGGCATCTTGTTGGAAAGCACCGGGAAGGGCGGTCGTGTCGATAGCCTGATCATCGGGATCGGCGTCAATCTGGCTGCCACCCCCGATCCCGCAACGCTGGAGCAGGGCGCAGTTGCCCCGGTCAGCCTGACAGGGGAAGGCGGGGTCTTGGTAACGCCCGAGGATTTCCTGACCCATCTCGCGCAAAGCTTTGCCCACTGGGAGGGCCAGTTCGCAACCTATGGCTTTGGCCCGATCCGCACCGCATGGCTGCAAAATGCCGCGCGCATCGGTCAGGCCATCACCGCGCGCACGATGCGCGAGCAGGTCACCGGCACCTTCGTGGACATGGACATGGAGGGGCAACTCGTGTTGGAAACAGCCAAAGGGCGTCAGCATATCGCGGCGGCCGATATTTTCTTCTGATGGGGGGCGGCATGCTTCTCTGCATCGATTGCGGCAATACGAATACGGTCTTTAGCGTTTGGGACGGCGCGCGGTTCTTGTGCACGCTACGCACCGCGACCGATCACCAGCGCACCGCAGATCAATACTACGTCTGGTTCTCGACCCTGATGGGGCATCACAAGATCGAGATTGCGATCACCGAGGTGATCCTTTCCTCGACCGTGCCGCGGGTTGTCTTTAACCTGCGGGTGCTCTGCGACCGCTATTTCGATTGCCGCCCGCTGGTGGTGGGCAAGCCTGAATGCCTGTTGCCGCACCCGCCGCGCGTAGATGCGGGCGCGCAGGTTGGGCCTGATCGTCTGGTCAATACCGCCGGCGCCTTTCAACGCCATGGCGGCGATCTGATCGTGGTCGATTTCGGCACCGCGACCACATTCGACGTTGTGGCCCATGACGGGGCCTATATCGGCGGCGTCATTGCGCCGGGTGTGAACCTGAGCCTCGAGGCGCTGCATCGCGCTGCCGCCGCCCTTCCGCACGTCGATGTCACCAAGCCGCAGCGCGTGATCGGCACGAATACGGTTGCCTGCATGCAGTCGGGTGTGTTTTGGGGGTATGTGGGCCTTGTACGCGGCATCTGCGATCGTATCCGCGGCGAACTCGATCGGCCCATGCGCATCATAGGAACGGGCGGTCTTGCCTCGTTGTTCTCACAAGGTGATGTGCTATTTGACCAGATCGAAGATGATTTGACCATGCATGGCCTGACGGTCATCCACCAGTATAATAAGGACCAAGGCAGCATATGACAGACCGGAACCGGCTGATCTACCTCCCCCTCGGCGGCGCGGGGGAGATCGGCGTGAATTGCTACGTCTATGGCTACGGGCCCGTCGACAAGGAACGGCTGATCGTGGTCGATCTGGGCGTGGGCTTTCCCGATATGGACGGCCAGCCCGGTGTCGATCTGATCTTGCCCGATATCGGCTGGCTCGAGGCACGGCGCGACCGCATCGATGCGATCTTCATCACCCATGCCCATGAGGATCATGTGGGTGCCGTAGGCCACCTGTGGTCGCGGCTGCGCGCACCGATCCATTGCCGCGCCTTCACGGCCATCC
>NZ_CBFIIK010000009.1:0-46951 GCF_965662675.1 Roseicyclus sp. | reverse complement strand
ATCACCGCCGCTTGGCGCATTGATGGCAGCTACACCGTGACAACGGGCGAAAACCCCGCGCTGACAGCAGGGAATGCGTGGAACCTCGAATTCCCCGGCAATGACCTGTCCGTTGCGCTCAGCGGCGACATCACCGACCGGCTTTCCGCCACTGTTTCCATGCAGTCGGTCCGCAATCGGCCCACATTGGCGGATTACACGGTGGCGCATGCCAATCTGACCTATGCCCTGACGGATGACATCGACGCCTATCTGCGGATCGAGAACTTGCAAGATACGGAGTATCAGCTGTCGAACCGCTACGGCACCTCCGACCGGGCATTCTACATCGGCCTGAGGTCGCGTTTCTGATGCGTATCTTGCGCGCCATCACCATTGGTCTCGCCCTTGTGGCGGGGCCTTTGGGCGCGCAAACGCCACCGCAGCGGGTCGCGCCAGAGGGCGCGCCCGCGCGCGTTGTTTCCATGAACCTTTGCACCGACCAGTTCGCGCTGATGTTGGCCGCCCCCGACCAGCTTGTTTCGGTCAGCTATATCTCGGCCGATCCTGTCACCTCTCCGCTCGCCGATCTCGCCGCGCGTTACCCGCTGAATTACGGCAGCGCCGAGGAAATCTATCTGATGCGCCCCGATCTGGTGCTGGCCGGACCCTGGACCGACCCCGCCGCCCTTGCCATGCTGCGACGCCTTGGCCTGACGGTCGAACAGGTCGATGGCATCAGCCAGCTATCCGACATCCCCGAGCGCCTGCGCCGTTACGGCGAATTGCTGGGTCGACAAGCCGAAGCCAAGACCCTGATCCGCCAGTTCGAGACTGATCTTGACGCGCTGTCCGCCCCGCCCGACGGGCCGCGTGCGATCCTGTATTTCCCAAATGGCTATAGCCTTGGCGAAGGCACGCTGTCGCATGAGCTCCTGACGCGGGCGGGCTTTCGCAACATCGCGACCGAGATCACGCCCAGCGCCACGGGGCAGATCGCGCTGGAACTGCTGGTCATGGCCGCCCCCGATCTCATCATCCGCGACCGCCCCTATCCCGGTGCCTCACGCGCCGAGGAGTTGATGCATCACCCCGCGCTGGCCGCGCTGATCGCGGCGGGGGCTGGCCATGAAAGCGGCCCAGACTGGGCCTGTGGCACGCCACGCGTGATCGCGGCGCTCCGCGCCTTGGTCGAGATGCGCGAAGCGATGGAGGGCGGCTCGTGACCCGCGTGCTTTTCCCCCTCTTGGCGCTGGTTAGCGCCGCGCTGTTTATCGTTTCGCTTTTGACGGGGCCGGCGGGCTTTGGCCTTGCCGAAAGCCTTTCGGCGCTCTTCACCGGCCAAGGCGAGGCCGTGACGCTGGTGATGCGCGAGATCCGCCTGCCCCGCGCGATACTGGCCGTGATGGTCGGCGCAAGCCTTGGGCTCTCGGGCGCGGCCTTGCAGGGGTACCTGCGCAATCCGCTGGCCGAACCGGGTCTGATCGGCGTGTCAGGCTCTGCAGCACTCGGCGCCGTGATCGCGATGCAGACGGGGTTTGCCGCGGCCTTTGCGCTGGCGCTGCCGCTTTCGGCGCTCAGCGGTGCAATCATCGCGGTGCTTCTGATCTTGATACTCGCGGGGCCGCGCGGCGGGTCGCTGACGCTGATCTTGGCAGGCATCGCCATCTCGGCCTTGGCAGGCGCGTTGATGTCGCTGGCGCTGAACCTGTCCCCCAACCCCTTCGCCACATCGGAAACCGTGTTCTGGATGATGGGCTCACTCGCCGACCGCAGCTTTTCTCACCTCTGGCTGGCCGCGCCCTTCATGGCGCTGGGCTGGGTCTTGCTGATGGGCTTGGGCCGTGGCCTTGACGCGCTAAGCTTGGGCGAGGATGCCGCCGCCGCCATGGGTATCCGGCTCACCCGGCTGCGCCTGCACCTCGTGTTGGGGGTGGCGGCCTGTGTCGGCGCGGCGACCGCCGTTGCGGGGGCGATCGGCTTTGTCGGGCTGGTCGTGCCGCATTTGCTCCGCCCGCTGGTCGGCGCCCGGCCCTCGATCCTTTTGCCCGCCTCGGCGCTGGGGGGGGCGGCGATGGTGCTTTTGGCCGACATCGCCGTGCGCCTGATCCTGCCCGAGCGTGACCTGAAGCTTGGCGTTGTGATGGCGATCATCGGCGCGCCGCTGTTTTTGCACCTGATCTACAAAACGCGCGAGGGGCGGGCATGACGCTGTTGACCCTCGATCATCTGACCGTGCGGCGCGGCGATTGCCCCGTGGTCGATGCCGCCACGCTGACCATCGGCGCGGGTGAATTGGTGGGGCTGATCGGCCCCAACGGCGCGGGCAAGACCAGCCTGATGCGCGGCGCGCTGGGGCTTTTGCCGCATGAGGGGCAGTCCTCGCTCACGGCCCTGCCGTCCGACCGGCGCGCGCGCCATGCGGCCTGGCTGCCGCAATCGCGCGAGATCGCATGGCCCATCGCCGTCGAAACGCTGGTCATGCTGGGCCGCACCCCGCATCTGGCCGCAGGCCAGCGCCCCAGCGATGCCGACCGTGCCGCCGTGACGCGGGCGCTTGCAACAATGGATCTGAACGGGTTCGAAGGGCGCGCCGCGACCGCGCTGTCGGGTGGCGAACAAGCCCGCGTGCTGATCGCCCGGGCATTGGCGCAAGACACGCCGCTGATCTTGGCGGATGAGCCGATTGCAGGGCTTGATCCCGGCCACCAGATCGCCACCATGGCGGCATTCGCCCGGCTGGCGGCGGCTGGCAAAGCGGTGATGGTCTCGCTTCATGATCTGGGGCTGGCCGCGCGGCATTGCACGCGGCTGATCTTGATGCACAAGGGCCGCATCCATGCCGATGGCCTGCCCGCCGCTGTGCTGACGCGCGAGAATCTGGCGCAAGTCTTCGGCATTTCCGCCCATATGGCGCAAGGCCCCGATGGCATCATCTTTCAGCCACTCGAGGTGCTGACATGACCGATTACTCCGACCTTCTGACGCGCGGCGGCCCAGTCATCTGGGCCATCGCCGCGCTATCAGTGCTGACGCTGGCGCTGATCTTGTGGAAGCTTTACCGCCTGTCTGCCTTGGGCGCTTGGTCGGGCGGGCGCGTCACCGCCGAGGCGATCGGGCTTTGGCAACAGGGCGATATCGCCGGTGCACTGGCCCGGCTTGCGCCCCGCGGTTCGGTCCGCGCGCGCCTTGCCCATGCGGCCATGACGGCGCATGGCGACCCCGCCCTGACGCCAGAGGCAGCGCGCGAGGAAACCACCCGGATCGCCCGCGCGCTTTTGGCGGAATTGCGCGGCGGGCTAAGACCGCTTGACCTGATCGTGACGATTGCGCCGCTTCTCGGCCTTCTCGGCACTGTGCTTGGCATGATCGCGGCCTTCCAAGCCCTGCAAGAGGCAGGCGGCCAGACAGACCCCGCCACGCTTGCCGGCGGGATTTGGGAGGCGCTCTTGACCACGGCCGCTGGTATGGCCGTCGCCATCCCAGCCGCCGCCGCGCTGACATGGTTCGACAGCATCGCCGACCGCGTTCAGGCCGAGATGGAGGATGATGCCACCCGTATCTTCACCCGTGGGGGTGTGCGGCGGCCATGAGTTTCAGCTTCGCCCAACCCCAGCCCCGCCGCCGGCCCAGCCTGACGCCGATGATCGACGTCGTGTTCTTGCTCTTGGTGTTCTTCATGCTGGCCGCCCGTTTTGGGCAAGAAGGGGCGCTTGATCTGACCATCGGGGGCGGGGCCGGGGCTGAATGGCAGGGGCCGCCACGGCTGGTGCAAGTCGCAGAGGCCGGCCTGTTGCTCAACGGACAGCCCGTTACGCCCGAAGGGTTGGAACAGGCTCTATCTGGCCTGACAGAGACGACATCAGACCCTATCGTGATCCGCGCCGATGAGGCGGTCGGCCTGCAACGCCTGCTCGATGTGATGGCGGGGTTAAGGGCGGCGGGCTTTGCCAATCTCGTGCTGGTGGCCCCATGAACTTCGCCCCCGCCCGCAAACGCCACACGGATCAAGACCGCGCCATCGTGCCGATGATCAACGTGGTCTTCTTGCTGTTGGTGTTCTTTTTGATGACCGCCAGCCTGACGCCGCCGCCGCCACTGGCGATCACCGCGCCCATGGCGGAAACCCCCCGCAGTGATCCGCAGCCCGGCACGCTTTATATCGCCGCCGATGGTCAGATGATCTTTGGCACGATGACGGGCGATGCCGCCTTGGCCGCCCTTTCTGCCGCGCGCCCTAATGGGCCACTACCGATCATGGCCGATGCGGCCTACCCCGCCGCCGAACTGGCGCGGCTTTTGCCGCGTCTTGCCGGGCTTGGCGTCACCGACATCCGTCTGATCACGGTGCAACCATGAGGCGGATCGCCGAAATCGCGGCCTTCCTCGGGCTTTCAGCCGCCGTGCATGCCGGGGTGATGGCGGGGTTCAGCGACGGGCAGGCCGGGCCGCAGGCGATGGGCGATGGCGGCACCGACCGCGTCACGCTGGCCGCAGCTCCCGAAAGCATCGCGGCACTGGCCGCGCGCTGGGCCATGCCGCCCCAGCCGGTGATCAGCCCCACAACGCTGCAAGCCCCACAGATGCCAGTCTTGGCTGCGCCGGCCATGCCAATACCCGAACGGGCGGTTCAGGCTCTCACATTGCCTGATGCGCCGATCTTGCCGCGTGCCGATGCACCGCCGCTTGCGCCCGGCATGGCCGACAGCGCGCCGTCACCGCTCAGCCCCAACGCCCTTGCGCAATCGCCACGCCCTTTGGCCCGCCCCGATGTGGCAAACGCACCCGCCTCAACCCCGCAAGCGCCCCGGCTGGCCCAAGGTCAAGGCGGCGGCCAGACTAGCGGTGCTGCACCCGCCCCAGCGCAACCCACCCCTGCCTTGAACCAAGCCCAGCGTCAAAACTTGATGGCCGCATGGGGTGGGCAGATCATGGCCCGGATCGAGCGCGCACGGCCACGCGTCAATGCCGCCGGTCAGGTGACGCTCACGCTCAGGATCGGGCGCGACGGCACGTTGGGCGCGCTTGGCGTTGCGCGCAGCTCGGGCGATCAGGCGTTGGACGAAGCGGCGCTTTCAGCCGTTCGCCGTGCGGGCCGCTTTCCCGCCGCCCCCGATGCGCTGCGCGAAGCGAGTTACGCCTTCACCCTGCCGATCCGTTTTCGCTAGGCCCTTTCACTGGGCCGCGCGGCTGCTAGGTAGGTAGGCATGAGCATATTGTTGCAGATCGAAGGGCTGACCAAAGCCTATGGCCCGGTCGCGGTGTTACAGGGGGTCTCGTTTGGCTTGCCGCATGGGCAAAGCCTTGCGCTGACCGGCGAAAGCGGCTCGGGCAAAAGCACGCTGTTGCATCTGGTGGGCGCGCTTGATGCGCCTGATAATGGCTCTATCGTGCTGGATGGGGTCGAAATTTCCCGGCTGGACGATGCAGGCCGCGCAGCCCTGCGCCGTGATCGGATCGGACTGGTGTTTCAGCAATTCAACCTGATCCCCTCGCTGACGGTTTCACAAAATATCAGCTTTCAGGCCCGGCTTGCCCGCAGACACGACCCCGCCCGCGATGCGATGCTGGCAGGGCGGCTTGGCCTTTCCGATCTCCTGCACCGCTACCCGGAAGAGCTTTCGGGTGGCCAGCAACAGCGCGTAGCCATTGCCCGGGCCCTTGCCCATGCGCCGGGTCTGATCTTGGCCGATGAGCCTACCGGCAATCTCGACGAGGCGACAGGCGACGCGGTGCTGGATCTGCTGCTTGAACTGGTGGCGGAAACGGGTGCCGCGCTGATGATGGTGACCCATTCCAGCCGCCTTGCCGCGCGGCTTGACCGGCGCGTGCACCTGTCACGCGGGCAGCTGGCCCCATGGGGTGGGGGCTAGATCATGCTCGGCACGGCACTTTCGACCCTGTTTTCGCATTGGCGCCGCCATCCCGGCCAGCTTGCGATGCTGGTTCTGGGTCTTGCCTTGGCGACGGCGCTTTGGTCCGGCGTGCAGGCGATCAATACCGAGGCGCGCGCCGCTTACGGCAGTGCCGCCACCATGTTGGGCCAAGACCGGCTCGACCGCCTGGTCAGCCCCGATGGCCGCCCCGTACCGCTGTCCGACTACATCGCGCTGCGCCGCGCGGGCTATCTGGTCTCGCCCGTCATCTCGGGGGAATTGCGCTTGGGCGACGCGCGGCTCAGGCTCTTGGGCATCGACCCGCTGACCGCCCCACCCGAGGCGAATACCCCCACCCTGCAAGGTGGCAATATCGACCTTGCCGGTTTTTTCACCGCGCCGGGTCTTTTGCTGATGACGTCTGAGACCGCCGCCGGCCCATTGCCACCCGATCTGCCCCCGATCCGCACGACCGAGAACATCCCACCCGGCGCGGCGCTGACCGATATCGGCACCGCCGCGCGGCTGCTTGCCCAATCCGACCCATCCTATCTTTTGGTCTGGATGGATCAGCCCGCGCATCTGCCCCCCCTTACGACGGCAACCAGCCTGCAACGCATCGCCCCCGAACAGCGCGCCGACCCGGCGCAGCTGACGGAAAGCTTTCACCTCAACTTGACGGCCTTTGGCCTTTTGGCTTTCGCCGTTGGGCTTTTCATCGTGCATGCCGCCATCGGTCTGGCGTTCGAGCAACGCCGCGCGACCATCCGCACCCTGCGCGCGCTTGGCCTGCCGCTGCGCAGCCTGCTGGCGGCACTTGGTCTCGAACTGGCGGGTTTGGCCCTGTTTGCCGGTCTGACCGGGCTGATCTTGGGCTATGCCATCGCCGCCGCGCTGATGCCGGGCGTGGCGGGGACGTTGCGCGGGCTTTACGGCGCCGATCTGCCGGGCACCTTGTCCTTCGATCCCATCTGGGCCTTGGCGGGTTTGGCGATGACATTGGCGGGCGCGACCCTTGCCGGGGCGCAGGCCATGGGGCGCACCGCGCGCCTGCCGATCCTCGCCCCGGCCTTGCCACAAGCATGGCGCCGGGCCAGCGCCGCATTGATGCGCCGCCAAGCGCTGCTGGCGCTGGCACTATTGGCCCTTTGCGCAGCACTGGCCCTTTGGGGCGAGACCCTGTTTTTGGGCTTTGTCGCGGTCGCGTGCCTGTTCTTGGGCGCGGCCCTTTTGCTGCCGATCACGCTTGCCACATTGCTGTGGCTGGGTCAGTCGCGCGCGCGCGGCCCCGTCGGCACATGGATCTTTGCCGATACAGGCCAGCAACTGCCGGGTCTTTCCCTTGCGCTGATGGCGCTACTCTTGGCCTTCTCGGCCAATATCGGCGTCTCGACCATGGTGGGCAGCTTTCGCGCCACCTTTATCGGTTGGCTCGACCAGCGCCTTGTGGCCGAGCTTTATGTGACCGCCACCACCCCGGCCGAGGCCGCGCGGATGGTCGACTACCTCGCGCCTAGAACAGATGCGATCTTGCCCGTCGTCTGGGCAGATACCACGCTGGCCGGTCGGCCGGGTGCCGTCTACGGGCAAGCCGACCACCCCACCTTTCGTGACCACTGGCCGCTGATTGCCGCGCAACCCGCTGCATGGGACAGGCTTGCCACCGGCGAGGGTGTTTTGATCAACGAACAGCTGGCCCGTTTTTCAAAGCTTTCGCTCGGCGAGGCGCTTACCATCGCACCCGGCGTTTCGCTTCCCATTCTTGGCATCTATTCCGATTATGGGAACCCGGAGGCACAGGCCATCGTGACGCTTGACCGTTTCCGTCTGACCTATCCCGCGATCACGCCGACCCGCTTTGCGCTGCGCACCGCCGCCGCCGATACCGCTGCCTTGGCCAGCGCGCTGCGCGCTGATTTCGGTCTGCCCGCCGATGCGGTGATCAACCAGACCCAGATCAAGCGCTTCTCGCTCGAGATATTCGAACAGACCTTCCTGATCACCGGGGCGCTGAACCTGCTGACGCTGGGGGTGGCGGGCTTTGCGCTGCTCACCGGGCTCTTGACCTTGGCCGACATGCGCCTGCCACAGCTTGCCCCGGTCTGGGCGCTGGGGATCACGCGGGCGCGGCTTGCACGGTTCGAACTGATCCGGAGCCTGATCTTGGCCGGGCTGACCTTTGCGCTGGCGCTGCCCGTGGGACTGGCCTTGGCATGGATGCTCTTGGCCATCATCAATGTGCAGGCCTTTGGCTGGCGCTTGCCGATGCAGGTTTTTCCCGGCGATCTTTTGCGGCTTTTGGCACTGGCACTTGTGGTGGCCTGCATCGCCGCGGCGCTGCCCGCGCTGCGCTTGGCGCGCAGCTCATCCGCCCGTTTGCTCAAGGTATTCGCCCATGAGATTTAGTCTCTTTACCGCCGCTTTGTGCCTCTTTGCAGGCCATGCCACGGCCCAAGGCTTCGCCGGGCTGGGGACCGAGGCCGCGGGATTTGCCATGCCGCAAAACCCCCCGATCTTCGACTTTCCCACAGATCACGGGGCGCATCCCGAATACCGCATCGAATGGTGGTACCTGACCGCCAACCTGACCGGCCCCGATGGCACGCTTTACGGCGCGCAATGGACGCTGTTCCGCTCCGGCCTTACGCCCGATGATTCCACCGGCTGGGAGGCATCGCAGCTTTGGATGGCCCATGCCGGCCTAACCACGCCAAACGCGCATCTGAGCGCCGAGCGTCTGGCCCGCGGCGGCATCGGTCAGGCCGGTGTCACCGCCGCCCCCTTTGCCGCATGGATCGATGATTGGGCGATGACCTCGACGGCACCCGCCACCGCCGATGCGCTGGACGCGCTGCAGGTCGGCGCACAGGGCGCGGATTTCGCCTATGATCTGGCGCTGACCGCGACCGGCCCGCTGATCTTTCATGGCCAAGCGGGCTATTCGGTGAAATCCGCCTTGGGTCAGGCCAGCTATTACTACTCGCAACCCTTCTACACGGTTGCCGGCACCATTACCCTGCCGGGTGGCACGATCCCCGTCATGGGCACGGCGTGGCTTGATCGCGAATGGTCTTCGCAACCGCTATCGGAGACACAAGACGGCTGGGATTGGGTCTCGTTGCAATTCGACGATGGCGCACGGCTGATGGGATTTACCCTGCGCGACAGCGCCGCCCCCTCCTTTACCGCTGCCACTTGGATCGACGCGAATGGCAAAAGCCAATCCTTTCCCGACGGCGCGCTCAGCATGACGCCGCTTGCGATCAGCAACGTCGCCGGGCGCGATATCCCGACCCGCTGGCGCGTCGAATTGCCCGAAAAGGGCCTCGACATCACCGCCACTGCGCTGAACCCGCAAAGCTGGATGGCGGTCTCCATCCCCTATTGGGAGGGGCCCGTGACCCTCACCGGCAGCCATCCGGGCCGCGGCTATCTGGAAATGACAGGTTACCAATAGCCCATCTTTGCTTTCCAAGTACTCCGGGGGGGTCGCCCCTGGCGACGGGGGCAGAGCCCCCTTTGCGTTCTCACGAACCCGGATCGAACATCGGGAATGTGACCCCCAAGGCCCAGCCAAGGATCACGCCCAGCGACAGCCCGACCGCCACCACCGATCCGGTCCGCTGGCCCAGAAACCGCCCCATCATCCCGTAGCTCAGATAGAACAGCAAGATCACCGGCATGATGATGATCAGGAAGAACAGCCGCTCGAAATCAAGCGCCACCGCCACCCCAAGCGAAGCAAGGAACATCCCCCGCGACACTACCCGCCGCCACAGCATCGCGCGCGTCGCCCCTGACAAGATTGCATCGGCCAGCATGGCAAGGACGGCACCGGGCAAGATCGCGGCGACGACCGCCAAACGTCCCGGATGCGGCACGAAACTGCCGACATAGCGGTCCATGATCCCGCCAAAAACCGCGATGCCGTAAAGCGCCAGCGCCACACCCCAGATCCAGCCGCGCGTTTTGGGCAACCCACCCGCCCAAGCCGCGCCCGCCAGCACCAGCGCCCCGTAAAGCGCCAGATGCAGGGCAAGGTAATCGGCCACCAGCACAGGCAGGAATCGCGTCTCGAAGAGCGACAGGATCAGCGGCGTGAGCAACGCAGGCCCGAGCGCCAGCGCCCAGAAAAGCCGCCGCCCCGGCTGCCATGGCGCAGGCCCCGACGGCAAAAATTCCGCCAAGGCACGCACCAGCAGCACGACGCCGAACAGCGTCAGGATGATCCATGGTCCAAGGTTGACCGGGCCGGACAGGGCGGGCTGTCCAAGGCTTGCGGCCAACCAGTCGATCCCTTCACCGATCCCGCTCGGCGCGTAAAGAATACCGACATGCTCGACCCATGGGACAGGCGCCGCACGGCGGGCAAAGCCCGCGCCGGGTGTGCCGATGGTCTGGCCCTCCACCGCGCCGATCTCGGCCATGACGCGCGCCGCCTCGGCGCGCAAAGCGCCCTCCCATTCCCCATTCAGGATCAACAGGTTCTCGGGCGTCTCGGGCGTGATCGCCACGCTGAAGACCGACAAGCCCACCACCGCCTCTACCCGTGGATCGGCAAGCGCTTGGCGCACGACGACATCGGAGGCCATGGAATGGCCCAACAGCGCCACACGCGGCAGCGCACCGGGCAGGGCAACGGCGAAATCGGTGACCCGACCCGTTTCCTCCATCAAAAGACGCGTCGTGCCGTCGATACTGGTCACATCGCCCGACATCGGCACGGGGTTGCGCCCATGCCCCTCGAAATCGAAGCTCACGGTGATGAAACCCGCCCGCGCAAGGCTGAGCTGCCACCCAGCCATCAACTGCCGCGACCCGGCAAAGCCGTGGGCGATCACCACGACCGGCCCCTGCGCCTGCGGTAGATGCATTACGGTGACGGGGGTTTGGCCCACGCGCGCGTCGCGGATCACCAGATCGGCGCGCGGATCTTCCATCCGGGCCAGCCCGACCAAGATCGCCAGCACCGACAGCGCCGCGACAATTCCCATGCGCCAAGTCATCGTCTTCACCCGTCAGGTTTCATCCACAGCAGATAGCAGCATGACTGGCCAAGCCAAGCGCCAAAGCCTCTGGCCCTGTGCGCCGGATCATGGTCTATGACGCGAAAAGCACGGGGTTTTGCCATGTTCACCGTCACGCTCATCACCAATCCCGCGATGATCCTCGACCCTGCGCTGGTGCGTGCGCTGCGCGATGCGATGGGCGGCGGCGAGGCGGTCTGGCTCGATCGCAATGGCGCGGCTGAATTCGCTGTGCCGAAACTCCCGAAATCACTGACCGAGATCCATGAGAGCCTCTCGGCCGAGGGTGTCGACATGATCGCCCAGCCTAGCGCCGGACGGCGCAAGAAACTGCTCTTGGCGGATATGGATTCGACGATGATCCAGCAAGAATGTATCGACGAACTGGCCGCAGCCGCCGGGATCGGGCCGCAAGTGTCCGAGATCACGGCGCGCGCCATGAATGGCGAGCTGGATTTCGACGGGGCGCTGAAAGCGCGGGTAGCACTTCTCAAAGGCCTCCCCGAAAGGGTGATCGGCGATGTGCTGGCGGCCCGCATCACCATGATGCCGGGCGGCGCCACGCTGGTGGCGACGATGAAGGCGCATGGCGCCTATGCCGCGCTGGTCTCGGGCGGGTTCACGGCCTTTACCGAAGCCGTGGCAACCAAGCTCGGCTTTGACGAACACCGCGCTAACACGCTGCATATCGAGAATGGAGAGCTGACGGGCACTGTCGCCGAACCCATCTTGGGCCGCGCGGCCAAGGTCGCCGCGCTCGATGATCTATCGGCAAGGCTCAAGATTACCGATGCCGATGTGCTGGCCATCGGCGATGGGGCCAATGATCTGGGCATGTTGACGCGCGCCCATCTGGGGGTGGCGGTCCATGCCAAACCCGTGGTGCAGGCCGAGGCCCCCCACGCGATCAACCACGGCGATCTGACAGCGCTGCTTTTCGCGCAAGGTTACGCCAAGGCCGAGTTCGTCATCCGCTAAAGAAAGCGGGGCCACCGCGTCATGCGATGGCCCCGGCGAAATGACATGATCTGCCGATAGGGTGGTGCTTATTCCGCCGGAACGGCCGCCGCCTCAACACTGATCGGATGGGACAGTTTGCCAAGCATCTCCTTGGGGCAGACCTGCAGGAAGTTGCCGCGCTCGGCCTCCCAATCCTGCAAGATGGCCGCTGCACGCCGCGAACCGGTCTCGCGCAGATGCGCTTCGATCAGCCCTTTCAACTGCGTTTCCCAATGCGCCACGGTGACGGGGCAAGTGACCAGCGTTTCGAGGTTCATGTTCACCTGCGCCGCCCCCTCGGGATCGTAGAGATAGGCCATGCCGCCGGTCATACCCGCGCCGAAATTGGCGCCGATCCGGCCCAGGATCACCGCAACACCGCCGGTCATGTATTCACACCCGTTCGACCCGCAGCCCTCGACCACGACCGATGCACCCGAGTTGCGCACGGCGAAGCGCTCGCCCGCGCGACCCGCAGCGAAAAGGTAGCCAGCGGTCGCGCCGTAAAGCACGGTGTTGCCGATGATCACGTTTTCATGCGCGACCAGCGGGCTATCCTGCACAGGCTTGACTACGATCGTGCCGCCAGACAGGCCCTTGCCGACATAATCATTGGCATCGCCAGACACTTCCAGCTTTAGCCCCGGCGCGGCGAAGGCGCCCAGCGATTGCCCGGCCGACCCTTGCAGCTTGACCGTCAGATGGTCGGGCTGGAGCGTGTTGCGCATGCCGAAGGCTTGCACGATATGGCTGGATGTGCGGGTGCCGATGGTGCGCAGCGTGTTTTGCACCGCATAGGAAAGCTGCATCTTTTCCCCATCTTCGAGGAAGCGATGCGCATCCTTGACGATCTGGGCGTCCAGCGTGTCAGGCACCACATTGCGCGGCTTGGCACGGTCATAGACGATCCGATCCGCGCCATCGACGGTGATCAACATCGGGTTGAGGTCCAGATCATCCAGATGCGCAGCACCGCGCGACACCTGCGTCAACAGATCGGCCCGCCCGATCACATCATCCATCGACCGCGCCCCGATCGAGGCGAGGATCTCGCGCACTTCTTGCGCATAGAAGGTGATCAGGTTCACTACCTTGTCGGCATTGCCGGTGAACTTGGCGCGCAGGCTTTCATCTTGCGTGCAAACACCGACGGGGCAGGTGTTGGACTGGCACTGGCGCACCATGATGCAGCCCATGGCGATCAGCGCCGCAGTGCCGATGCCATATTCCTCGGCTCCCATCATCGCCGCCATGACGATGTCACGCCCGGTGCGCAGCCCACCATCGGTGCGCAGCGTGATCCGGTCGCGCAGGTTGTTCATGGCAAGAACCTGATGCGCCTCGGTCAGGCCCATTTCCCACGGCAGACCCGCATATTTGATGCTGGTCGCGGGGCTGGCGCCCGTGCCGCCGTTATGGCCCGAAATCAGGATCACATCGGCCTTGGCCTTGGCGACACCGGCGGCGATCGTGCCGACGCCGCTGGATGCCACCAGCTTGACCGTCACCTTGGCGCGCGGGTTGATCTGCTTGAGGTCATAGATCAGCTGCGCCAGATCCTCGATCGAATAGATATCGTGATGCGGCGGCGGGCTGATCAGTGTCACGCCCTTGGTCGAATGGCGCAGCCGCGCGATCAGGTCGGTGACTTTCATGCCGGGCAGCTGACCACCCTCGCCGGGCTTGGCACCCTGAGCGACCTTGATCTCCAGCTCTTCGCAATGGTTCAGGTATTCAGCGGTCACGCCGAAACGGCCCGATGCCACCTGCTTGATCTTGGCAGATGGGTTGTCGCCATTGGGTTCCGGCACGAAATGCGCCGGGTCTTCGCCACCCTCGCCGCTATCCGACTTTGCGCCGATACGGTTCATCGCGACGTTCAAGGTCTTGTGCGCCTCGGGCGACAGCGCGCCCAGCGACATGCCCGGCGTCACGAAACGCTTGCGGATCGAGGTGATGCTTTCCACCTCGTCGATCGGCACGGGCGCACCAAGCGGCTTGATATCCATCAGATCGCGCAGATGGATCGGCGGGTTCGCCTGCATCTTTTGCGAATACTGCTTCCACAGGCTGTAGGAGGCGCGATTGCACGCCTCTTGCATCATGTGCATCGTGGTCGCTTCCCACGCATGCTTTTCGCCCGAGCGGCGCGCCTTGTAAAAACCGCCGATAGGCAGCACGCCCTCACCGCGGAGGAAGCCCTTGGCATGCACCTCTTCGGCCTTTTTCTGCAGGCCGCTGACGCCGATGCAGGAAATGCGGCTGACCATGCCGGGGAAATATTCCGCGACCATCGCGCGGCTCAGGCCCACGGCCTCGAAATTCAGGCCGCCACGATAGGACGAGATGACCGAGATCCCCATCTTGGCCATGATCTTGAGCAGACCTTGGTCGATGGCGGCACGATAGCGCGACATGGCTTGGGTCAGCGTGCCGTCGATCAGGCCGCGCTCGATGCGATCGGCGATGCTGTCTTGCGCCAGATAGGCGTTGACCGTGGTTGCACCACAGCCCACCAGCACGGCGAAGTAATGCGGGTCGATGCACTCGGCCGACCGCACATTGAGCGAACAGAAGGTGCGCAAGCCCTGCCGCGTCAGCCAGCTATGCACCGCGCTGGTGGCAAGGATCATGGGCATGGCCACGCGACCTTCGCCTTGGCCTTGATCGGTCAGGATCAGATGCCCCGCACCCGAGCGAACCGCATCCTCGGCCGCATGGCGTATCTGCTCGAGCGCCTTGTGCAGCGCATCGGACTTGCCGCCCGCGGGGAAAGTGCAATCGATCACCACATGCTCGGCATTGAAATGGCCGACCATCGCCGCGAACTGGGCATTGCCGACAAAAGGGCTGTCCAGCACGAAGATCTCGGTCTGGCTGCTGTCCTCATCCAGCACGTTCTTGAGGTTGCCGAACCGGGTCTTGAGGCTCATCACACGGTATTCGCGCAAGCTGTCGATGGGCGGGTTGGTGACCTGGCTGAAATTCTGGCGGAAGTAATGCGACAGCGGCCGGTACATGCTCGACAGCACCGCCGCGGGCGTATCGTCACCCATCGAGGCCAAGGCCTCTTTCCCATCCTCGGCCATGGGGGCAAGGATCTGCTCCAGCTCTTCGATGGAATAACCCGCGGCCACCTGACGGCGGCGCAATTCTTGACCTTCGAACAGGGTCTTTTCCGGCGCGCCATCGGTCTCGGCGGCCAGATCGACGATCTTGCCAACCCATTCACCAAAGGGGCGGGCGGCGGCAAGGCGGTCCTTCATCTCGGTGTCGTGGAACAAACGCCCCTCGGACATATCGACGGCGATCATCTGGCCGGGGCCAAGCGCGCCTTTTTCGACCACGCGCGCCTCGTTTACGGGAACCATGCCCGCTTCGGACCCGGCGATCAAAAGCCCATCACCCGTCACCACATAGCGCATCGGGCGCAGGCCGTTGCGATCAAGACCCGCGCAAACCCAGCGGCCATCGGTCATGGCAAGGGCGGCGGGGCCATCCCATGGCTCCATCACCGAGTTGCAATAGGAATACATATCCTGCCACGCCTGCGGCAGCTCGGTCGCGGTGTTCGACCATGCCTCGGGGATCAGCATGGTCTTGGCCATCGGCGCCGAACGGCCCGCGCGCACCAGTACCTCGAACACGGCATCGAGCGCACCGGAGTCAGACGCACCTTGCGGGATGATCGGTTTGATATCCTCGGCCATCTCGCCGAAATAGGTGGAGGCCATGCGGATCTCATGGCTCTTCATCCAGTTGGTGTTGCCCTTGAGCGTGTTGATCTCGCCGTTGTGCGCCAACATGCGGAAGGGCTGGGCCAACCACCACTGCGGAAAGGTGTTGGTCGAATAGCGCTGGTGATAGATCGCGAAGGCGGACTCGAACCGCGCATCCATCAGGTCGGGATAGAAATTGGCCACATCCTGGGCCAGCATCATGCCCTTGTAGATGATCGAGCGGCACGACAAAGAACAGATATACATCTCGCGGATGCCCGCGGCCTGAGCGGCTTTCTCGATCCGACGGCGGATGACGTAAAGCTCGCGTTCGAAGGTCTCGACATCGACGCCCTTGGAATTGGAGATGATGATCTGCTCGATCTCGGGACGGGTGGCGTTGGCCTTGTCGCCCAAAACGCTCACATCGACCGGCACATGGCGCCAGCCATAGATGTAATAGCCCATCCGCAGCACTTCGGATTCCACGATCGTCCGGCAGGTTTCCTGCGCGCCGAAGTTGGTGCGCGGCAAGAACACCTGACCCACCGCCATCAGTTGATCCATGCGCGGCTCATGGCCGGTGCGGCGGACCTGATCGTAGAAGAACTGCACCGGGATCTGCACATGGATGCCCGCGCCATCGCCGGTGCGGCCATCGGCATCGACCGCGCCACGGTGCCAGACGGCCCGCAATGCGTTGATCCCGTTTTCGACCACCTGCCGCGAGGGCTTGCCGTCGATCGACACGACCAGACCCACACCGCAAGATGAATGTTCTTCATCCTCGGAATACAGGCCATTCTCGGCCAGCCACGCGCGCTTTGCCTCTTCGGCGGCGACCCATTCGGCATCATACTTGGTCATGGTCTCGTCCCTTTCGTTCGGGCCGGGCGGTGCGTCCCTGTCACGCGCCCGGAAAAATCTGTTCAGCCGTTCTGCATCGGCCCAAATGGCCCACCGCTCATCATCTCACCGCAATCATAGATCGGCGTCATGCTCAGAAAACCCGCCTCGCCGGTTTGGGCGAATTCCATCGGGCTGTTGTCATATTCAAAGCGTTCATCACCATCGATGACCGTCTCGATGCCACCGAAAAACTGCCGCCATTCGGGATGCACGAATTGGTTCCCCTGCACCCGGCGCTGCCCCGCGCCGACATTGTATTGATAGGCGAAATCAGTCACCAAAAGCCGCTGGCCATCGATGTTGACCGCATCGCCCGTCAGGCTGTCAAAGCCGGTATAGTCGCGCTGCACATTGCCCGACGCACCCTCGATCATCAGCGAGAACACCATGGTGTCACTGCCGCTGTCCAAAAGTTCAGACAAGCTGGCAGGGTCTTGCTCGGGTTCGATCAAGACACTGCCGCCGCCCGACCGCAGGTTCCAGCTTTGCAGCCAACGAAACTCCGCATCGGTGTAGCTTAGATGGAAGGGCCCATCGCTATCGACGGAAACACGCCAATGCGTCCCCTGCGGATCGGCCTCACAGCGCCAATGATGGCTGACCGTGCAACCGCGCGCCTGCACCGTCAGAAAGGCTGTGCAGCCCGCGGGCACTTCGAACAGCGAAGGCTGCGCGGCGAGCGGTGTGGGCAAGGCAAGGCTCATCAAAGCCGCGAAAGCGGCTGAGATAAGGCCAATATGTCTTGTCCGTATCACTTTCATCAGCCTTTCCGGGCTTTGTCCGTCACTCAGCGGCAACCGCGCCCGACACGGCCAGCTTTTCCAAGATCGCCTCGGCCGCCTCGCGCCCGTCGCGGATCGCCCAGACCACGAGGCTTGCACCGCGCACGATATCGCCCACGGCATAGACATCGGGGATCTGTGTCTCATGGGTGCGGAAATTGGCCTTGATCGTGCCCCAGCGGGTCACTTCCAACTCAGGCGCGCCCCAAAGCGTCGGTAGATCCTCCGGCTCGAAGCCCAGCGCCTTGATGACCATATCGGCGCCTTCGACATAATCGGCGCCTTCGATCACTTCGGGGCTTTGGCGGCCGGTCGCATCGGGCTGACCAAGGCGCATCTTCTGCACCATCACGCCCTCGACCTTGTCACCTGCGAATCCTTTGGGCGCAGAAAGCCAGACGAAATCGACGCCCTCTTCCTCGGCATTGGCGACCTCGCGCTGGCTGCCGGGCATATTCGCCTTGTCGCGACGATAGAGACATTTGACGCTGCTCGCACCCTGACGGATCGCGGTGCGCACGCAATCCATAGCCGTATCGCCGCCGCCGATCACGACGATGCGCTTGTCCTTTGCGTTCAACTCACCGCTGTCGAATTCCGGCACCTCGTCGCCAAAACTTTTGCGGTTGGAGGCGGTCAGGTAATCGATCGCGCGCACGATGCCGTCGGCACCGACACCCGGCGCGTTCAGGTCGCGCGATTTGTAGACGCCCGTGGCGATGATCACGAAATCATGCTTGCCGCGGATCGCGTCGAAGCTGATCGTTTCGCCCACGTTGCAGTTGACGACAAAGTTGATGCCCGCATCTTCCAACTGCTGGATACGGCGCATGACCACATCCTTCTCAAGCTTGAAGCCAGGAATGCCGTAGGTCATCAGGCCGCCCGCGCGGTCGTAGCGGTCATAGACCGTCACCTGTAGCCCCGCACGACGCAGCATGTCGGCGGCGGCAAGGCCACCGGGGCCCGCACCGATAATGCCGACCGACTCGGCCCGCTCGACCGAGGGGATGCCGGGCTTGACCCAGCCCTGATCCCAAGCCGTGTCGGTGATGTATTTCTCGACCGATCCGATCGTCACCGTGCCGTGACCCGACTGTTCGATCACGCAATTGCCTTCGCACAAGCGATCTTGTGGACAGATGCGGCCACAGATCTCGGGGAAGGTATTGGTCGCCTGGCTGATCTCATAGGCTTCCTGCAGACGCCCCTCGGCGGTCAGCTTCAGCCAATCGGGAATATTATTGTGCAGCGGGCAATGCGACTGACAATAAGGCACGCCGCATTGGCTGCAGCGGCCCGCTTGTTCAGCGGCCTTTTCGCGCGCGTATTCACCGTATATCTCGTCGAAATCCGCCTTGCGCAGCGTCGGAGGACGCTTCTGGGGCATTTCTTTCGGCAACGAGACGAATTTCAACATGGGTTGCTTGGCCACGAAACATCTCCCATCCTAGCTGCGACGCCTATACCGATAGCGCGAATGGATAAAAAGACAGTATTGCTGACCTATTTAAAGATTCTTTCACCTCATTGCCACACGACATGGCCGTCATATCCGGGAATTAGTAAAAAATCGGACCTATCGAGTTTTTAATAATGCGAAAACAATATCTTATATTTTTGTCCACCACGACAAGGTTTGGCCAATGACTTTGTGGCACCTCATCCTTTTGGCTTTGATCCAAGGCATCACCGAGTTTCTGCCTGTCTCAAGCTCGGGTCATCTGGTTCTTTTGCCGAATCTCACGGGATTGGCAGATCAGGGCCAACTTCTTGATGTCGCGGTGCATGTCGGCACGCTGGCCGCGGTGATCTTGTACTTCTGGTCCGATGTACGGATGGGGCTGTTGGGCGTGCCGCGCATGTTGACGGGCCGGATCGACACCCCCGGCGCAAAGCTGGCGTTCTTGCTGATGATCGCCACGATCCCCGTGGTCGTGGTGGGGTTGGTGCTGCATTTGACCGGGCTTGATGATGCGATGCGCTCGGTTGCCGTGATCGGCTGGAGCATGCTGATTTTCGGGATCGTGCTTTACTGGGCCGACCAACGCGGCGCGCAGGTGAAACAAGCCGCGGGTTGGAGCCTTCGTGACGCCATCGTCTTGGGGCTATGGCAGGCGGTAGCGCTGATCCCCGGCACCTCGCGCTCGGGCATCACGATCACCGGCGCGCGTTTCTTGGGCTATGACCGCCACAGCGCGGCACGGATCGCGATGCTGATGTCGATCCCGACCATCGCCGCCTCGGGCGTGTTGCTGGGTGTCGACGCGATCGTTTCGGCCAATGCGCAAGCGCTCCGCGATGGGGCCATCGCGGCCGGTTTCGCCTTTGTCGCCGCCTTGCTGGCGCTGTCGCTGATGATGCGGCTTTTGCAATCGGTCAGTTTCACGCCTTACGTGATCTACCGCGTTGTGCTGGGCATCGTGCTGTTATGGATCGCCTACGCCTAATCCTGTCTCAGGTGGCGCGCGCTTTCCTTGATCTCGGCATATTGCCCACCGGGCCGATAGGGCCAAAGGTAATCGTCAAGCACGGCCTCCATCGCGACCGGCACGATGCCAAGCGCCCCGAAGCCCATGCGCCCTTCGCCCACGACATTGTCACGCGCCAGATTGCGTACCTGATCGCGGGTCAAAAGACCGTTTTGGAACAGCCCAAGGCTTACCGCCTGCAACCCATCGAAGACCGCACCCATGATGCGCGCGATCCAGAAAGGCGTGTTCAAGATCAAGCGGCGGCGGCGCACGACACCGAGCATGCGGCGCATCAACTGCCGGAAGGTCGCGACCTCGGGGCCGCCCAATTCATAGATGCCGGGCTTTGCCTGACCCAAGGCACCCATCACGGCGGCTTGGGCGACATCATCGACATAAACGGGCTGGAACCGTGTTTCGGCACCGACCACGGGCAAGATCGGGCCCAACCGACTCATCGCTGCGAAACGGTTGAAGAACTGATCCTCGGGGCCGAAAATGATCGAAGGGCGCAAGATCATCGCGCCGGGAAAGGCAGCAAGGACCGCCTCTTCGCCCTTGGCCTTGCTGGCGGCATAACGGCTTTCGCTTTCGGTATCTGCGCCGATAGCTGAAATATGCACAAGATGCGCGGCGCCCTCTTCGCGGGCGATCCGCGCCACGCGACCCGCACCCTCGGCTTGCACGGCGTCAAAGCGGTTCTTGCCCGCCTCGGCCAAAATACCCACGCAATTCACGACCGCATCGGCACCGTGAATGGCCGCGCGCACGCTGGCGTCATCACGCAGATTGGCCAAAATCGGCTCGACCTGTCCGACCACGCCATATGGGCGCACGAACAGTGCTTCGTTCGGGCGTCGCACCGCGACACGCACGCGCCATCCCTCTTTGGCCATGCGGCGCGCGATGTATCGGCCGACAAATCCCGATCCGCCGAATATGGTGACGAGCTTTGACATGACTGACGTCCTCCGATCGCTATGCGCGGGTGATAGGCGGGCGGCCCGCTTCCGACAAGGCGCAAATCGTCCCAATCCTTGCCGGTTTGGGCCGCGTCTCTTGATGGCTCTGGTATCCCCCATCGCGGCCACGATAGAATTGGTGCAATGCAGATAACGCCCCGCCCGATCCGGATCAGCTTTCTCGCGGCGATATGTGTTGCCGCCATCGGTGTCGGGCTGCGTACGGGTGTCGCCCAAGAAGTCACGCTCAGCGCCCCGAGCGCGTCCGAGCCGCTGTTGGACCGGCTGCGCCGTGACGCCCTGCTCTTGCGGTTGGTCGATGGCGAGGGGCCGCCAAGCGGTGCCGATATCACCGCCGCCGCGCGCGCGGACTACGCCCGGTTGATCGGCATCCTTTACGAGGCGGGGTTTTTCGCGCCGGTCATCTCGATTCGTCTCGATGGGCGCGAGGCCTCCGAGATTTC
The DNA here is from genome assembly GCF_965662675.1 of Roseicyclus sp. GTDB lineage: Bacteria > Pseudomonadota > Alphaproteobacteria > Rhodobacterales > Rhodobacteraceae > Roseicyclus. The sequence goes on along the minus strand of NZ_CBFIIK010000009.1, from coordinate 25,760 downwards.
GCCCCTGGCGCCGCCTGACCGTGTCGCGCGTGTCGAGATCACGGTACAACCGGGCGCGCCATATCGCCTTGGGCAAGCGCGGATCGGCCCACTTGCACCCGACACGACCCTGCCCGAAGGGTTTGCACCGGGACAGCCCGCCAATACCGCCCTGCTGCGGGACGCCACGAATGCCGCCATCTTGGGGTGGCAGAATATCGGGCACGCCAATGCCGCGGTGTCACACCAGCGAATCGTCGCGCAACACCGCGATGCGGTGCTGGCTGTCGATATCGGGCTTGCGCCCGGCCCCGTCCTCCAGTTCGGCGCGTTGCTGCCAGTCGGTCAGATGCGCATGCGACCAGACCGAATCGCCGCAATCGCCGGGCTGCCCAGCGGCGAGAGCTATTCCCCCGCCGCCTTGGCCCGCGCCGAGCAGCGGCTGCGCGAAACAGGCGCTTTCGCCGCGGTCGCGCTTTCGCTCGAACCGGCCAAGGGCGACAACACCGCCGATGTCACCGCGATCGTGGAAGAGGCACCGTTGCGCCGCCTCGGCTTCGGCGCGGAGCTGGCCAGCGATGCAGGTATCCAGCTCAGCGCCTATTGGATGCATCGCAATCTGTTGGGCGGGGCCGAGCGGCTTCGCTTCGATCTCGCCATCGCGGGAATCGACGACATCCAAAGCGGGGATGAGATCGACACCATCTTCACCGCCCGGTTCGACCGACCGGCAAGTTTCGGCCCGGACACCGCGCTTTCGCTGGAGGCGGAGACGATGTTCCTGCGTGAGCCGACCTATCGGATCGACGGCGCGCGCATCGCGGGCAAGCTGACCCATATCCTATCTGATGAAATCACCATTTCGGGCGGGCTTGGGCTGGAATTCTCGCGGATCGAAGATGGTCTGGGCCAGCGCGATCTGACACGGTTGACCCTGCCCCTGGGCCTGATCGTCGATCGGCGCGATGACCCGATTGACGCACGGCGCGGCAGCTACATCGCGGCGGATGTCGAGGCCTTTGGCCTTTTCGGCGCAAGCAACGGTGCGCGGATCACGCTGGATGGGCGGCGCTATTGGCCGATTGGCGCGCGCAACGCCACGCGATTTGCGGCGCGGGGCCAGATCGGCGGGATTGTCGGGGCAGACCTTGCCGATATTCCACCAGATAACCTGTTCTTTTCCGGCGGCGCGGGCACGGTGCGCGGCCAGCCCTATCGCAGCCTTGGCGCCATCCAATCCGGCCTGTCCAGCGGCGGTCGCGGTTTTCTGGGGGTGTCGGCCGAACTGCGCCATGATCTCGGCGATAGCGGCTTTGGCTTGGTCGGTTTCGCCGATCTTGGCGGCATCAGCGCCGAGGCTTGGGACACGGACGGCACGACATGGCATTCGGGCGCGGGGGTCGGCCTACGCTATACCACACCCTTTGGGCCGATCAGGGTCGATCTTGCCACGCCGACATCGGGCGCCTCGGCGGGGCGCGATCTGTTCCTCTATATCGGCATAGGACAGGCCTTTTGATGCGGCGCTGGGCGATCATGACCATGCTTTTCGCGCTGCTTTGGTCCGCAATGGCCAACGCACAGGCCGATGACGACCGTTCGCGCATCGTGACCTTCTTGGAAACCCAGCTGTCCGATGGCGCGCGACAGGTCAGCATCGAGGGCTTTCGCGGCGCGCTCAGCGCCAGCGCCCAGATGGATGTATTGACCATCGCCGATGATGCAGGCGTGTGGCTGCGGCTTGAAGGGGCACGGCTGGATTGGTCACGCGCCGCCTTGTTGCGCGGCGCGCTGCAGATCGACACCCTACAAGCCACACGGCTGGAAGTCTTGCGCCGACCCAACCCAAGTACCGGGCTGGATATCCCACAAGCCGAGGCAACGCCCTTTCGTTTGCCGCAACTGCCCGTCTCGATCGCGATCGCACAGGTTCGGATCGAGCGGGTAACGCTGGGTGCCGATATCTTGGGCATGCCAGCGGAACTGGCGATTTCCGGCAGCGCCGCCTTGGCCGACGGGCAAGGAAGTGCTGATCTGGCGATCACCCGGCTGGATGGGCCGCGGGGGCGCTTCGATCTGCGCGGATCCTATCAAAATGACAGTCGCCGCCTCGCGCTGTCGCTGGATCTTGCAGAGGATGCGGGCGGCCTTGTCGCCACGCGCCTTGGCCTGCCGGATGCGCCCGCCATCGCCCTGCGCGTCATGGGCGATGGCCCGATCGATGATTTTCGGGCCGAGATCGCGCTGTCGAGCGATGGCGCGCCGCGCCTGACGGGTCAGGTGACGACAACCAAGCCCACCGAAACCGGCACAAGAACGATCAGCGCCGATCTGAGCGGCGATATCACACCGCTGTTCCTGCCGGCTTACCGGCCCTTTTTTGGACCCGAAGTGGCGTTTTCGAGCCTGATCAACCTTGCGCCAGACGGCTCTGTTGTCCTCGATGATCTACGCCTGTCCGCCGCAGCCCTTAGCCTTGACGGCCGTTTCGCAACCGCCGCCGATGGCAGGCCCAGCGCCTTTGACCTACGCCTGCGCATGGCCGATCCGACCGGGCAGGGCCGGGTGCGGCTGCCCATCTCGGGGGCCAATGTCACCGTTGGGCTGGTCGATCTGACACTGCGCCATGATGCCAGCAGCGGGCCGGAATACACGGCCCAGGGGATATTGCGCGATCTGGTCAGCGACGGCTTCGGCGTGGCGCAGCTTGGGCTGGAGGCAAGCGGGCGATTGCAGTCATCGGGCGATGGTCTGGCGTTGGCGGCACCGATCACGGTCGAGATTGCCGGTCTTGACCACCGCGATCCCGCCATCGCGGCCGCTTTGGGAAATGGCGCGCGACTAGGCGGCACGCTGGATTGGGCCACAGGCGCGCCGATCTTGCTGCGCGACATGGCGCTACAGGCGGGCGATATCCGCCTTGCCGGGGGCGCGGGCCTGAATTGGGCGGATGGGAAAGCCGAACTCGATACCACATTGGCGATGGAAATTGCCGACCTATCCCGCTTTGCGGCCTTGGCAAAGCAACCGCTGGCCGGGCGTCTGGCCGCGAACCTCACCCTGCAAGCCGAACCGCTTTCGGGGGCCTTCGACATGGTCTTGGATGGCACGGGACGCGCGTTGCGCCTTGGTGCGGGCCTGCCACCGCAGCTCTTGGCGGGGCAGACCGATCTGGCCTTGTCGGCACGCCGCGACGAGACAGGCTTTGCGCTGCGCAACCTGAAGCTGACGGGTTCGGCCCTGACGCTTGACGGCACGGGCCGGGTCAGTCGCGACGGGGCGCTTGTCGCGCTTGAAGGTCGGCTGGCGGATATCGGCCTTTTCACCGATGCGCTGTCGGGTGCCGTTACCGCCGCGTTGAACGCAACCCGCGGACCAACCGCCCAAGCACCATGGCAACTGCGCGCCGATATCGATAGCGCCGCCGGGATAGATGCCACCGTTTCGGGCGCCGTCATGCCCGAGGCTGGCACCGTCGCGTTGCGCGCTCAGGGCGCGTTGCCGCTTGCACTGGCCAATCGCGCATTGGCCCCCCGCAGCATCGGCGGAAGGCTTGCCTTCGACGTTGCCTTGCAAGGCGAGCCGTCTTTTTCGGCTCTAACAGGCAGCTTCGTAACGGATAATGCACGCCTTTCCTTGCCCAGCCTGCAAACCGCCATCGAGAATATTCGCCTAAGCGGGCAGTTGTCGGACGGTCAGCTGCAGGTCGATCTCGATGCGACACAGGCCGATACCGGTCGTGTGACCGGGACGGGTAGCATCGATCTCACCAGCCGCGATCTTGCGGCACAGATATCGCTATCAGGGGTGGGATTACGGCTCAGCGATCCGACGCTCTACGATGCCCGGATCGACCGCGCGGCGATCCGCATCACCGGCGGGCTTGCCGGGGCGTTGCTGATCACCGGCGATCTGGCCCTTGGACAGACAGATTTGCGTGTGCCGGAAAGCGGTCTTGGCGGGGCCGCGCCGATCCCGCCGATCTTGCACCAAGGCGAAAGCGCGCCCGAGCGGCGCACGCGGATCGCCGCGGGGCTCGGCCCATCGCCGCAGCGCGGGGGCGGTTCCCAAAACATCGCGCTCGATCTGACGATCACCGCGCCCGGCCGTATCTTCCTCCGCGGACGGGGATTGGATGCCGAGTTGGGCGGAAGTTTGCGGATCGGTGGCACCACGGCACAGATCATCCCCTCGGGTCGGTTCGACTTGATCCGAGGGCGGCTATCGATTCTCGGGACACGGCTCGATCTGACCGAAGGCGCCGTCACGCTGACAGGCAATTTCGACCCGACCATCGACCTATTGGCCACAAGCCGCAGCGGCGCATATCTGATCGGGATCAACATCTCGGGGCCGGTCAGCACCCCCGAGATCAGGCTGACCGCCACCCCGCCCTTGCCCGAGGATGAAATCCTCGCCCAGCTCTTGTTCGGCCGCACGGTCGCGACCCTATCGCCGCTGCAACTGTTGCAAATGGTCGATGCGGCGACGGGGCTTGCCGGCGGATCGTCCGAGGCAGGCATCCTCGCCAATCTGCGCGAAGGGCTTGGGCTGGACGATCTTGACCTGCGCACCGATGCCACGGGCAATGCCGCACTGCGCGCGGGGCGATACCTCTCCGAGAATGTTTACACCGATGTCACCATCGCGGGCGACGGGGGGGCGGATATATCGCTCAACATCGATCTGACACCGAACATCACCGCACGCGGCGGCCTGTCGGCCGACGGTGAAACCCGGCTTGGCGTGTTTTTCGAGCGCGATTACTAAGACGCCGAATTCCCCACCCAAGCCCCGTTGACAGCCCCGCGGCGCAGGGATATCAGCCGCTCCACGACACCTGCCCAGGTGGCGGAATTGGTAGACGCGCTGGCTTCAGGTGCCAGTGATCGAAAGGTCGTGGAGGTTCGAGTCCTCTCCTGGGCACCAATCGACCCCGTGTCGGTCGTAACTCCCCGATATTCGAAAATGCGTTTTGCGCGGGACCGCCGCTGCATAGCACGCGACATCCGAAAGCTATCGCATTTCAACGCCGAGGGGCTTATGTCACCATAAACGCGGTGCAAGGGGATCAGGTCGTGACCATTCATTTCCATCAAAATGATCTGCCTGACGGGCTGAACCTTGGCCCGGTTGTCGCGATTGATTGCGAAACCATGGGTTTGAACCCGCATCGCGACAGGCTTTGCCTCGTGCAGCTATCGGCCGGCGATGGAAACGCGCATTTGGTGCAGATCGCCAAAGGCCAGAAAATGGCGCCCAACCTGTCGCGGCTTTTGACCGATCCCGCGGTGCTGAAGCTGTTTCACTTCGGGCGTTTCGATATCGCGGTGATGTATCATGCCTTTGGTGCGCTGGCCGCCCCGGTCTATTGCACCAAGATCGCCTCGAAGCTGATCCGCACCTATACCGACCGCCACGGTCTGAAGAACCTTTTGCAAGAGTTGCTCGACACCGATATCTCGAAGATGCAGCAAACATCGGATTGGGGCGCGGCCGATCTGACGGATGCGCAAAAAGCCTATGCCGCATCGGATGTTTTGTATTTGCACCGCCTGAAAGATGAACTTGATCCGATTTTGGCCCGCGAAGGCAGGTCCGAGATCGCGCAGGCCTGTTTCGATTTCCTGCCGACCCGCGCCCGGCTTGACCTTGCCGGTTGGCCCGAAGTCGACATTTTCAACCACTAGGCAGGGCCGATGGCAGGGCCGAACCGATATTCTACGCTGGTATCTTGGGCCAAGGTTTTGCTGCCGCTGACAGCGCTCGGCCTTTTGTCGACGTTGTTTTTGTTCTCGCGCACCCCCAACCCGCAAGATGCGTTGCTGTTCAATGATGTCGATATCGGCCAACTGGGCTCTGAGCGGTTGCTGACCGAACCGCGTTTCGCCGGCATTTTGGGCGATGGTCAGCCCGTTACACTAACGGCAGATAACGCGGTGCAGCGCATGGACGACCCCAACAGGTTGCAGATGGACAGGGTGGAAACCGATGTTGCGCTGAAAGATGGCCAAAACCTGCACTTGACGGCCGATCGCGGCGCATATGACGCCACCGCCCAAATCGTCGATCTCGACGGAGCGGTGAACGCGCAAACCACCACCGGCTTCCAGCTGATTTCCGACCGGATCGTGGTTGCTTTGACCGCGATGGAAATGACCTCGCCCGGTGCGGTTATGCTACGCGGGCCGGGAATGATGCTCGAGGCGGGTGCGATGCAATTGACCGGGCCGGAAGGGCAGGCTTTGTTGCATTTCACTGGGGGCGTTCGCCTGCTATACGACACGCAGAATTGAAAAGACAGATGATGACCCGACGCCCATCGCTTTTTGCCATAGCTCTTGCCGGTCTGGTCGGTTTGATCCAGCCAGCCGCCGCACAGGTTGCGATCGGCTTCGGCGGTGTCGCCCATAATTCCGACCAGCCGGTCGAGGCGGTATCGGATAATCTGACCATCGACCAGACCAACGGGCGTGCCTTGTTCTCGGGCAATGTCATCATCATTCAGGGCGATCTGCGCATTGCCGCCGAGGATGTCGCGGTGGTCTACTCCGACCGCGAGGGTCAGCGTAGCGTGGACGAAGTTATCGCCACGGGTGGCGTTTTGATTACACGCGGCGAAGATGCGGCCGAAGGCGAGGATGCGGTCTATTCCGTCGCCGCCGCGATCTTGACGATGACGGGCGCTGTCTTGGTGACGCAAGGCGGCACCACCATCGCGGGCGATAGCATGGTCGTCGATATGACCACCGGCGATGGGGTCGTCGAGGGGCGCGTGCGCACCGTCTTGACGCCGCAATCGGCACCATGAGCGACAAGCGCCCATCTCTCAGCGTCACGCAAGGCGAGCAAGGTCTGGTCGTTGACCGGCTTCGTAAGTCTTATCGCAAAAGGCCGGTGATCCGCGATGTCTCGATCACGCTGGCGCGCGGCGAGGTCGTGGCGCTGTTGGGGCCGAACGGGTCGGGCAAGACCACCTCGTTTTATTGCATCGCCGGGCTGATCACGCCCGATGGGGGCAGCGTTACCATCGACGGGCGCGATGTGACGCTATTGCCGATGTATCGTCGGGCGCGGGCCGGGATCGGCTACCTGCCACAGGAAATGTCGATCTTTCGCGGGCTGAGCGTCGAAGAGAATATTCTGGCCATCCTCGAGATCGTGGAGCCCGACCGCGCAAGGCGCAATGACCGGCTGGAAGAGTTGTTGGCGGATTTCTCGATCGGTCATCTGCGCCGCGCCGCGGCCCTGTCGCTTTCGGGCGGTGAGCGCCGCCGCGTCGAGATCGCCCGCTGCCTTGCCTCGCGCCCACGATATGTTTTGCTCGACGAGCCATTCGCCGGGGTCGACCCGATTGCCGTGGGCGATATCCGCAACCTTGTCCAAGATCTCAAGTCGCGGGGAATCGGTGTGCTGATCACCGATCACAATGTCCGCGAAACGCTCGAGATCGTCGATCGCGCCTATATTCTGCATGACGGCACCATCATAAAATCGGGCACACCGGACGAAGTGGTACGCGATGAGGATGTCCGGCGCGTCTATCTTGGACAAAGCTTCCGGATTACGTGACCAAGCGCTCTGCTTGTCGTTGACAGCACGCCATCACCATCGCCTAATGCGGGTGATGTTCGCGTTCGCTTCATCCCTGATCCCACCGGGCCCAGCCCGGGAAAAGCCCCACCAAGGGGGGCTCTGGATCGCTCTTAACCGAAACAACCCGAATATATCTTGCGCGCGGCGCGTGGACCATCCCGGCCCATGAACGCCCCGTGCCTACGAATGGTGGAGACCAAATGCGCTACCAAATCACCGGAAAGCAGATCGATATCGGCGAAGCCTTGCAAACGCATGTAAAGACCAGCCTCGGCGCGGCCGTCGGCAAATACGCCGAGCGCCCGACCGATGCGACGGTCTTTTTCTCGCGCTCGGGCGCGGAATTCGTCTGTGAAACAACGGTCCATCTTTCGACGGGTTTGACGGCATCTGCCAAAGGTCACGCGCATGAGATCTATGCCGCCTTCGAGGGTTCTTGCGAAAAAATGGAAAAACAGCTGCGCCGGTACAAGCGGCGCCTGAAGGATCACCACCGCGATCGCCAAAGCCCCGTTGAAACCAGCGACGCGCCGATGTATGTCCTCGCGCCAGCCGGGCATGATGAAGAGGAACATGAGCCGCAAGATCTTCAGCCCATCATCGTGGCTGAGATGGAGGCGAAAATACCTTCGCTTTCGGTTGGTGAAGCCGTGATGCAGATGGAATTGTCCGGCGCAGCCGTCATGGTCTTTCGGAACGAGAAACATAGCGGTGTGAACGTGGTCTACCGGCGAGATGATGGTAATGTCGGCTGGATAGACCCGCGGCCAGAATGACGAATACGCGCACCGCACAATAACGGTGCGGTGCGCGAAACAGATCCGGGTTCCGGATCGTTACGGGGTATGAAATGGACTTGTCGTCGCTTTTGAAGCCGCGCGCCGTCAGAGTGTTGACCGACGTCACGAGTAAGAAACGCCTGATGCAGTCAATCGCTGCCTTGGCGCATGACCTGATCGAACTGCCCGAGGGCCAGATATTCGACGCCCTGCAAGAGCGCGAAAGTCTTGGGCCGACCGGGGTCGGGCATGGCGTGGCACTCCCGCATGCGCGGCTGCCCGACTTGACCGAGGTGCATGGTGCCTTTTTCCGCTTGGAAAAGCCGGTCGATTTCGACGCGGCCGATAAACACCCCGTCGATCTGGTCTTTGCCCTTTTTGCACCTGCTGATACCGGTGTCGATCACCTCAAGGCATTGGCGCTTGTGTCGCGCACATTGCGCGATGCGGGACTACGGGCAAAGCTGCGGGCGAACAACGACGCGGCAACATTGCATACGCTGCTGACCGAATACGCGACATCGAAAGCGGCCTGAGGAAAACGGGGCGTCAGCGGTTGTTCCAGCGCTGAAACCCAAGGTTCAGGTAATCGCGCCGATAGGCATCGATCGTCGCTTTCTCGAGCTTGCCATCGTAGATGGTATCAAGCGCGATCTGGGTCGGAATACTCTCGGCCTTGGGCGTGGGTGGGGCTGTCAGGCCCACGGCGCGGGCAAGATCAGGCAGGGCCGCTTGCATCTCTTCCTCGCGGATCAGGGTATGGGGCAAGGTGACATTGGCCATACCTTGCAGAATGGCCGATTGCGTGGCCCAAGCGGTATCGACGCGAATACTGGTCTGTCCGGCAAGGTTGGGCTTGAGAAACTCCAAAAAGCCGAGAAACGCTGCCTTTTGCATCTCTTCGGTCCAATCTGTGCCGGGCATCTGAGGGGGTAGGGGAAGCTTGTAGCGCTGGCGCATGACCTTGCGCGGCTCTTCATAGACGGGGCGGTCATTGGGCAAGATGAACCGGCAAAAACTGTTATAGGCGCGCGCCACCGGGTGACGTAGCACGCTGAAACTGCGATAGCCGGGGTGATCCTTCATCCATTGGCGCAAGTCTTTCTGGCTCATTTTGCGCACAAGCGCGTCGCGCCCCACGCCGCCGATCTCGCCCATCCAATCCAAAACCGCTTGTTCCGGCGCACCCTTGAGGGGCAGGAACAGCAATCCCACCTCAGGGTGAGCGACAAAACCCGGCACACCCGCCGGGCGGGGCGGCTCATATTCCTGCGTCACCGATAGGCCGAAACGGTCAAGATCACGCAGACCAGCAAGCATCTCCTCGTAATTCTCTACCTTTTGCGAGAGGTCTTCGGGGTTCTGTTTCTTGAGCTTGGTCGATGTCCCCTCGACCCGCCCTGTTGAGCCAAGGAAGGCGGCAAGCCCATTCAATATCTCCGGATCGTTGATATCTTCGTAGCGGATATGGAATGCCGCCTGGCCAGACACCTGCAAGCCGCGCCGCAAATGGCGTTGAAACCCCATGAGCTGATCCATCAGCTCGTTGAATTCGGCCAAATCGAAATGAATCCGCGCCGTCTTGAGGTGCCGCGCATCCGTCAGCCGCCACTGGCCCGTGGCGCTTGCGATCTTGCGGCTGACATAGCTGTCGAGCGGGTTCCGCGTTAGGATGATCTTGGCGATCCGGGGGTCGGGCAAGACACGTTCGACCACGCGGTCATCATGATCGTGAAACAGGCGAAACCCCGGCAAACCCTCGGTCTGCGTGATCAGCGCATCCAAAAGGCCGACGGGGTCGGCCTCGCGGCGGTCCATGTCGAAGCCGAACAATTCAAAGCGGTTGTGATGTCCCAGAAAGGTCGGATTATACACCTCGCCGTGGCAGATCACATCCGGCAGCGCGTTGAGGCTTTCCTCGAGATAATTGGAGCCCGTCCGCATCTCGGCAAAAAGAACGAAGGCGTCGAAACGGCGTGCGGCCATGGATCAGTTCACCAGATAGGGGCGGTTGCGGTCGGCGGGCGGGCGATGGGCATGCCCCTCTTGCGGGAAATCGCCCACGGTCATCGGGTTCATCCCTTGGTTCTTGAGCGATTGCAGGAAGGCCGCGAAACCCGACAGATCGGCCATTCGCGGCGCTTCGGTCAGTCGGAGCGCATTGGAACCCTCGATCGCATCAAGAATGCTTTGCAGGTTCTCCATCGGCTCTTCGATGAATTCCGCCAACGTCCAGATTCGGATATCGGCGCGCGATTTCACATGGCGCAGCGTGTTGACGAACTCTACCTCGCGCCGTTGCAAAAGCGCCGCCTCTTGCCGGATATCGGCGAAGTTGCGGTTCGAGAGATAAAGCCGCACCGCCCAAGCACCCGTGATGACCGAGATCTGCGCGTTACTGTCGGACGCCAGGAAAGCGCCGACCTTTTGGCTATCGCGTGGCCCGAACATGAATGTCTGCCGTTCGCCACGGGTGTTCCAGATCATGCTGGTCAGGAAATGCTCGGGGTTATAGTCGCGCATCGTCGCGCTGGACGACAAACCCCCGGCATAGGTCGGCGCATCACCCGCGAAACGAGCGCGGCGCGGATCGAAGATATTACCATGGACCACCGTTCCCAAGCGGCGCGACAGCCACCCCTCGAAATCGAGGAAAAGATCGTTAAAGCCGTGAAACACCGAATAAGGCGCGGCCGTCTTGCCATTCTCCCAATCCGGGTTGGGAAAGCGGCTATGCATGTATAGGCCGGGCCGACCACGCGTTCGGCGCTCCAACGCGCGCGAGAAAACCCGGTCAATCTTGCCCGGTGCCGGTTCGGCCATGCGGCTGATCGTGGCGTCATCGGTCAGGAAGGTGTTGTAGAGCCGGTTGGCCTTGGGCCAAATCTTGCGCGCCACAAAGCAATCCGACCTACGCAACAGATGAAGGTGATCGTCGTAAAAGACATGCGGCTTGCCCTGAAAATCGAACTTGGACAGCGTCAGCGACCGGCTTTCGATCGTGCGGGCATAGTTGCGCACCAAGGTCTGATAGTAGCTTTCATCCGGAATCCAGACGAGGCTGAAGAAACGCTCCAGCTCGCGCCGTCTTGGATCTTGCAAGATGGCGGTCAGGGTCTGGCGGGTCAGACACCACCATTGGCTACCCAGATGCGGCATGACACCTTCCGGCATTTGGCGCCGATAACCGACCCGGCGTTGCAGATCGACATAGGTGTCAAACAAGAAGCGATGGCGTTTCCATGAGAAAGGAAAACGCAGCTTGAAGCGTTCATCATTCAGGCCGCCGACCGTCCAATCGACATCGCGGATGGTCACGCTTTCGATGAAGTCGGTCATGGGACGCGCGGCAAGATAGGCCTGCAACTCGTCCACCGGTCGCAGCGGCAGGCATGAGCCCGACGCCAGATAGACATGTCGCACACCCGGAAATTCCGCCAACAACAACTCGGCCGCCGATTGCGAGGCCTGCACCAACGACCAGGTTCCCCATTCGCAGCGCAGGCGCTTGGAAAAGCGCACATTCTCAAGATCGGCCAATTCGCGGCGAAAATCCTCGTAGCGGGCGCGTTTGACGCGGCGATCGACATGGATGACCACGGGGCAATCGCGTTCCGCCCAATGGCGTGCCACCTGTGCCGCGCGGTGCAGCGCGGTGTGGCACAACATGACGAAACCCAGCGCGCTCATGCCCAATTACCCTTGGACATCAGACCGAGGATCTCAAGCTGGCGCCAGTTGATGTAACGCTCGGACCATTTGGTCCAGAAATCTGGGTGCTGGTTCAGCCCGGCATGATAGGCCTTGTACTCGGCCGAGGCGGCGTAGTGCTGTCGGCGCTCAAGCTCTTCGGTGGCCTTTGCGCTGAAGGTATCGAGAAATTTCGCATGCAGCAAAACACCCGAGGTCTTTTCGCCGCCCCATTCGTCATAGACAAGGTTCAGGCCACGCGGCAGCAACATATGTGTCGAACTGGCATAGGCATAGCTCTTGTGCCACTTGACCAGCGGGATCTTGTTCAATGCGGGGGCCTTGGCAGGTGTTTCGGTGAAAAAGGCGCGCGCGCGCGGCCCGCCTTGAATCCAGAGATTGCCGTATTGCCAGTTGCGTTGGATGACGTAGTTGCCCGGATCGAACCAACAAGCGATCTGGAAAGGGTCACTACCCTCGGCATAGGGCTGTGCGCTGATCGCACCTTTGGGATACATGTCGAGGATCATCGCGCCGAAGCTTTTGATCGACGATGCATCAAGCCAATCGGTCAGCGCAGGTATCGGACGGGTATCGCTGAACGGGTAGACCAGAAACTCATCCGGATCGACCACAAGGCACCAATGCTTATGGCCATAAAGCCGAAGCAACCGGTTGATCCAATCCATGCCGAAACGTGCGCGCTTGTAGCTTTCGGGCGTGGTCCAAACGGAACAATCGGCTTGTTCGGCAAGATACTCCCGGCTGCCATCATTGCTGTCGTTATCGACGAAGAGGAAATGTGAAATGCCCCGATCGCGATAGTAGTTCAGGAAATACTTCAGCCGCGCTTTTTCGTTTCGCAGCGTGCAGAAACAAAGCACATCTTGCGGACCGATCACATTGGTCCGATCTGAGACGACCCGCAACGCCCGGCTTTTTCGCCAAGCGCGAACGAGGTATTTCTTGCGCTGCAAGCGCAATGAATACCGATTGATCGCCTTCATGCTCGGCCCTTCCGCTCACGGGTGAGCGAGAAGCGCGCCCACCGTCTCAAAATGCGCATCCCATCCCGGAGCTTTGGGCGGGGGAAGGGATGGCAACTCGTCACTAACCAAAAGAAGTTTCTTAATCGTTTCCGCCCAAGAATAGGCATCCTTGTGCGGGACGTAAACTGCGCTGTTGCCTAAGGTTTCGCGAAATACGGGCAGATCGCTGCAAATCGGCAATGATCCGGCCAATGCCGCCTCGAGCGGTGGGTAGCCATAGCCTTCGGCCAGGGACGGAAAGACCAAAGCACCGGCGCGCGCCAGATGGTTGCGAACCGCTTCCTCGGGCAGTGGGCCATGCAGGTGGATCGCCTTTCCCAAAAGCGGGTGATGCGCGATCCGATCCATCAGCGCCGTGACCTGCCAGCCGGTCGGCCCGATGATATGCAGCTGTGGCAGGATCTCGGGTGACACCGCGCGGGCCAGCACCTCCCATGTATCAAGCATCAAGGCATGGTTCTTGCGCGGCTCGATCGTGCCGAGCATCACCACATGACGCGGATCGCGGGCGGTATCGTCACGCGGCATCGCATCGACGCCCAAATGCGCCACGATCCGGGGCGGGCCGTCCCCGCCCGACCAATGCCGCGCCAGATCGTCCGCCGTCGCCTTCGAATTGCAAATGACCAGATCGGCATGTGCGCGCACAGCCTTCAGCCGGGCGGCGAAGCGGGCGGGCATGCCGGGCGCGACCAGATCGGGGTGTATGATCGGGATCAGGTCATGGACCAGAACGGCTACACGCATATCAGGTCGGGCCGCAAAGGCCCCAAGCCGCGCAGCACTCAAGCCTGTATGACCGATATTGAGATACCAGCCCGGCCCCTTGGCCGCCCGCCCGATCATGCGGCCAAGCCCGCCGCGCAGACAGCGGGCGATTGCATGGGCCCTTAGGCTTGCTTCGACCCTGTGACGCGGATCAGTCCCTTTTCCGATCAGCCGCGACAGGCGGTCAGCCGGACCAAGCGCGCGACGCCCAGTAAGGATGTCACGCAAAACCGCCCCGCCATTTTGATCCAGCAACAGGTATCCGCGTGTCGAGCGCAGCAAGAAACTTGTATGGGTCGCCGGAAAGGCCAGAAGATGCTCAAGATAGGCCATCTCGACACGATCGATGCCCGTCAACACGCCCCGCCCGGCGCGGGTGACAAGCCGCGTCACATCCAGCCAGATCAAGCCCGCTTGCGAAAGACCGGCCATTACGGCGGCCCCATGCCTATTCCGCTGCGTTACGCGCGGCCATCAGATCCCCCAGATATTGGGAGAACTCGTCGCGCAAGTCGTCACGGCCCAGGGCAAAGGCGACGGTCGCCTGCAAAAAGCCGGCCTTTGAGCCGCAGTCGAAACGCTGGCCGCGAAAACGGAAACCGTAGACATTGCCCGAATTGGCGATTTCCTGCGCGATCGCATCGGTCAATTGCACCTCGCCGCCCGCGCCGGTCTTGATCTTGTTGAGATTGTCCATGATCGCGGGGGTCAGGATATAGCGCCCGATCACCGCCAAGTTCGATGGCGCGGTACCTTGTGCGGGCTTTTCGACCATGCCCTTGACCGACACGACCGAGCCCATGTCTTCCTTGATATCAAGCACACCATAGGCCGAGGTTTTACTCGCAGGCACCTCCATCGCGGCGACCATGTTACCGCCGATCTCGGCGTGCGCTTCGACCATCTGCTGCAGACAGGGCGTCTCGGCCGCGATGACATCGTCGGGCAAGATCACGGCGAAGGGCTCATTGCCCAACAGTCGCCGCGCGCACCAGACCGCATGGCCCAGCCCCATCGCACGATGCTGGCGAATATAGGCGATGGCGCCCGATTCCATATTGGTGGTCTTGAGTGCCTCGAGCAGGTCGGTTTTGCCCTTTTTACGCAGCTGGTTTTCCAGCTCGGGCGCGTTGTCGAAATAATCCTCGAGCGCGGATTTGCCCCTGCTGGTGACGAAGATGAAGTCCTTGATCCCGGCGGCGCGCGCCTCATCGATGGCATATTGAATGAGCGGACGGTCCACCAAGGTCATGATCTCTTTCGGGATCGACTTTGTCGCCGGAAGAAACCGGGTTCCCAGGCCAGCCACGGGGAAGATCGCCTTGGTCACACGCTTTTTCATTCACTCACCCCTGCTCATTGTGCCCCCGCACACCGCTTTCGTGGCGAAGTTGCCGGGCAGTATGGCGAAATCCCCGGCAAAGGGGAATCATGAAAATATTCTTTCGATAGGCTTTCTGCTAGAAAGCGATAGGCATCTCTCTAAAAATTCGCGCCACCTCGGCCGCGACCCGTGCGCGATACCGCCATGGCTGAATCCGGGCGCCCGCCCTGTCGGATGGTCCAAAAAGGCCGCCGCGCTGTTCCCACCAACCACCTTGGGTGAATTCAACCCTGTGTTTACGCGGTGTCGGCGCAAGCAAGATGACTGTCGTAGGTTGCCCATCCGCGATCCGTTTTTCGGCCTGAAGGCGAAGGTGATGCGCGGAAAACCACCAACCATTCGTAAAGCCCATGGCCGGCGGCATTGCGTCACGCAACGGCTGAAAGGATCGCCGACATGGCGCGACGATCGACACGCTGCCTTGGCGCGCGCCACCATCCGCGATACCGGCGCGCAGGCTTTCCATCAGCTTGCGCATATCCTGCGCGGTCAATTTGCGCCGTCGCGCCAGCCGCAACAACCGGGTCCGCTGGTCCGCCTCAAGACGCGCCAGCCCCGCTGCAAGAGAATCGGGCGCATGTTTGCGCAGGAACAGCGCGCTCGACGCGCCAATGTCGAACAGGTCGAGCGGCACCCGATCCTCGGTTCGGCGTGCGCTTGCGGCAAACCCATGATGCACAACGGCACCGGGAAGATAGGCGGTTGCAAAACCAGCGCTGCCAAGCCGCAAGGCAAGATCCGTCTCGTCCAGAAAAAATGCGAAACCCGTGTCGAATCCGCCTGTTCGAGACAATATTTCCCGGCGAAACGCCATGTTCGTGCCATGCAGTTTCGGCACCTCGTCCGGCCTGATCTGGTCCCCGGCGGGCAACCAACGATCCTGCCCTTGCACGTCGACCGCCATCCGCCCCCACTGCAATGAGATTCCGTTGCGCCCGATGACGGGCCCGGTCGCGGCGGCGATCGCGGGGTTTTCGAAACCGGCAAGCATCGCCTCGGCCCAATCGGGCTCGGGCACGGCATCATCGTCGATAAAGGCCACGATCTCACCTGCCGCCGCCGCAATACCGATATTGCGCGCAGCAGAGATATTGGCCCCCTCCTGCGCCAAAAGCGTCAGCCGCGCGCCGTAGTCATGTTGGCGAGCCACAGCCATCCCATCACTATCGGCAACTACGATGACCTCGGCCCGCGTGGTGCGCATCTGCGAAACTGCGGTCAGACAGCGATCCAATGCGCGGGGGCGCCCCGCGCTGACCACGACGACACTCAACCGCAGCGCATCACTCACGGCAGGCCCATCTCCGTCAACATCGCCTCGATCCGAGGCACATCTTCGGGATTGTTGAGTTCCCAGAATTTTCGACCCTGTGCCGCCACTTCGACACAGAGAACACGATGCCCAGCCTCGAGAAACCGAAGCTGTTCCAGCCCCTCGAGCGCCTCGAGCGGGCCGATGGGCCAATCGGGATAGGCACGCAATGCTGCCGGGCGATAGGCGTAGACGCCAACATGATGAAACACGGGCGTCGGCGCCGCGGGTGCGTAACCTTGGGCGGTGAAGGGGATCACCTCCTTGGAGAAGTAAAGCCCGCGCATCGCGTGATCGACGACGGCGGTGGTGCCGCCGACACGGCCAGCCGCGCGATCGGCCTTGAGCGCGGCCAGCGTCTCGCCGTCGCAGCGCAGGATCGGCGTGGCGATCGCCGCATCAGGATCGGCGCGCAGGCCCGCGATCAACGCCTCCAGAAACCACGGCGGCGTCAGGGGCGCATCGCCTTGCAGGTTGACCACCATCTCGACCCCAGCGCCAAGCTGGCCCAGCGCCTCGGCGCAGCGTTCGGTGCCATTGCGCGCCTCGGACGAGGTCATCAGCACATCCGCGCCGAACCCGCGCGCCGCCGCGGCGATCCGGTCATCATCGGTGGCGACATAAATCGCGTCAAAGCCCGACACGGCCCGCGCCGCCCGCCAACTGCGTTCGATCAAGCTCTGGCTTTCGCCGGTCGCGCCCCGCAGCGTCACCAATGGCTTGCCCGGATAGCGGGTCGAGGCATAGCGGGCCGGGATCACGCAAATGACGCTCATGGTGTCTGCAACTCCACGCCGGGGGCGTAGGCGATGAAAAACCCGTTGGCATAGCCCGGCTTGCCATAGGTGAAGATCTGATGATCCTCGAAGCGGACCATGCGCCCGCCCGCGCCGCGCAAAATGGCATCGCCCGCGGCGGTATCCCACTCCATCGTGCGACCCAGCCGGGGGTAGAGGTCGGCCTCACCCGTGGCCACGAGACAGAATTTCAGCGACGAGCCCGCGCTTTTCAGATCGGCGACGGGGTATTTGGCGATATAGGCGTCCGTCGCCTCATCGCGGTGCGATTTGGAGGCGACGACGAAAAGCCCCGCCTTTTCGGGCTGTTTGACCCTGATCGGCGTAACAGGGCCGATACCGACAGGATCGAAAGCCCCGGTTTCCTCGACACTGACGCCCTGCGCATCGGTATAGAAAAGCCGTTCCTTGGCGGGTGCGTAGACCACGCCGCGCACCGGGACGCCATTTTCCACGAGCGCGATGTTGACGGTGAAATCGCCACGGCGCTGGACGAATTCCTTGGTCCCATCCAGCGGGTCGACGATGATGAACCGCGCCGCGCTTTGAGCGTGGCTGTCGGCCTGTTCTTCGGTGACCAACACGATATCTGGAAATTCTGCACGTAGCCGGGCCGAGATCAGCGCATCGGCAGCCTCGTCGGCTTCGGTCACGGGGCTGTCATCCGACTTGGCCCGCACATCGAAATCATCGGCCCTGTAGACCTCCATGATCCGCGCGCCCGCGTCGATCGCCGCCTCACGGAAAACCCGCATCACATGATCGTAATCCACATCTGCCTCCATTTTGCCTTGATTGCGTGATAAGGCTATAGCGTTATCGTCGGCATCACGCGGCGGGGCAAGTGCAGTGCGCATGGGCAAGTCCCTGCAGCGATGTTTGGGTATTCAGGGGTAAGCCGCTCATGTTCGAGGCAAGGCGCACGCAATCGACCTTCAGTCTTGCGTTGAACATGCTTGAACTCAGCTTCATCGCTGCTGCGCGCAAGGTGCGCCAAAGCCATCGCAACGCGATTTGGGCCATCATGCTCAGCGTGCTGCAATCGGTTCTGTTTATCTTTGCCTTCTATCTCATGTTCACCGTGATCGGTGCGCGCGGTGCGGCGATACGGGGCGATTTCTTGTTGTATCTGCTCACCGGCATCTATGCCTACCTGACCCATATCAAGTCAGTGCAGCAAGTCATGGGTGCCGAAGGCCCAACATCGGCAATGATGCAGCATGCGCCGATGAACACGCTGGTGGCTATTTTCTCCTCTGCAATGAGCGTTCTTTACACGCAAACCATCTGCCTGCTGATCATCCTCTTTGCGATCCACACCGTCATCAATCCGATCAGCATCCACTTTTGGCCCGGCGCGTTGTTGATGTACCTTTTGGCTTGGGCGACAGGATGCGCGGTCGGGCTGATGCTGATGGCGGCGAAGCCGTGGCTGCCGGATGTCGTCACGATCGTTCAACTGATCTATATCCGCGCCAACATGATCGCGTCGGGCAAGATGTTCGTGGCAAACATGATGCCCGGCATGATGATCGACATGTTCGATTGGAACCCACTGTTCCATGTGATCGATCAGGCGCGTGGCTTTACCTTTGTCAACTACTTCCCACACCATTCGAATTGGGAATATCCGCTGTATTTCACACTGGTTGCCCTCATGATCGGCTTCATGGGCGACGCGTATGGCCGCAAGCATATTTCGGCAAGCTGGGGCGCTGGTCGGTGACCGGCTGACAGCGCGGCACTGACGGCAAAGCGGCGCCCGAATGCATTTGGCGCGGATCAAACTTTGCCATCGTGTCAATTTGCCTGATTTTCTGCTGTCCAGCCCCGCTTGCAGGGGCTTGACCCCCCTCCTATATACCCTGCGAACCGGTTGGGGCGTGCACCTTGACCAACACCATTATCCTATACGGGGCGCATCGGGGGCCAAAACGGACCCGCCACCGCCCGTTCGCTTGAAAGAAGGGACCCGACCGACATGGCCAAAGTGATTGGTATCGACCTCGGCACAACCAACTCCTGCGTCGCCATCATGGATGGCAGCCAGCCGCGCGTGATCGAAAACTCCGAAGGGGCGCGGACCACGCCCTCGATCGTCGGCTATACCGATGATGAGCGTCTGGTCGGCCAAGCCGCCAAGCGGCAGGCCGTGACCAATCCCGAAAACACCATCTTCGCCGTCAAGCGCCTGATCGGCCGCCGCCTTGGCGATGCCGAGGTTGAAAAGGACAAGAAGCTTGTCCCCTACAATATCGTCAATGGCGGCAATGGTGATGCATGGGTCGAAGTGCGCGGCGAGAAATATTCGCCCAGCCAGGTTTCGGCGCAGATCCTGACCAAGATGAAGGAAACCGCCGAAAGCTACCTTGGCGAAGAGGTGACGCAGGCCGTCATTACCGTGCCCGCCTATTTCAACGACGCCCAGCGCCAAGCGACCAAAGACGCCGGCCGCATCGCGGGCCTCGAGGTGCTGCGCATCATCAACGAGCCGACAGCAGCCGCACTTGCCTATGGCCTCGACAAGAAAGAGACGCGCACCATCGCGGTCTATGACCTTGGCGGCGGGACCTTCGACATCACCATCCTGGAAATCGATGATGGCCTGTTCGAGGTGAAATCGACCAATGGCGATACCTTCCTCGGTGGCGAAGATTTCGACATGCGCATCGTCAACTACCTTGCCGATGAGTTCAAAAAGGAAAACGGCGTCGATCTGACGACCGACAAGATGGCGCTGCAGCGGCTCAAGGAAGCGGCCGAAAAGGCCAAGATCGAGCTGTCTTCCTCTAGCCAGACAGAGATCAACCAACCCTTCATCTCGATGGGCGCGAATGGTCAACCGCTTCACCTTGTAATGAAGCTGACGCGCGCCAAGCTCGAAAGCCTTGTTGGCGATCTGATCACCAAATCGATGAAGCCCTGTGCCGCCGCCCTCAAGGATGCGGGCCTGTCCAAGGGCGATATCGACGAGGTTGTTCTGGTCGGCGGCATGACCCGCATGCCCAAGGTCGTCGAGGAAGTGACCAAGTTCTTCGGCAAGGAGCCGCACAAGGGTGTGAACCCCGACGAGGTCGTGGCGCTGGGTGCGGCCATTCAGGCGGGCGTGCTGCAGGGCGACGTCAAGGATGTGGTGCTGCTCGACGTGACGCCGCTATCGCTTGGTATCGAAACGCTGGGTGGTGTCTTCACCCGCCTGATCGACCGCAACACGACGATCCCGACGAAAAAGGCCCAGATTTTCTCGACCGCCGATGACAACCAGAACGCCGTGACCATCCGCGTCTTCCAAGGCGAGCGTGAAATGGCCGCTGACAACAAGATGCTGGGCCAGTTCAATCTGGAAAACATTCCGCCCGCGCCCCGCGGTGTGCCGCAGATCGAGGTGACATTCGACATCGACGCCAATGGCATCGTGTCGGTCGGCGCCAAGGACAAAGGCACCGGCAAGGAACAAAAGATCACCATCCAAGCCTCGGGTGGTCTGTCGGACGAGGATATCGACCGCATGGTAAAGGAGGCCGAGGAGAACGCCGACGCCGACAAGAAGCGCCGCGAGTTGGTCGAAACACGCAATCAGGCCGAAAGCCTGATCCATTCGACCGAAAAGTCGATGGATGAGCATGGCGACAAGGTCGACCCCTCGACCATCGAAGCCATCGAACTGGCGATCAAGGCGCTGAAAGAACAGCTGGAAACCGAAGATGCTGGCAAGATCAAAGGCGGAATCCAGAATGTGACCGAAGCCGCGATGCGTCTCGGTGAGGCGATCTACAAGGCGCAGGCTTCAGATAGCGAAGACGACCCGGACGCCGCGCGCCCCGTCGATGACGATATCGTCGATGCCGATTTCGAAGATCTCGACGACGACCGCAAGCGCGGCTGATCCAACGGCGTGATCCAACGGCGACCGGCTGGGCGTAAACCCGGCCGGTCGCCTGCGTTCAGGGAAGGAACGACATGGCCAAGCGCGATTACTACGAGGTTCTTGGGGTCTCGAAAGGCGCATCCGCCGATGAGATCAAGAAAGCCTATCGCCAAAAGGCGAAAGAGCTTCACCCCGACCGCAATTCCGACAATCCCAATGCCGAGGCCCAGTTCAAAGAGGTGAACGAAGCCCATGACATCCTGAAGGATGCCGAGAAACGCGCGGCTTATGATCGCTTCGGGCATAGCGCCTTCGATGGCGGCATGGCCGGCGGCGGGCGCGCGGGCGGCTATGGCGGGCGGCCGGGTCAGGGCGATTTCGCCTCGGCCTTTTCGGATGTGTTCGAGGATCTCTTCGGGGATTTCATGGGTGGCCAGCGTGGCGGCCAGCGCTCACGCGCCAGCCGCGGCTCGGATCTGCGCTATAATCTGAAAATATCGCTAGAAGATGCCTATGCCGGCCTGACAAAGCAGATTACCGTGCCAAGCACGACCGCCTGTTCTGGCTGCTCCGGCACGGGGTCCGAGGGTGGTTCGGAGCCGACGACCTGCCCGACCTGTTCGGGCATGGGGAAAGTACGCGCACAGCAAGGCTTTTTCACGGTTGAGCGCACCTGTCCGACCTGCTCGGGCATGGGGCAGGTGATCAAGAACCCTTGCCGTAGTTGCGGCGGCTCCGGGCGGCAGCAAAAAGACCGCGCGCTATCGGTGAATATTCCGCAAGGCGTGGAAACCGGAACGCGCATCCGCTTGTCGGGCGAGGGTGAAGCCGGTTTGCGCGGTGGGCCATCGGGCGATCTTTATATCTTTATCGAAGTGGGCGACCACGCGCTGTTTCAACGTGACGGGATCGACCTGTTCTGTCGGGTGCCAGTCTCGATGAGCAAGGCCGCTCTTGGCGGTGAGGTCGAGGTGCCGACCATCGACGGCGGCCGCGCACGGGTGAAGGTGCCCGAGGGATCGCAATCGGGTCGCCAAATGCGGTTGCGCAGCAAGGGTATGCCGCAACTGCGCGGCGCGGGTGTCGGCGATATGTACATCGAGCTGGCGGTGGAGACACCGGTCAGCCTGACGGCAGAACAAAAAGAACTGCTCCGAAAATTCGAGGAGATCAGCGCCAAGTCGAACAACCCCAACGCCAGCGGCTTTTTCGACAAGGTCAAAAGCTTTTGGGACGGGATGAAGGGCTAAGCCTCAGATCCCGGTAAAGACCATGTCGATGGCGCGCAGGATGGTGTAGCTGTGTTGGCCAAGATCGGAAACCTCGTCTCCTAGAATGGTTTCCGGCACCGCGCCAAGGTGCGTTGTCAAAAGGGCAAGTTCTTCCCCGTCAATCACAAAGACCGGATTGGCGTCTTTTATCGAAGTTCCAAGCTGGCCGAAGGGAATCAAACGAGCCACGATTCGTGTCGTGGTCTCGATAAGGTCACTTTGAAGGTCGAGGACCAGTTCACCGCCTGTCAGCCGATAGACTTTGTATTGCGCCATCACAGTTTCAAGACTTGGTAATCTGCAAGCGGCAAACCGTTCTCTTCAACCCAGATATTCAAACTTTCCAACGCCTTGGCATTCTCTTTTTGCCACGCTTCACGGCGCGCCGTGCGCAGCGCCTCTTCGGCGATGGCCGAGACATTCAGCCCCATCTCGCGCGCATCGGCCAAAAGCCGTGCATCGATCGTGATGTTGGTGCGTTGCTTGCCCATGACGGCCCTCGGCGTTGGTGTGGGCATAGTATACACATCCCTTGCCCACACGCCAAGAAACTCGGTCAGCGCCGCCCGATCTCGCAGGCTGCCATTACCGCCATGTTCAAGATGTCATTGGCCGTCGAAACGGTCGAACAGACCTGAATGGGGCTTTTCAACCCGGTCAGGATCGGGCCGATCACCGTGGCCCCCGCCATCGCCTGCATCAGCTTGACCGAGATGCTGGCCGAATGGCGCGCCGGCACAACCAGAACATTGGCAGGCCCCGAAAGCCGGGTGAAGGGGTATTGCGCCATCACATCGGGGTTCAGCGCCACATCGACGGCCATTTCCCCATCATATTCGAAATCGACCCCCAGCTTGTCGAGAACCTGTGGGGCCTGATGCATTTTTTCAGCGCGTTCGCTGACCGGGTAGCCAAAGGTCGAAAAGCTGACGAAGGCCACGCGCGGATCCAGCCCCAGATCGCGGGCAACCTGCGCGCCGCGCTGGGCGATGAGCGCCAGATCTTCCTTCTCGGGCCATTCATGCACCAGCGTGTCGCCGATCAGGACGATGCGGCCCTTGTGCAACAGCGCCGTGATGCCGACAGCCCCGTCCTCGGCGCGGGCATCGAAAACCTTGCCGATCAGATCGAGGACATGGGCCGATTTGCGCGTCGCCCCCGTGACCAGCGCATCGCCATGCCCATGGGCCAGCATCAGCGCGGCAAAGACATGCCGGTCGCGCGCGGCCAAGCGGTGAATATCGGCCCGGTCATGGCCTTTGCGTTGCAGGCGTTCATAGAGAAAGGCCTTGTAGCTTTCCAACTCGGTGGTGTTGGCGGCATTCACCACCTCCAACTCACGCACGGCATCGGCAAGGCCCGCTGCTTCGAGCTTGGATTTCACATCCGCCGCGCGGCCCACGACAAGCGCGCGGCCCAAACCTTGCCGCTGATAAGCAACAGCGGCGCGCAGAACGCGAACATCATCGCCCTCGGCAAAGATCATCCGCGCCTGCGCCGATTTTGCCCGCGCATAGATTCCTTGCAAGATCGAGCTTGTCGGATCAAGCCGGGCGCGCAGCCCCTCGGCGTAGCGGTCAAGATCGTCGATCTGACGCCGCGCCACGCCGGTTTGCATGCCTGCCCGCGCCACGGCGGGGGGGATGGTATAGATCAGCCGGGGGTCAAAGGGGGTGGGAATGATGTAATCGCGCCCGAAGGAAAGATCGCGCCCATAGACCACGGCGACCTCATCGGGCACATCCTCGCGCGCCAGATCGGCAAGTGCATGGGCGCAGGCGATCTTCATCTCGTCATTGATGGCACGGGCATGAATATCCAGCGCGCCACGGAAGAGATAGGGAAAGCCCAAGACGTTGTTCACCTGATTGGGGTAATCCGACCGGCCCGTGGCGACGATGGCGTCGGGGCGCACCTCATGCGCTTCCTCGGGGGTGATCTCGGGATCGGGGTTGGCCATGGCAAAGATGACGGGGTTCGGTGCCATGCTGGCCACCATCTCGCGCGTCACAGCCCCCTTGGCGGACACACCAAGGAAGACATCCGCCCCCTTCATCGCGTCCTCAAGGCTGCGCAGGTCGGTTTTCACCGCATGGGCCGATTTCCACTGGTTCATGCCCTCGGTGCGGCCCTGATACAGCACACCCTTGGTGTCACAGACGATGCAGTTCTCGTGCCGCGCGCCCATGGTCTTGAGCAATTCGATGCACGCGATACCAGCAGCCCCCGCGCCGTTCAGCACGATGCGGCAATCCTCGATCTTCTTGCCCGAAATGTGCAGTGCGTTGATCAAACCCGCGGCACAGATCACGGCGGTGCCATGCTGGTCATCATGGAACACCGGGATATCGCATTCTTCCTTGAGGCGCTGTTCGATGATGAAGCATTCCGGCGCCTTGATATCCTCAAGGTTGATGCCGCCGAATGTGGGCGACATCAGCCGCACGGCGCGGCAGAACTCATCGGGGTCTTCGGTATCAAGCTCGATATCGATGGAATTCACATCAGCAAAGCGTTTGAACAGCACCGCCTTGCCCTCCATCACCGGCTTGGAGGCAAGCGCACCGAGATTGCCCAGACCAAGCACGGCGGTGCCGTTGGAAATCACGGCCACCAGATTGCCCTTGGTAGTGTAGTCATAGGCCGCTTCGGGCCGCTCGGCGATCACCTCGCAGGGGACGGCGACACCGGGGGAATAGGCAAGGCTAAGATCGCGCTGAGTCGCCATCGGTGTCGAAGCGTTGATGTCGATCTTTCCCGGATACGGGTCCAGGTGATAGGCCAAGGCCTCTTCGCGAGTGATCCTGCTCTTTTCAGCCATTTTTGTCTCCCCCTCGGTCCGAACACTGGTTTAGCCACTGCAAGACGCGGCGGCAACAACGGCCTTTTGCCGCTTCAATCCCGAGCCGGGCTTGCGTAGGTTAGGATACGAGCAATCGGGGGGCGGAATGAGTAGCGTCACGCCAATGATGGCGCAGTATCTGGAGATCAAGGCACAGCATGCCGATGCGCTGTTGTTCTACCGGATGGGCGATTTTTACGAGATGTTCTTTGACGACGCGGTCGCGGCAGCGGCGGCGCTCGATATCGCGCTGACAAAGCGGGGCCAGCATCTCGGAGAAGATATCGCCATGTGCGGTGTACCTGCGCATAGTTCTGAGAGCTACCTTTTGACCCTGATCCGAAAAGGGTTTCGCGTGGCCATCTGCGAACAGATGGAAGACCCGGCGGAGGCGAAAAGGCGCGGCGGCTCCAAGGCCGTGGTGC
>NZ_CBFIIK010000008.1:0-51747 GCF_965662675.1 Roseicyclus sp. | reverse complement strand
GGCCTTCTTCAACAATCCGCAGAATGACCGGACCAAACTGTTCCTGAGCCAGATCCTCGGGCACTGAGGGGGGGGTCTGTGCCCCCCTACAGATCGCGCGGTACGATGAAATCGACCGCGTGACCCATCCCCCAGCCGATCGCGCCCCAATCGTCGCAGGGGAAATCGACCACCAGCGTGGCGCAGGTCGGGTAATCGGCAAAACCTGGATGCGCGGGCAGCGCATTCACGATGCGTTGCGCACAGTCCCCGATGCCGGGGTTGTGGCCGATGACCATGACCCGCGGCGCGCTTTGTTCCCGCAGATGCGCAAGGATCACCGCGGCCTCGGCATGGTAGAGCGAAGGCATCACCGTCATCGGAACCGCCCGGCCCAGTTCCGCCGATACCCAATCCCATGTCTCTTGCGTGCGCCGGGCGGATGAGACCAACGCCGCATCGGGCACATACCCCTTGGCGCGCAGCCATGCCCCGACCTTCGGCGCATCACCCCGCCCGCGCGGGTTCAGCGGTCGGTCATGATCGGCAAGCATCGGGTCATCCCAACCGGATTTCGCATGGCGCGTCAGGATCAAGGTGAGGGTCATGGGTGAAAACTCCGCATGTGAAAGGCCGACTGCTCCGTGCGGCGTCCGTAACCTTGGCTGACAGGGCAGGCCCGGCGTGCGCGGCAGCCCTGATCACGGCAATCTTGCCCGGCCTCGGTCGCAAGATGGGCGTGGCAGGACGCGACATCATAGCCATCGGGGGCAAGCGCGCCAACCGGGCAGGCATCTGTGCAGGGGCGCGTGCAGGCGGTGCAGGGCGGCGCGGGGGGCGCGGGGGGCAAAGCCAGCCTTTCGCGCAAGGCCAGCGCGCCACGGAAAGACACCATCAGCCCTGCCTGGTCATGCACCAACAGCCCAACCGGGCTTGTCCATGCCCGGCCGGTGCGCAGCGCCCAAGCGATGAAGGGGCGATAGGGTGGGCCGCCGAAGGGGAATAGCGCCTTGCCCCCCAGATCGCAGGCGATGCGCCCGATCACGCGGCGCGACCAACGGTCGAGCGGATCAGGTGCGCCATCGTGAAACTCGCCCTCGGCCATGACATGCGCCCAAAACCCCGGCTCGCGCGGGCCGAGCATCAGGAGTGTTCGGCAGCTTGCGGGGGTGTCATCCGCGGCGCCCGGATGGAACCCGCCGAAAACCGACAGATGATGCGGCGCCAGCACCCTGTCGATCTCGGCGAGGCTTGCCATGCGCGCGCTCCTTGCGGTTTGGGTGTAGCTACGCGATCCCGACACGATCACGACAGGATCACGACAGCCCTTGCCGGCGCTCAGGCCCGGATCATCGAGCCTGCGCCATGTTCGGTGAAAAGCTCCAGCAACACCGCATTGGGCACGCGACCATCGACGATGGTGCAGGCGCGCACACCGCCGCGCACGGCTTGAAGCGCCGTCTCGGTCTTGGGGATCATCCCCCCCGAGATCACGCCCGCCCGCGTCATCTCCTCGACCTCAGCGGCCTTGAGTTCGGTCACCAACGTGCCTTCGGCGTTCTTCACACCCGCCACATTCGTCAGCAATAACAAGCGGTCAGCCTTGAGGGCGGCGGCGATGGCACCGGCTGCGGTATCGCCGTTGACATTGAAGGTCTCGCCATTGCGGCCCATGCCCAAGGGCGCGATGACGGGGATCATGTCATCGCCGAACAGGTTCTTGAGGACTTCGGTATTGACCTCGACCGGTTCGCCCACAAAGCCGAATTTCGGATCGGCCGCCTCGCAGACCATCAATTCGGCATCCTTGCCCGAAAGCCCCACGGCCCGCCCGCCCTGCGCATTGATCGCCTGCACGATCCGCTTGTTCACAAGCCCCGACAAAACCATCTCGACCACCTCGACGGTGGCCGCGTCGGTGACGCGCTTGCCGTCGATGAACTCGGATTTTATGCCAAGCTTATCAAGGAGTTCATTGATCATCGGTCCGCCGCCATGCACCACGACAGGGTTCACGCCAACTTGGCGCAGCAGCACGATATCGCGCGCGAAGCTGGTCATGGTTTCATCATCGCCCATCGCGTTTCCGCCGAATTTGACGACCACGATGGCGTTGTTGAAGCGTTGCAGATAGGGGAGCGCCTCGCTCAGCGTGCGGGCGACGGCAAGGTGATCGCGGGTCATGTCTCGTTGTTTCATCTCGGGGCCTATGGCTGACGTTCCCGATCCTTAGGCGAGCAAAGGCCGCGTGTGAAGCTTCGCATTGCGTATTTCAAGAAAGATGAAAGCCGCGGCGTCAGACGATCGACGCGATCGTGGCGCGCAATGTGGGGATGCCTTCGCCGATTTCCGACGAGGTCAGGATCAATTCTGGATAGGCGGCGGGGTGCTTGACCAAGGCGGCGCGCGTGCGCGCCAGCGCCTCGTCGCGCTCTTTCGGGCGGACTTTGTCGGCCTTGGTCATCACGATCTGAAAGGGCACCGCCGCGCCGTCCAGCAGGGCCATGATCTCTTCGTCGACCTGCTTGGCACCATGGCGCGTGTCGATCAAAACGAAGGCCCGGCGCAGCGTGGCGCGCCCCGACAGATAGGCCTTGAGCAGTTTTTGCCATTTCTGCACCACGGCAACCGGTGCCTCGGCATAGCCATAGCCGGGCAGGTCGACGAGGTAGTGGCTTTGGCCCAAGGTAAAAAAGTTGATTTCTTGGGTGCGCCCCGGTGTGTTGGAGGCGCGCGCCAATGCCTTGCGCCCGGTCAGGGCATTGATCAGCGTCGATTTCCCGACATTCGAGCGCCCGGCGAAACAGACCTCGACCCGGTCGGCGGGCGGCAGGCCGTCCATCGCGACGACACCTTTGAGGAACTCGGCCCCGCCGGCGAATAGCTTGCGCCCCACTTCGGTCGTGGTCGCATCTGGTTCGGGGGCGAGGGGGAAGGGCAGGGTGGTCATGCTTGGGTTACCTTGTCGCCTGTGGCCACGCGGCCCGCGCGCCGGACCATGGCATAGATGCCGAAGTCGGTATGGCCCCAACCATCCTCAAGTGCGGCGAGGGTTGCGGCATCGCGTTTTCCTGTTTCGGGGTTTGCCTCGGTCGCGCGGCAGCGGGTGATGGGTTCGATCACTTCGAGCTCGGCCTCGGCGATGCGCAAGCGTTTGCCGACAAGGTCGAACTCTTCCCAAGGGGCCAGCCCGTCGAGCCAGAGATTGCCGCGAAAGCGCCTTGGATCAAGCTCTTGACCGAGCTTTTGCGACAAGGCGCGCAACGAGGCGAGGTTGAGGACCGCCACCGACGCATAAGGCGCGTCCGACATGCCGCTTGCGGGAGATTTGACCAAGGCGGCGGGTGCGCGTCGATCGGTGGGGTAGATGGGCTTGAGCCATGCGATCAGCGACGGACCGGCCATGTCATCCCCGGGGGTGATGGTCAGATCGGGCCTGTCGGGATGCGACAGATGGATCGCGTCACCATCGCATCGTGCGCGTACGGCCATCAGGGTCGCGGCCTTGGCACCGCGGATGAAGTTGCGGCAAGACCGCCAGCCCTCGGCCGCCTCGCCGCCCTCTTCCAGCACGGCCCATGCCCTGTCACGGGGCAAGGGCCGGTCAGGCTGCAGGCCCACATTTGCCAGCGGCTCGGCCCCGACGCCCTTGATCGGGTGGCGCCAGATCTGGGCCAGATGTCCGATCATTTGTCGGCGGGCTTTTTCCGCCGGAAGCTGCCGCGGATATTATCGAACAGGTCGGGCGTGTAGCCGTGCCGTTTCATGATGATGTATTGCTGCACGAAGGTGATCGTGTTGTTGGCGATCCAGTAGACCAACAGGCCGCTGGCAAAGCCGCCGAGCATGAACATGAAGACCCAAGGCAACCATGCAAAGATCGCGGCCTGCGTGGGATCGGTCGGCTGCGGGTTCAGCTTTTGCTGCAGCCACATCGAGATGCCGAGCAAGATCGGCAAGACCCCGATGAAGATCAGCGCAAGGATGCTGGTGGGTTCCGGCGCATCCCATGGCAAAAGGCCGAACAGGTTGAAGGTTGACGAGCTGTCGGGCATCGAAAGGTCGTTGAGCCAGCCGAAAAACGGCGCATGGCGCAATTCAAGCGTGACGAAGATCACCTTGTAGAGCGAGAAAAAGATCGGGATCTGCAGCAAGATCGGCAAACAGCCCGCGGCGGGGTTCACTTTCTCGCGCTTGTACAGCTCCATCATCTCTTGCTGCATCTTCTGGCGGTCGTCGCCCACGCGTTCCTTGAGCTTTTCCATCTGCGGCTGCAATTCGCGCATTTTCGCCATCGAGGCGTAGGATTTATAGGCCAAGGGGAAGAGCACGGCCTTGATGATCACCGTCAGCGCGATGATTGCCAGACCCATATTGCCGATCAGCACGTTGAGATTGTGGAGCAGCCAGAAGATCGGCTTGGTCAGGAAATAGAACCAACCCCAATCGATCGAATCGAGGAAGCGCTCGATGCCGCCCTCGTTTTGATAGTTGCGGATGGTTTCCCATTCCTTTGCGCCGGCGAAAAGCTGGGTGGTAACCTGAGCGCTTTGTCCGGCCTCGACCGTCATGGCGGGTAGGCGCGCCTCGGTCTGGTAGATGTCGGCGTTGGCGACATATTTCGTCACGCTGCTGAATGGTTGGTCGGCGCCGGGGATCAGCGTTGTCATCCAGTATTTGTCGGTAAAGCCAATCCAGCCATCGGCGACGACATCGACCACTTCGGCGGCGGCGCCTTCACGGGCGACAACGTCGAGATCGGGGATGTCGTCATAGGCCAATTCGTCGAGTTGCCCGTCGACCTTGCGCACCACGCCTTCGTGCAGGATGAAGAAATTTTGCAAGTCATCAGGCAGGCCGTGGCGCGCGACAATGCCGTAAGGGGCAAGGCGCACGGCAGCCGCGCCGGTGTTCTCGACCGATTGGGTGACGCTGAACATGAAATTCGCGTCGATACTCAGAACACGGCGGAAGATCAGGCCCTTGCCGTTATCCCAAACAAGCGTGACGGGGGTGTCGGGGGTGAGGGTCTCGCCTTGTTCAACGCGCCATTGGGTGTTCGCACCGGGCACATCCTCGAAGCTGAGATCGCCGGCTGGTGCCCAGCCATAGAGCGCGTAATAGGGATCGGCGCTGCCCACGGGTGCCAGCAGGCGCACGATGGGGCTGCCTTCGTCGAGTGTCTCGAAATAGCCGCGCAGCGAAAGATCGTCGATCCGCCCGCCGATCAGCGAGATGCTGCCTTCCAGTTCGGGGGTGTCGATCGGCAGGCGCGGTGCCGCGGGCGGGGTCACGGCGGCGGCCGCATCGGCCGATGCCACGCCCTCGCCGGTCGCGGCCGGCGGCAGAAGGGCGATATCGGTGCCAGTTGCGCCCTCTTGGGTCTGAACGCTGGCCGGAGCGTTGGGGTCGACGTCGGGCGTGGGTGGCGGGAAAAGGACGAACCACACCAAAATGACCAGAAAGCTTAGGCCAGTGGCCAGGATCAGGTTCTTGTTCTGATCATCCATCACTCAGTTTTCCCGCAATTGCTGCCTTGGCGGGTTCAACAGATCGGGGCACGAAAGGTCAAGGGGCCTTTTCCGCGCGGTGCGCGCGCAAGACGCGGTATTTCGGGTGCCTCGGCGGCTGTCGGCTTATCCGGCCCTGCGGTTTTGGGGAGCACCACGGGTGAGGGTTGCATTGTGGCGGGTGGCCCAATCATGGGTCGCGTCAAAGGGCATCGCCGCACCGATATGAAAGCCCTGCATATGGTCGCAGCCTAGCTTGTCGAGGATATCCTGCACCGGGGCGCTTTCAACGCCCTTGGCCAAGGTCTCAATCCCCAGATGCCGCCCCATCGCCAAGATCGCGGCAAGTGCTGCGTGCTGGGCGGGATCATCGGCAAGCCCGGCAAGATAGGATCTGTCGATCTTGATGCGCGAGACGCCAAATCGGCGGATCGCAGCGATCGAGGCTTGGCCCACGCCGAAATCGTCGAGATCGATATTGACCCCATGACGGCGCAAGGCCGCGATATTGTCGTTGATCGCGCCATCTTGGGCGTTGGCGGCAACGGTTTCGCGAATTTCGACGGTCAACCGTCCCGGACGCAGGTCGAAACGGTCCAGTTCCCATTTCACATGATCGGCCAAGCTGGGGTCACGCAACTCGTCGGCCGAGAAGTTCACCGAGACGGAAGGAACACGCAGACCCGCCTGATCCCAACCCCGCGCGGCCGTCAATGCATGATGCAAGATGCGGCGGCCGAAGCGGCCCATCAGCCCCGCGTCGGCGATCGCGGGGAGGAAGTGTGCAGGCAGTAAAATGCCA
Source organism: Roseicyclus sp. (assembly GCF_965662675.1). Lineage (GTDB taxonomy): Bacteria > Pseudomonadota > Alphaproteobacteria > Rhodobacterales > Rhodobacteraceae > Roseicyclus. Next base: position 45,456 of record NZ_CBFIIK010000008.1, on the reverse strand, counting down.
CGCTTTGGGTGGTGCCAGCGGGCCAAAGCCTCGAATCCGACGATCACGCCGCTTTGGGTGGCGATCTGGGGCTGGAACCAAGGCTGGAACTCATCGGCGATCAAGGCCGATGCCACCTCATGCGACAGGGCGCTGGGGGTTGCGGGGGCGGCCAGCGCCGCGTCATAGGCGCGCTGTGCATCGGGCCCATTGTGCCGCGCAGCGTCAAGCGCTGCCCCGGCCGCGCGCAGGGTCGGCTCGGGCAGGCCGCCGCCATCATGGCGCAGGCTCGCATGGCCCGCTGAAGCGGTCAGTCGCAATTGCATGGTGCCAAAGACGACCGGGTCAGCCACCGCGGCGCGTAGGCGGTCGCAAATCTGCATCCTCGTGCCCAATGGCGCGCTACGCATCGGGTGCAACGCCACACCGAAGTGTCCCGCACCCAGATGCACCAGCATGTCGTCATGGCGCAGCGTGGCGATCAGGCGGTCACGCATGGTTGAAAGGATATCATTGGCCGCAACATTGCCCCAGCGCTCGGCGATCCGGTCCCAATCATCGAGTTCAAGCAAGATACACGCGCTGTCATCATGCGCGCGCCGCGCGACCCGCGCCAGCATCGCCGCAAGGGCCGCCCGACCGGCAAGGCCCTCATCATGGGCAGGGAAAAGCGTTGCCGCGTCCTGCGCCGCCGCAGGAGCGGCTTCGCGGCCCAGCAAGATACGCAGAGCCAACAAGATGGGCAGCACAAAGACCATCGCCGTGACAATGTCATCCAAGCCCAGCCAAATCGCGACGAGGGCCATGATCGCGAAAAGAGCGATCGTGTCGAGCCGGTTCAAGCCCCGGTCCAGCGTAGTCGCCAACCGCGCCAGCATCATCATGCCCAAATGTGGCATCGGTTTGCGTACCTTTTCGACCTGCACCATCGCCCTGAGAAACCGGGCACGGTGCAAACCTCGGGCTCAAACCCTGACGCGCTCTTAACGCCGCGCGCCTCAATCCTGAGAATTTTTACGATCGTGCCGGCTTAGCCCTGCGAAATCGAACAACTCCGGGTCCAGCAAGTGCGAGGGGCGGGCATTCATCAGCGCTGAAAACATCTTGCCCTTGCGCCCGGGTGCCTTGGTTTCCCATTCCTCCAGCATACGCCCGATGGCTTGACGTTGCAGACCGTCCTGACTGCCGCACAGATCGCAAGGGATGATGGGATAGTTCATGGCGCGCGAAAACGCGTCGCAATCGGCCTCGGCCACATGCGCGAGCGGGCGATAGACGAACAGATCGCCCTCATCGTTCAACAATTTGGGCGGCATCGTCGCCAGCTTGCCGCCGTGAAAGAGGTTCAGGAAGAACGTCGCCAGAATATCGTCGCGGTGATGGCCCAAGACGACGGCGCTGCAGCCTTCCTCGCGGGCAACGCGATAAAGATTGCCGCGCCGCAGCCGCGAGCAGAGCGCGCAATAGGTCCGCCCCTGCGGCACCTTGTCGACGACGATCGAATAGGTGTCGGCGTATTCGATGCGGTGTGGCACGCCCATGCGGTTCAGGAACTCGGGCAAGACCGTTGCCGGAAAGCCCGGCTGGCCCTGATCGAGATTGCAGGCCAAGAGATCGACCGGCAACAACCCGCGCCACTGCAACTCGGTCAGCGCGGCCAAAAGCGTGTAGCTGTCCTTGCCGCCCGACAGGCACACCAGCCATTTCTGGCGCGGCGCTGCGGGGTTGCGGTCGACCATGCCGTAGCGGTCGATCGCCTCGCGTGTTTCGCGGATGATGCGTTTGCGCAGTTTCTTGAATTCGGTGCTGGAAGGCGCCCCGTGAAACAGCGGATGGATATCGTCGGCATCATCAAGCATGGCGGCCCCCTTGGCGGTCGCCCCGCCATAGGGCGTGGCCTGCGCCAAGGTCAAGCGGGCTTGCCTCGGGCAGGGCGCGGTTTAGTTGTTTCAATCAACCGGAAGGAACCCTCATGCGTCTTGTTGCCCTTGCCCTTGGCCTTGCCAGTGTCATGCTCTTGTCGGCCTGTGCCGGGCGGCCCGCACTTGATGATCCGCAATTGTCGGACCGCCAGCTGAACCTCGAGGAGTTCTTCGTCGGCGACCTTGTGGCCTATGGCCAGTTTCAAGACGTCTTGGGTACGGTGCGGCGACGTTTCGAGGTGGCGATTGCCGGCACTTGGGATGGGCATACCCTTACCCTTGTAGAAGATTTCGTCTACGAGGACGGGTCGACCGAACAGCGGATTTGGAGTTTGGTCAAGACCGGCCCCGAGACATGGCGCGGCACGGCGCCGGGTGTGGTGGGCGAGGCTTTCGGCGAAGAACGCGGCGACACTTTCAACTGGGCATATACCATCGATCTGCCCATTCCGGGCGATGAAACCATGCGCGTCAGCTTTGATGACTGGATGTGGCTGCTCTCCGAGGATCGCTTGCTGAACCGCGCCTACATGAAACGCTTCGGCGTCACCATCGGCGAGGTCATCATCACCTTCGAAAAGCGCTGAGGCTGTTCAATCGGGGACGTTGTCGATGCCCGAGCCACCCCATGGGTGGCAGCGCGCGATGCGGCGCGCGGTCAGCCAACTTCCCTTGAGCGCGCCGTGCTTTTCCAGCGCTTCCATCGCATAGGAAGAACAGGTTGGCTGAAACCGGCAGCCATGCCCGACCCAAGGGCTGAAGACCAAGCGGTAGAACCGCACGGGCAAAGATACGATATAGGCCATGGGACTCATTTATGCAGCTTTCGCAAGGCGCGGGCCAGATCGGTCTTCATCGCGTCGAAGCCATGCGTGGCGGTGGCATCGGCGCGTCCGATCAAGACATAGTCCCAGCCCGGCTGACCGTCCACTGGCACGACGGCGCGCGCGATTTCGCGCAGGCGGCGCTTGGCACGGTTGCGTGCGACCGCATTGCCGACCTTTTTCGAACAGGTGAAACCGACGCGCACCGCCGTTTCGGCGGGTTCTGACGGATCACGCAGGCGGGCTTGCAGCAAAAAGGCGGGCATCGGCACGCGCTGGGCGCGGGCGGCGGCCAAGAAATCCGCCCGCTGGCGCAAAACAGAAAAAGCCCCCGGCGGGCTTTCGCCCGGCGGAGGCGTGTCAGGGACCATCGGTCCGACCTTGATCAGGCGCTCAGACGCTTCCGGCCGCGGGCGCGGCGGGCATTGAGCACCTTGCGGCCGCCCTTTGTCGCCATGCGCGCACGAAAACCGTGACGGTGCTTGCGCACCAGGTTGGAAGGCTGAAAGGTCCGCTTCGACATTGTCTTCTCCGTGGTTCGATCGGTCCGGGTCGCGTGACGCACGCGCCGCTACGGTCCGAGGGAATCTCTGATAGAGCCCGGCAGATACGGAAAGCCGGACGGGCTGTCAACAAACAGCGCATCCCCCGCAGCGGATTTTGCGCGCTTTTTGCCTGCTTGGTCCAAGCGGACGGGCTTTTGCGACGCTGCGGGCAAAGTTACAACCGATCAACCTGCCGTGACACCCCTGTCGCATAACGGCCAGATGGCGCATCTATGGGTGCAACGCGGATAAAGCAAAAAGTTGATGCATCGATGATCGCACGTGCCACATCCCCCCTGCGCCGCCTATGGCCGCTGATCGTAATCGCATCGGCTGCGGCAGTTGGGTGGTGGTGGTACGGCGATTTGTTGAGTTTCGAGGCGCTGGCCGCGAATCGCGAAGCGCTCTTGGCCTTGCGCGATTCCCATTACGCCGCGACCGTTTTGGGCTTCACGCTGGCATATGCGTTGATCGTGGCATTGTCGCTGCCCGGTGCAAGTGTCGCGACGCTGACGGGCGGGTTCTTGTTCGCCACCTTTCCCGGCACGATCTTCAATGTCTTGGGCGCGACATTGGGGGCAAGCGCGATCTTTTTGGTCGCGCGCTCGAGCATCGGTGCGAGCTTCGCGGCCCGACTTGAAGGATCGGAAGGTGTGGTCAAACGTATCAAGGACGGGATCGACGAAAATCAGTGGTCGATGCTGTTCTTGATCCGGCTTGTGCCGGCGGTGCCGTTCGTCATCGCCAATCTGGTGCCGGCCTTTCTCGAGGTGCCGCTTCACCGCTATGTCATTTCCACCTTTTTCGGGATCATGCCGGGGGCTTTGGTCTATACCTCCATCGGGGCGGGCCTGTCCGAGGTCTTCGCGCGTGGGGCGGCGCCCGATCTGGGCTTGTTGTTCACGCCGTCGATCCTATTGCCCATTCTCGGTCTATGCGCATTGGCGCTCTTGCCGGTCCTCCTCAAGGCGATGCGCGGCGGAAGGGAGATCGGATGACCCTTTTGAGAACGGATATCTGCGTGATCGGCGCTGGGGCCGCCGGGCTATCGGTCGCGGCTGGTGCGGTGCAGATGGGGGCCGATGTCGTGCTGATCGAAGCGGGCGAGATGGGCGGCGATTGCCTGAACACAGGCTGCGTGCCGTCCAAGGCCCTGCTCGCCGCCGGTCACAAAGCCCATCAGACGGCCCAATCGGCATTCGGCGTGGCGGGCCATGATCCCGCCCCCGATTTCGCCGCTGCAAAGGATCATCTGCGCGCCGTGATCGACCGCATCGCCCCGGTCGATAGCCAAGAGCGCTTCGAAGGCTTGGGCGTGCGGGTGATCCGCGCCCGCGCCCGTTTTACCGCGCCCGACATGCTGGATGCAGCCGGCCAGCACATCAGCGCGCGCCGCTTTGTCATCGCCACAGGCTCGCAGCCTTTCGTGCCGCCGATCCCCGGCCTCGACACGGTGCCCTATCACACCAACGAGACGATCTTTGGCCTGCTTGAGCGCCCCGGTCATTTGCTCATCATCGGGGGTGGTCCCATCGGGCTGGAAATGGCGCAAGCCCATCGCCGCTTGGGCAGCGATGTGACCGTGCTGGAGGGCGCGCGCGCGCTGGGCCGCGATGATCCCGAAGCGACGGCGCTGGTCTTGGCCCAGCTGCGCGCCGAAGGGATCACCATCATCGAAGGCGCGGCGGTGGTATCCGCGACCGGCAAGGATGGGGCGATCACACTGCAGACTGGCGCCGGGGCCAGCATCACCGGCACGCATCTTTTGGTGGCCGTGGGGCGGCGGCCTGTCGTCGATGATCTGGGCCTCGATCTGGCCGGGATCGCGCATGGCCCAAAGGGGATCACCGTCGATGATGGGCTCCGCACAAGCAATCGCCGCGTCTATGCCATCGGTGACGTCACGGGTGGCGCGCAATTCACCCATGTCGCAGGCTATCAGGCAGGGGTGATCATCCGCCCGATGCTGTTTGGTCTGCGCGCGCGCGCGCGCGCCGATCACATTCCACGCGCCACCTATACCGACCCCGAACTGGCGCAGGTCGGATTGACCGAGGATGAGGCGCGCAAGGCCCATGGCGCGCGGCTAAGCGTGCTGCGCGCGGAATTCGCCCATAACGATCGCGCCATCGCCACCGGACAGGCGCAGGGTTTCGCCAAGGTCATGGTCGTGCGTGGCCGCCCGGTCGGGGCCACCATCATCGGCCCGCAAGCGGGCGAGTTGATCCAGATCTGGGCGCTTGCGATCGCCTCGCGCCTAAAGATGTCGGCCATCGCCGGCATGATATCGCCCTATCCGACACTGGGAGAGATTAACAAACGTGTCGCGGGTGCCTATTTTGCGCCTAGATTGTTTGAAAGCCGATGGGTCAAGCGTGTGGTGCGAATCGTGCAGCGCTCGCGATGATCGTTCAGGCGGACCGGGGTTGGCGTGGCGAATACACTTTCAGGGCGTTTTCTGATCCTTACGGTCATCTTCGTGATGTTGGCCGAAGTGTTTATCTTTGTGCCTTCGGTCGCGCGGTTTCGTGAAGAATACCTTTTGGCCCGTCTTGAGCGGGCGCAGATCGCCTCGCTTGCCTTGCTCGCCACCGATGGGATGATCGATGACGCGCTCGAGGTCGAGCTTTTGCAGAATGCCGAGGTGCTCAACGTCGTGCTCAGGCGCGACGCGGTGCGCCAGCTGATCTTGTCGACCGATCACATGCCCCGGATCGCGCAAAGCTATGACATGCGCGACCCTACGGCTTGGGTGCTGATGCGCGATGCGCTGGCCCGTATGGTCAATCCCGAGGATGAGGTGATCCGCGTCATCGGTCAGCCGGTACGCGAAGCGGGCTTGCTGATCGAGATCACGATGCCAACCGCGCCACTGCGCGCGGCGCTGATCGATTACGGGCTGCGCATTCTGGCGTTGTCGGCGGTCATCTCGATCTTCACCGCGCTGTTGCTGTTTATCGCGGTCCGCCAGTTGATGGTGGCGCCGATCAAGCGTCTGGTCACCAGCATGACGCGCTATGCCGAAGCGCCGGGCGATGCGGCGCGGATCATCCGCCCCGAGGGGCGCGTGCATGAATTGCGCGATGCCGAGGAGGCGTTGCACAAGCTGCAAACAGATCTGACCGGCGCGCTCAAGCACCGCGAGCGGCTGGCGCAGCTGGGCGAGGCGGTGGCCAAGATCAGCCATGATTTGCGCAATATGCTGTCTGTCGCCACGATGTTGGGTGACCGGCTCGAGGTCTCGCAAGATCCCGCCGTGCAGCGGATCGCGCCGCGCCTCGTCGCCTCGCTTGATCGCGCGATCAATCTGACCGAAGCGACGCTGGCCTTTGGTCGCGCCGAGGAACCGGCCCCCAAGTTGACCCGCGTCGGGCTGCGCGGTTTGGTCGACGATGTTTTCGAGAATGAAAAGCTCGCCGATGACAGCGATCGGATTGAATATCGCTGCGATATCGCCCCTGCATTGACCCTGCGCGCCGATCCTGAACAGCTCTACCGCGTCTTGGCCAATCTCGTGCGCAATGCGCGGCTGGCGATCGCCGCGACAGGTGGCGAGGGCTGCATTCATGTTGCCGGTCGCGATCGGGATGACGGCTGGGAAATCGAGGTGTCCGACACCGGCCCCGGTCTGCCGCAAAAGGCGCTGGACCATCTGTTCAAGCCCTTCCATGGCGGTGTGCGAAAGGGCGGTTCTGGGCTTGGGCTGGCGATTTGCGCCGAGTTGATCAAGGGCCATGGCGGTCGGCTTGAACTGATCCGTACCGGCCCCGCAGGCACGGTGTTTCGCATTTGCATTCCGGTCGGTTTGGCGGCTTGAACGGCCCGGTTTTCCGCTTGCAACGCTGCCACGCCGCGTTTAAACCCCGCCCTCACGGACTGGTAGCTCAGTTGGATAGAGTACTTGACTACGAATCAAGGGGTCGGGGGTTCGAATCCTCCCCAGTCCGCCACTTCCCCTATTATCTGACTGATTGCCGCTGCCCATGATGGGCGGCACGCGCATGAATTGTAAACCTTTGGCATGATCCAATAACCCCACGATTCGGCGCCTTTGATGGCTGCACATGCCGTCATGTTCGGTGCGCGAACAGCGGATGGGCCGGGCCCGGATATCGGTTGATCAAGCGAACGACGTTCGAAGGGAATGGACATGCAAGCCTTGGAAACGACAGCACGGCCCGATGCTTTGGCGACATCGATCAAACATCTGATCGATGAGATCATCTTGGTTTTTCCCGAAGGATCGGATGGTGAGGATGCCGAGATTCAAGGCCGGATCTGCCTGCGGCTATTGGAACAAGCACAACATGACGCCGAGCGCCTTTTCACGGCGATCATGCAAATGACACCGCCCGCAAGTGTAAAGGATCGGCTGCAAGCGGCCGTGCCACCCATCGTGATCTGTCAACGCTAGCGCGTCAGCTGACTTCGCTTTTGCGAAGTGCGGTGGTGATCGCCTCCAAATGACGTAGTGTTTCCAGCGACAGGCCGCGCAGATCTTGTGCGGCTTTCAACGTCATGCTCCATCCGGTATCGGTGCGCCGCTCGATCCAACCGCAATCGACCAGATCGGCGAGCTTGCGCTGCACCGTCGCCCGCGGAATTCCCGTCGAAAGCGCGATCGACGCCGTGTTGGTACACCCCATGCGCGGTATTTCGTCCAGCTTTTCCAAGTCGATTTTGCGCCAAGCCGCATCACCCTCGGACGCGAGGATGACACATACAATGAACATTTTATCCAGATCGCCGTGAAAGTGCTGGCGCGCGGAATGCAAAAGCCGGGCTGAGCTGGCCAGATGTATCGGAAAGATCACCCCGAAGGCTTCCGTTATCCGCTCCCGTTGGCTTTTCCGCTCAGGCGTACCGGACATGGTGGTTCACGTTTACTGATTGGGCCGTCGCAATGCCGGGGAGTCTCGCGGCGTGGGATGTCGGGGTTGTATCGTCATTCGATACGCGACGCGCACCAGCCCGCAGCCTTGCGTGCGACCAATCTGGTCTTGGGTGAATGTCATCATCCAATTGCGCATACCCTTAGAGAGCTTTTCGGCAAAGTTGCGGTTCAACGGAGCCTTCCGGCACCCCAAGCACGGGGTCTTATAAGTTTTTCTTACTTCATCTGGTCGGCCAAAGGTCCAAGCACAACTGGCCCATATGCCCATTTTGGACATGCCCACTATGGGCATACGTCCGGTGAACAAGCGGCGCTGCAAGATCCGGTGCGACAGACGCCAGACCCTCGGCCTGGCGATTTGTGGAATGTTGTCGACCTCCTGCTGCCCAAATTGGGCATGTGCAGGCGTTGTGTTCCGTTCACCATAAGGCGCACACAGGTGCCGGACGTAAGCCATGGCGTCATGTTGCGCGCGGCCCGGCACCCTTCCGCCGGAAAACGAGTATCTCCTCGGCAAAGGTTGGCTCATTTTGAAGAGCGATCGGCAAGAAAGACGCGGCTGGAGCGTCGCGCGTATTTTGCGCGATGGCTACGCGCATCTGCGTTTTCGCAAATCCGTGCTGCGTGATCGGGTGCTGACCATTTCAATGGACGGCATCATGGCGTCCAGCGGCGGTCTGGCGGGGTACCTGGCAAGCCTCGATGCGGTCCCCGGCTGTGGTGACCAGCAACGCGAGAGCATCCAGGCCGCGTTGATCGCCGAATTCCGCGCCCAAGCCGAAATGTCATCGCGTGCGGGCGACATGGTTTTGGCCCAGCGGTTGGCACATCAGGTCGAGACACTTGTGCCTGTGGGCGACACCGCGGGCGATACGGCGGTTGTCCAATTCCATCGTGCCGCAGCCCTTGAAGCTGTCTGCGCGCGTATGTGGCAAGACATGCCGACCCAGCGGTTCATCTATCTGCCCGAAACCCTTCCCGATCAGTCAAAGACAGCAGCGGTCATGGCGTGCGAGGGCTTGGCGGCCGCTGCGGTGATCGGCCCGTCATTCTGGGCACAAGTTCCTGAAAGCACGGCCCCGTCACATCAGCCCCAAGGGTTGATCTTGATCGACGGAGAAATCATTGGCGCGATCCGTGCCCGCTGCGGCCGCTATGCCGCGCTCAGCGAAGCGGCTTGGCAGGAGCAGAAATCCAAGCTCGTTGCCTTTTGCGCCGCGTTGCCTGCCGGGGTTGTGGTGAAGGTCGCCGATTTTGCTGGGGCAAAGCTGACGGCGGGCGCCATCCTTGGGTCCAGTCTGGTACTTCCGGTGCCCGGTGGGTCTGTGTGCTTGTCGCAAGCCGGGTGGCTGCCGGATATCATCGCCGCGTGCGAATTGGCGCAAGATGACGCGCAGGATTTGCCCGGCCTGCTTGCGGTCTAGGCCGTGCCATGTCCGTCAAGCTTGGCGATGGCATCAAAGGGCATCCGCTGAACCGCGTGCCGCGCCGGTCTTGCTGCCCCACCAGTTGAGTGCCAGCAGGGCCGCAATCAATATGACGCCTGCCACCTCGATCGTCAGGCTGGGCCAGAAGATCGCGATCACACCCGGCACCATCAAGACGCGGCTCCAGAGCGGCATGGCGCGCCACAAGAACCCCTCCAGCGCGGCGGCAAAGCCCACCAGCGCGATGATGGCGATGGCCCCGCTCCAGATCACCAAGGGCAGCGGCCCGCCAAGGATGATTTCCTCGTTGAAGACCATGAAGAGCGGGATGAGATACAGACCTTTCGCGTATTTCCATGCCTGTATGCTGGTTTCCATCGGTTTCGACCCCGCGATGGCCGCGCCGGCAAAACCGGCCAGTGCCACAGGTGGCGTGACGTTGCTGTCTTGCGAATACCAGAACACCACCAGATGCGCGATCAAAAGCGGGATGCCGAATTCTTGTGTCAGCGCGGGGCCGACAAGAATGATCAACACGATATAGGCCGCCGTGACCGGCAGCCCCATCCCGAGGATCAGGCTTGCGATCAGCACCAAGAGCAGCGCCAAGACGATATTGCCGCCCGAAAACGCGATCATCATGGCCGAGAATTTCAGCCCAAGCCCGGTCAGACCGACGACCCCCACGATGATGCCAGCAACAGCACAGGCCATGGAAACGGCGACCGCGTTGCGTGCGCCAAGCTCCAGCGCCTCGAGCGTCAGCGCCACGCCACGCCGGCAGAGCGCGACGAAGCCTGTGACTGTGGGGCCGTTGGCGTAGAACACCCACAATGCCCGCGCGCTGGCCGCCGCGATGATGGCGATGATAGCGTAAAAACCCACGCGCATCGGCGAATAGCCCGCCACCAAAAGCCAGACCAGCGCGACCAGCGGCAAAAGGAAATGCCAGCCGCCCGCCAGTACGTCGCGCACATTGGGCAGTTCGTCGCTCGAAAGGCCGGTCATGCCCTGTTTGACGGCCGCGATATGCACCAGCAGATAAACCGCCCCGAAATACAAGATCGCCGGAAAGATCGAGACCAGCACGATGTCGACAGAAGGCACGCGCGTGAATTCCGACATGAGGAACGCACCCGCCCCCATGAGCGGCGGCATGATCTGGCCGCCCGTACTGGCCGCGGCCTCGATCCCGCCTGCCTGTGCGGGGCGATAGCCGAGTTTTTTCATCAGCGGGATGGTGAAGGCCCCGGTGGTCACCACATTGGCGATGGCCGAGCCCGAGATCGAGCCCATGCCCGCGCTGGCGATGACCGCGGCCTTGGCCGGTCCGCCACGCTGCTTGCCCGTTGCGGCATAGGCCAGATCGATGAAGAACTTGCCCGCGCCGGTCACTTCGAGAAAGGCGCCGAAAAGCACGAAGATAAAGACAAAGGTTGCGGCGACACCAAGCGGGATGCCGAAAATACCCTCGGCGCCCAAGGTCATCTGGGATGCCACCCGCTCGAGCGAATAGCCGCGATGATTCATGATGCCGGGCATCAAATCCGCCAAAAAGGGCAACTCGCCCCGGCTTCCGGCAAAGGCATAGGCGATGAACACCGCGCCGATGATTGTCATGCCAAGGCCCACGGCCCGGCGTGCGCCTTCCAACACCACGAGGATCGTCAAGATGCCGATCCAGACATCGATGCTGCGCGGAAAGATCTGGTTGGCGATGATGTCGATGTTGATCGGCAGCCATGCGCCGACCACGACACTGGCCCCGATCAGCGACCCGTCGATCGCCCAGCCCAAGGCCCCGCGCGCGCGGTCGCGCCCGAAGGCGGGGTAGATCAGGAAGCACAAGACAAGAATGAAACCCAGATGGATCGGGCGCTGAAAGAACAGGCCCAGCGGTTGCACACCCGCGGCCCAAAGCTGGAACAGCGACAGCGCGATGCCGACAACGGCGATGACGCGCAGCACGATCCAAGGCTCTTGGGGTTTTTGTGCCGTGATCGAGATGTCGCTGGCCATCAATTCGTACCTTCCATCAATGCGATCGTGACCCGTGCGCGCGGCGCGATGGCCGACAGCGACAGGGTCGTGTCGCCTACTTGCAAACGGTGATCGACGATGCCGCGACCGGGGCGCAGGACATAGGCGTTACCCGCAACCGCTTCGTCGATGTCCAAGATCCAGTATCCGCCTTGCCCATCCGAAACCTGCCGCCCGCGGCCGGGGATGTGATCGAGACCCGCTGCGAAATCGGGCAGATGCGCGCGCACCAGAACCATCTGGCCGCCACGGTTCTCGTAGCAGTCGGAAACTTCGAAGCCCTTTACGGAGTGGTGCCACAACACGCACCAGCCAGCGCCTTCAGGCACAGTCAAGCGAGCGATTTCCGTGCCGTCTTCCAGCGTGGCGACAAGCTCGCCCGCGGTGGCGGAAAAGGTGGCGGTCAGAAGGAGGAGGGCAAAAAGCCCCCCTCCGAGCCGTTTGCTCACGGGCGCAGCGCGTCCGGGATCGCGGTGCCGATTTCCTCGAAGTAACGGATCGCGCCGGGGTGCAGCGGGATCGGCGTTGCAGCCAGGGTGAACTCGACTGTGGTCTGGTTCGCAGCCGGGTGCACAGCGCGCAGGTCTTCGATGTTTTCGAACATCGCGCTGGTGATCGCATAGGCCAGATCATCCGACATCTCGGACGACACGACCAGAACGTTGGGAACACCCAGAACGGTCGTTGCGCCAACACCGTCATAGATGCCCGCATCCAGCGTGGTCTGGGCAAAGATCGGGTCGGCGGCGCGTGCTGCTGCGATTTCTGCATCCGACAGCTCGATCATCACGATCGAGTTGGTGGTCGCGAGGTTCAAGATCGACGAGGTGGGCGCGCCCACCGACCAGAAGCCTGCATCGATATCGCCATTTGCCAGTGCATCGGCGGTCTCGTTGAAGTTCAGGCGCTGCTCGTCAATATCGTCATAGCTCATGCCATTGGCGTTCAGGATCGCAGCCGCGTTGACTTCGGTGCCCGAACCCGGTGCGCCGACCGACACGCGCTTGCCGCGCAGATCTTCGAGCGTGGTGATCCCCGATCCTTCAAGTGCCACGATCTGGATCATGTTGGCGTAAAGCGAGGCCAAGCCGCGCACCATCGGCAATGCATTGCCTTCGAAGCGACCGGTGCCGGTATAGCCCTGCTGGACGGTATCGGCCAAGGCGATCGCCAGATCCGCGTCGCCGGTGGCCACAAGGCCCATATTCTCGACCGAGGCGCCGGTGACTTCGGCGGTGGCGGAATAGCCGTCGATCTTGCCGTTGATGATCTCGGCCAAGCCGCCGCCCATCGGGAAATAGACACCACCCGTACCGCCGGTCGCGATAGAGAGTTGCTCTTGCGCGAAGACCGGCGTCGCGACAACGAGAAGGGTGCTGGCCGCAAGGGCTTTGAACAGTTTCATGGTAACCTCCCAAGTTTTGTTGTGGATCGCATTTAGACCATTCGTCCTTGGCTTCCAACACGATATTCGCCCATCGGGCCCTTTGCCGGCTCGGTTCAGCGCCTCAGACGGTCAAGCCGCAAGCCACATCGGCGACGCGGTCGCCCCACGACACTTACCAGCGGCACGCGCTTCGACTTTACCTGAAAGGCGCAATGATCCTTATTTCTTTGCCGTTTCTGGTGACATGTAAACTTGGTTTAAAAATATTTATGTAAACCTTGATTGACACTTTTTTCGGTGTACACTGGGATACAAAGGAAGGGCGCGTGCGGGCAGGATGGGAAATTCGTCAACTCCGCAGTGATACGAGAAGAACGACCGCGATGAAGAAAACGACCGATTTCCTTTCGCTGGTGGCCCCGGGTCAGGGGCTTCAATCCGGCGCCTTAGACGATCTTGCCAAAAGGGCGTTGGCGCGTTTGTGTCATGACAGCAAAGCCGGAAGACCCTCGGGCGATGCATTGACCATTCTCGGCGATCCTTGTGCCGCGGCCATGGCCTTTGCGCTGTGCGACCCCGATGATTGTGCCGCTCAGTTCTTGGTCGATGACCTGCTCGAAGCGGGGATCTCGGTCGAGGATCTTTGCCATGATCATCTTGCGCCTGCCGCCCGTCGGCTTGGCACGTTGTGGGACCGCGACCGCATTCCCTTTACCGATGTCGCCCTTGCGACCGCACGTATTCAATCGATCTTGCGTCGCTTGCCCGGCAGCCGCGCCAATCTGCACGACAAGCGTGGGCTGGGCGCGATTTTCGCCGCCGTTCCGGGCGAGATGCATACGCTTGGGGTGATGATGGCGGCGGATCTGTTTCGGCGTGGCGGCTGGGATATCAGCCTCCTCGTCGGGCTCACCCATGACGAGTTGCTGGCCCGCCTGACCCGCGACGACCGGCCGGTGATCGGGCTCAGCTGCTCGGGTGAGCATAGTTTCGGTGCCTTGCGGCGCCTATTGGCGGCGCTGGGCAATGCGCGACCCGATGCGCAGTTCTTGGTGTCGGGCCAGATCATCGCCGACCCCGCCCGTATCGCCGCTTTGCCGGTGCCGGTCATGGTGGTGGGCGATCTCGATAGTGCCGAGGCCGAGATGGCGCGGCTGGATGCGGTTTTGTCCTCGTCCAAGCTGACCCGCCTCAGGCCCGCGCGGGGACGCAGCGCCTCGATGGCGTGAAGGCGGCGTCGCTCAGCCGTCTTGGGATAATTCGCTTAGCGGGATGATCGGAAAGAACATGCCGCGCGACCACAGACCGAACCATCCCTTGCCCGCGACGTCATGCGGCTCGCCCAGATCGACGAGCCGATAAAAGCTCTTGCGGTCGATCAGCGCTTCAAGCCCTGCGCGCACATGGACGTAGGGGCGCGGGGCGCCTTGATCGTCGCGCGTCACCCGGATGGCGCAATCGGGGCCTGCGGGCACATGATCGCCCACATTGGTCACCAGCGTGACGGCCTGTGACGGGCCGCTGCCGGTGACATCGAAATCTTGCACCACAAAGGGTGCATCCTCGACCCGGATGCCCACCTTTTCGACCGGGGTGACAAGAAAATAGCTGTCCCCCTCGCGCTTGAGGATGGTGGAGAACAACCGCACCAAGGGCGCGCGTCCGATGGGTGTTCCTTCGTGGAACCATGTCCCGTCGCGGCGGATTTCCATGTCGATATCGCCGCAGAACGGTGGGTTCCACAGATGGATGGGCGGCAAGCCGCCGTCGCGCGTGGCACGCTTTGCGGCCTGCAAAAGCTGGTCGGTGCCTGTTCTTTGCGCATCTGTCACGATCTTTTGTCCCTTTGCATGCTTTGCCATTTGTGATCGGCGCAATAGGTCTGTTAGCACCAAACGATATACATACCCAGCGGAGCAATGCCATGTCCGACCCCGATACACGCGTCGCCGAGATCGAAGCGCTGGGCGCAAAACTGGCCGAGGCCAAGGCCGCCATCGCCACCAAGATCATCGGCCAGACCGATGTGGTCGATCTGGCCTTGGCCGCGATGCTGTCGGGCGGGCATGCCTTGTTGATGGGTCTGCCGGGGTTGGGAAAGACCTTGTTGGTCGATACCTTGGCCACGGTGATGGGCCTCAAGGCCAACCGGATTCAGTTCACCCCCGACCTGATGCCGGCCGATATCCTCGGCTCCGAGGTGCTGGATACCGGTGCCGATGGCAGCCGTAGCTTTCGCTTCATCGAGGGGCCGGTGTTTTGTCAGCTGCTCATGGCCGATGAGATCAACCGCGCCAGCCCGCGCACGCAATCGGCACTGTTGCAGGCGATGCAGGAACGCGAGGTGACGATCGCTGGCACCCATCATGCCTTGCCGCGCCCGTTCCAAGTTCTCGCCACGCAAAACCCGATCGAGCAGGAAGGCACCTATCCCTTGCCCGAGGCACAGCTTGACCGCTTCCTCGTGCGTATCGATGTGGCCTATCCCGACCGCGCGACCGAGCGGGGCATCTTGCTGGCCACGACCGGCACGGACACGGCGCGTGCGCATGCGGTCTTTACCCCAGAAGAATTGATCGCGGCGCAGGCCGTGGTGCGTGCCATGCCCGTGGGCGACAAAGTGGTGGAGTTGATCCTTGATCTTGTCCGCGCCTGCCGCCCCGAGGCCGAGGAGGCACCCGAGATCGTCCGCCGCACCGTCGCATGGGGGCCGGGACCGCGCGCGGCGCAGGCGCTGATGCTGACGGCGCGCGCGCGCGCGCTGCTTGATGGTCGGCTTGCCCCATCGCCCGAGGATGTGGCGGCCCTTGCCCGCCCGGTCCTGAGCCACCGAATGGCATTGAGCTATGGCGCGCGTGCCGAGGGTGCGGTTCTCGAACAGGTCATCGATCAGGTGACAGATCATGTTACGCGGATCGGAAAGGCCGCTTGAGCGATCCCGCCCGCCATACCGCGCAAACCCTGCGTTCGCGCTCGGAGGCCGTCGCCTCCGCCGCGCCGGCGTTGCTGGCCGATGCGCAGCATTTGGCCGCAACGGTGCTTTTGGGTGTGCATGGGCGCAAGCGCGCGGGCAGTGGGGATGAGTTCTGGCAATATCGCCCGGCACAGGCGGGCGATAGCTATCGCCAGATCGACTGGCGCCGTTCGGCCCTGTCAGACGGCCATTTCATCCGGCAAACGGAATGGCAGGCCGCACAGGCGATCATGATCGGCGTCGATGATGGGGCCTCGATGCGGTTCAGCGGGCATAAATCACGCCCCGAAAAACGCCGCCGCGCCCAGACATTGGCCATGGCGCTGGCGATCATCGCGTTGCGCGGGGGTGAGCGTGTGGGGCTGACGCATCTCACCGATGCGCCACGGGGTGGCACCGCACAGGCAATGCGCATCGCCACCGCCTTGATGGAGGAGCACGCCGACATCGATCACGGCACCCCGCAAGCCCAGATCATGCCCTTGGGCAGCCGCGCCGTGTTCTTTTCGGATTTCTTCGGCGACATCGCCATGGTCGAGCAAGCCCTTGGCCGCGCCGCCGACCGCGAGGTGAAGGGCGCGCTCGTGCAGATCCTCGACCCCGATGAGGAGCGTTTCCCCTATGATGGGCGCACGGTCTTCGAATCCATGACTGGCGCGATCCGTTTCGAGACGCTCAAGGCGCGCGGCCTGCGCGACGCCTATCTGGAACGTCTGACTGCGCGCAAAACCCAGTTGCAAGAGATCTGCCGCCGCACCGGCTGGCGCTATCATCTGCACCATACCGACCAACCCGCCGAGCCCACGCTGTTGTGGCTGCATCGCGCGCTCGAGCGGGTGCGGGCATGATAGCGGGACTTGCCTTTACCACGCCGCTCTTGCTGTTGGCGCTTTTGGCGCTGCCGATCTTGTGGTGGATCTTGCGCGCCGTGCCGCCCGCGCCGATCCGCCGCCGCTTTCCGGGTGTCGCCTTGCTTTTGGGGCTACGCGATGACGAAAGCCAAACCGACAAGACGCCGTGGTGGCTTTTGCTGTTGCGCATCGCCGCTTTGGCGGCGGTCATTATCGGCTTTGCCGGTCCGGTGCTGAACCCGCAGCCTGTGCGCGAGGGCGATGGCCCGGTCTTGATCTTGATGGATAGCTCTTGGGCATCGGCACCCGATTGGTCGGCCCGGCGCGATCGCGCGGCGCTGTTGTTGGACGAGGCCGCGCGCGCCGGGCGACCCGTCGCATTGGTGCAGCTGACCGATCTGCCCGGTGGTGAGGTCGCGTTGCAATCGGCCAATGCCGTGTTGCCGCGCCTGCCCTCGCTCGTACCGGCACCCTTTGCGCCCGATATGGTGGCCGCGGCCGCGTGGGCGCAGTCGCTGCCTGCATCGGTCGAGACATGGTGGATATCGGACGGGATCGCGCATCCCGAGCGGGATGGCTTGGCACAAGCCTTGATGCAGAAAGGGCGGCTTTCGGTGTTCGAGGGCGCGCGCGATGTGATCGCGCTTCGCCCGCCGCAGCTTGCCGATGGGATGTTGCAGGTCACCGCCATTCGCCGCGATGCCGCCGCCCCGCTGGGCGTCGAGATTATCGCCCATGGGCGCGACCCGCTGGGGATCGCGCGGGAATTGGCGCGCGTACCAGCGGATTTTGCGGTCGGTGGCACCAGCGCCGTGGCGGGTTTCGATCTACCGCCCGAATTGCGCAACCGGATCACCCGCTTCGAGATTGCAGGTCAGCGTGGCGCGGGTGCGATCGCGCTGACCGATGACGCGCTTCAACGCCGCCAAGTCGCGCTGATCGCGGGCGGGGCCACAGATGAGCAGCAAGCGCTTTTGTCGCCGCTGCATTACCTGCGCCAAGCGCTTGCCCCCAGCGCCGATCTGATCGAGGCGGCCTTGGGCGATGCGCTTTTGGCCAGCCCCGATGTGATCGTGCTGGTCGATATTGCCACGCTATCACCCGAGGAAGAGGCCGGGCTGATCGCTTGGGTCGAAAACGGCGGTTTGCTTTTGCGTTTCGCGGGGCCCCGGCTGGCCGCCTCCGACATCGCGCGCGATGTGGCGGGGCCGTTGATGCCCGTGCGCCTGCGCGCCGGTGGGCGCAGCGTCGGCGGCGCGATGAGTTGGGGTGAACCCAAATCGCTCAGCCCCTTCGGCGATAGCTCGCCCTTTTTTGGGCTGCCGATCCCCGACGATGTCACCGTCAATGCGCAGGTCATGGCCCAGCCCGACCCGATGCTGGCCGAACGCACCATCGCCACGCTCAGCGATGGCACGCCGCTAGTCACGCGCGCGCGACAGGGGCAGGGGGCGGTGGTGCTGTTCCATGTCAGCGCTAATGCCGAATGGTCCAGCTTGCCGCTTTCGGGGCTGTTCGTGCAGATGCTCGAGCGGCTGGCGGTGTCGACCCGCCCCGCCGCGCCTGAAGCTGCCGATCTCGCCGGCACGATCTGGACGCCCGATCAAGTCCTCGATGGGTTCGGGCAATTGCGCGATGCTGGCAACCGGCCGGGTGTCGATGGCGCCGATCTGGTTGCCTTGCCTGTTTCGGCCACGCTGTTGCCGGGGCTTTATGCCGCTGATGACCGGCGCATCGCGCGCAATGTGATCGGGGCCGAGACCGCGCTTGCCCCCGCGACATGGCCGCTTTCGGTGCCTGTGGCGGGATTGGTCACGGCCACACCCACCGATCTGATGGCCGCGTTCTTGAGTGCCGCGCTGATCTTGCTGCTGCTCGATGCGGTTGCCGCGCTTTGGCTTGCAGGGCGGCTCTCAGGTCTGGCGCGCGGGATGGCGGTCGTGATCTTGGCTCTTGGCATGCTACCGCAAGGCGCATTCGCGCAAGACGCCGAGGCGCTTTCACCGCAAGATCAGATCGCGATTCTTGCCACATCCGAGGTGAGCCTTGCCTTTGTCATCACCGGGGATGCCGCGCTCGACGCCATGTCGCGCGCGGGCCTTCAGGGTTTGTCGAACACGCTGTTTCAACGCACCTCGGTCGAACCCGCAGCGCCGATGGGGGTTGATCTCGAAACCGATGAGTTGAGCTTTTTTCCCATGCTTTACTGGCCTGTTTCAGCGGATCAACCGCTGCCATCAGCCACGGCCTATCGGCGGTTGAACGATTATATGCGTGCAGGCGGCATGATCGTGTTCGATACACGCGATGCCCATATCGGCGGCTTCGGCTCCGGCACGCCCGAAGGGCGGCGCCTGCGCGCGCTGGCGGCACCCCTTGATATTCCGCCGCTCGAACCGATCCCGGCCGATCATGTGCTGACGCGCAGCTTCTACTTGTTGCAGGATTTTCCGGGGCGGCACGCCTCGCGCGATGTCTGGGTCGAGGCGGCACCGCCTGACGCCGAACAGGTCGAGGGGATGCCCTTTCGCAATCTCAATGATGGGGTGACGCCGGTGATGATCGGTGGCAACGCTTGGGCGGCGGCTTGGGCGCAGGATGATTTCGGCCGCCCCCTCTACCCGATCGGGCGCGGCTCGACCGGTGAGCGCCAACGCGAGATCGCGCTGCGCTTCGGGGTCAATCTGGTGATGCATGTGCTGTCGGGCAACTACAAATCCGATCAGGTGCATGTGCCTGCCTTGCTTGAACGGTTGGGGCAGTAGCGATGGCGCAGACGATCCTCTTCGATCCGATTGTGCCGATGTGGCTGATATGGGCGCTGGGCGGGGCGAGCTTGCTCATCACCGCGCTGGCGCTTTGGCGCGGTTTGGCGGGTTGGCCTTTGCGCGCCTTGGCGGCGGTGGCGCTTTTGCTGGCGCTTGTGAACCCCGCCTTGCAATCCGAAGAGCGCGAGCCGCTGGCCGATATCGTACTGGTGGTGGCCGACCAATCCGCAAGTCAGCGCATTGCCGATCGCCCCGATCAGACCGAGGTCGCGCTTGCTGCCCTCGCGGTCGAGATCGCGGCACTTGGGATGGAGATGCGTCTCGGGCGTGTCGGCGATGATGCCGATAACGCCGGAACGCTCCTGATGACGGAGCTTGCGCGCATGCTGGCCGAAGAGCCGCGCGCACGGATCGCGGGGGCGATCGTCGTGACCGATGGTCAGTTGCACGATGCGGGGCTGGCCCCCGATCTGCCCGCGCCATTGCATGCCTTGTTGACCGGGCGCGATGATGATTGGGACCGTCGTTTGGTGATCGAAACCGCCCCGGCCTTTGGGATTATCGGTGAAGAACTGATGATCACCCTGCGCATCGACGATCAGGGCGCGGTGCCTGCGGGTCTTGCGGGTCGGGCCGAGATCTCGATCGCGATCGACGGCGCACCCGCCCGTGAATTCGCCGTTCCGACGGGTCAGACCCTCCAGTTGCCCCTGACACTGGAACATGCGGGCCAGAACGTCGTGCAATTCACCATCCCCGAAGCGATGGGCGAGTTGACGGCGCGCAACAACGCCGCCGTGGTACAGATCAACGGCATACGCGACCGCCTGTCGGTCCTGCTGGTCTCGGGCGAGCCGCATCCGGGCCAGCGCACATGGCGTAACCTGCTCAAGGCCGATCCATCGGTCGATCTGGTGCATTTCACCATCCTGCGCCCCCCCGAAAAGCAAGACGGGGTGCCGGTGACCGAACTCAGCCTGATCGCCTTTCCGACGCGGGAATTGTTTATGGAATCGGTCGATGATTTCGACCTGATCATTTTCGACCGTTACCAGCGGCGCGGCATCCTTCCGCTGACCTATTTCGACAATATCCGCCGCTATGTCGAAGATGGCGGCGCGCTGTTGCTGGCGGCAGGCCCCGATTACGCGGCGGCCGCCTCGCTCTATCGCTCGCCCTTGGCCGAAATTCTGCCCGGCCGCCCGACCGCGCGGGTCATCGAAACCCCGTTCTTGCCCGAAATCTCCGATTTGGGCGCGCGCCACCCCGTGACGGCGGGGCTGGCCCAGACGCATGCGCCCTTGGCGGGCAGTGACCAGCCTTGGGGGCGCTGGGTGCGGCAAGTCGAGGTGATCGAACAATCCGGCCAGACCGTGATGACGGGAAATGGTGGTGCGCCGCTGTTGATGCTCGACCGGGTGGGCGAGGGGCGCGTGGCGCTTTTGGCCTCGGATCACGCATGGCTTTGGGATCGCGGCTATGAGGGCGGTGGCCCGCAGCTCGAGATGTTGCGCCGCCTGGCCCATTGGATGATGGGCGAGCCCGAGCTTGAGGAAGAGGCGCTGGTCGCGGTGAGCGATGGCCAGACCATCCGCGTCACGCGCCGCACGCTGGCCGATACAGTGGGTACCCTGCGGGTGGTCTCACCCGATGGCAGCGAGAGCATGCTCTCGCTACAAGAATCCGAGCCGGGACGCTTCACCGCCGAGATCACGGCCGCCGAGCAAGGGCTTTACCGGCTGGCAGAAGGTGATCATGAAACCGTGATTGCCTTGGGCCCCGCTGCGCCACGGGAATTCGAACAGACCATCGCCTCCGACGTGCTGCTCGCGCCGCTGACCGCGCCGCTTGCTGGTGCGGTGATGCGCCTTGAAGACGGGATGCCGGATCTGCGGCGCGTGGCCGAGGGGCGCAATGCCGCCGGGCGTGGCTGGATCGGGCTGACGACGCGGCAGGCCTATGTGACCACAGATGTGACAGTGCGCCCGCTGATCGCGGCATGGCTGTTCACGTTGCTGGCGGCGGCACTCAGCCTTGCGGGATGGCTGCGCGAAGGGCGGCGCTGAAGGCTTGCTGCACAAGGCGCGCTGCGCCGTGCGTGGTGCACCCTGCGGGTTTCTTGCCGCGTGGCGTCATCGGGGGGATATCCCGCGCTGGGTAATGCGGCGCAGAACCCATTCGAACGGCCCCAGCGCAAAGACCTGACGCCATGCCGTGAGGGCGAGCATCAGCGCCAAAGTCACCGCAAGCGCGATGCAAATGGCCTGTGCCGCGCCGACCGCGCCCCAAAGCCCCGCGCCATAGGGCGCGAAAAGCGTCGACAGCAGGATCGACTGGCCAAGGTAGATGCTGAGGCTGGACGCACCCACCCCGCGCAAGGCCGCCATCACCGGCCCCGATACGGCGGGCAGCGCGGCGATCAGCCCAAGATACCCCAGTGTTGCAACCGGCGCGGCCAGCACGACGATCGCCTCGCCCATGCGCGCATCGCCCCATTGCCAAAGCGCCGCACCCGCGAGGCTGAGCAGGACGCCGGGCCAAAGGCAGACCCGCCGCGCGCGCGCCCAGAGCGGGTGCCGGGGATCGTCGATCAGCCCGGACCGCACTGCCGCCAGTCCAAGACAGAACCAGCCAAGGGCCGCGAAGCCTTGCAGCATCAGCAGGATCGGAAAGATGATGGCAAAGGATATCGCGCGGGCGATCACCACCTCTGGCCATGTGCCGCCTGTCATGATGGCGCGCTCGAGCGCGAGGATCTCGGGGTCGGTCTGGGGCGCAAGCAGCAGTAGCGGGATGGCAACGGCGACTTGACAGGCGAGTAGGATCGCGCCGACCCGGACAAGCCGCGCCACCGGCCAGTTGCGCCAGCGATACAGCAAACCCCCAAGCGCCGCGTAGAGCAGCAAGATGTCACCGGGAAAGAACAGCACCCCATGCAGCGCCCCAAGCAGCGCCAGCCCGACCATCCGGTTGCGGTAGAGCGTTCCGAAGGGCAGGGCACGCCGTTCGGCCGACCGGATCTGGAAGGCAAGGCCGACACCGAACATGAACGAAAACAGCCCGTAGCTTTTGAATAGGGCCAGCCCGTTGACGGCCCATATGGCCAGATCGTCGGTGGCTGTCCCAGCCTGTGCCGCCGCAAAGCCGAGGGTGGCGGGATAGGCCATGAACTGCACATTGACCACGACGATACCGAAGAGTGCCACAAGCCGCAGGTGGTCGGGCATCAGGGCGCGCGGTTCCATAGGGTCATCCTTGGTCAGGCTGTGCCGGTCACCGATAGCTTAGCGAGTTTGGGGCGGCCAGCACAGCCATCTTGCAGGCCGCGCGTCGGATCAGAACGGCTTGAACACCACGAGGATCAAGACACCGATGGCGCCGAACACGCTGATCTCGTTGAAGACGCGCAGCCAGAAATCGCTTTCGGTGAACACCCCCTTGCGCGCGCGCAGCACCAAGCGCCCGGTCCAGCCATAATGGGCCGCCAGTAGCGCCACGAGGCCAAGCTTGGACCAGACCCAAAGCGGATAGCCCCAATACCAACCCAGCCAAAGCCCCGTGGCGATCGCAATGACGCCCAGACCGAGCGAAAAGCGGTAGATGCGGATGGTCAGATCGCCGGTCGGCCCGAATTCACCCAGCCGCGCATATTCGCGCTTCCAGAAGATGATCGCGCGCGGCACCGCGAAAATGCCCGTCATCCAGCCGAGCACGGCCAAAAGGTGAAGAACCTTGATCCATTCCATGCGGCCAGTTGCCCCCTCGCGGCGCGCTTGCGCAAGGCGCGGATTTGTCTCAGGCAGTTTTTCGTTGCCATATGGTCGGATTGGTTATAATTTTTTACCAATTATTGCCAAGGAGGAGGGCGCGCTATGGAAATGCCGGCACCCAATGTGAGCATTTTATCCCGCAAAAGCAGGATCGTGGCGCGATTGGCGGCGGCTTTGCCCAAGGCTGCGGTGATTCACGACGAGGCCGAGTTGCGCGCCTATGAATGCGATGCGTTGACGGCCTATCGCTGTCCGCCCTTGGCCGTGGTGCTGCCCGCCTCGACCGCGGAGGTGGCCGCGGCACTCAAGATTTGCCATGCCGAGGGGGTGCCGGTGGTGCCGCGCGGCTCCGGCACATCGCTGGCGGGCGGCGCGCTACCCACGGCCGATAGCGTGATCTTGGGTGTTGCGCGCATGACCCAAGTGCTCGAGACCGATTATGATAACCGCTTCATTCGCGTGCAAACGGGCCGCACCAACCTGAGCGTCACGGGCGCGGTGGAGCAAGAAGATTTCTTCTACGCCCCCGACCCGTCGAGCCAGCTTGCTTGCGCCATCGCGGGCAATATCGCGATGAATTCGGGCGGGGCGCATTGCCTGAAATACGGTGTGACGACCAACAATCTGCTCGGCGTCACCATGGTCACCATGGAGGGTGAGGTGCTGGAGATCGGCGGCGCGCATCTGGATGCGGGCGGCTATGATCTGCTGGGCGTCATCTGTGGATCGGAGGGGCAATTGGGTGTGGTGACGGAAGCCACGCTGCGCATCTTGCGCAAGCCCGAAGGCGCGCGCCCCGTGCTGATCGGCTATACGAGCTCCGAGGTGGCGGGGGCCTGCGTGTCGGACATCATCAAGGCGGGCATCTTGCCCGTGGCCATCGAGTTCATGGACCGACCCTGCATCGAGGCGACCGAAGCTTTCGCCAAGGCGGGCTACCCGATGTGCGAGGCGCTGCTGATCGTCGAGGTTGAGGGCAGCCCCGCCGAGATCGACGAGCAACTGGCCCTGATCAAGCAGATCGCCCAGACCCATGACCCGGTCGAGCTGCGCGAGGCGCAATCCGAGGATGAGGCCAAGCGCATCTGGCTGGGCCGCAAATCGGCCTTCGGCGCGATGGGGCAGATCAACGACTACATGTGCCTCGATGGTACGATCCCGGTGTCGTCCTTGCCCTATGTACTCCGGCGGATCGGCGAGATGTCAAAGGAATATGGGCTGGGCGTGGCCAATGTGTTCCATGCGGGTGATGGCAACATGCATCCCTTGATCCTGTTCGATGCCAACAAGCCCGGCGATCTGGAACTGTGCGAGGCTTTCGGTGCCGATATCCTGAAGCTTTGCGTCGAGGTGGGCGGCTGCCTGACCGGCGAGCATGGGGTGGGGATCGAGAAGCGCGACCTGATGAACGTGCAATTCGCCCCCGAGGATCTGGAGGCGCAGATGCGGGTCAAGGATGTGTTCGATCCGGATTGGTTGCTGAACCCGGCCAAGGTGTTCCCCTTGGCCGTATCACAAGCGCGGCGTGAAAGGGATGTCGCCGCCTGACGGCGCCGACCCATGCGAGGGGGGCTGTCGGCCCCCCTCGCGCTCCCCCCGAGAGTATTTTCGAAGCAAAGAAGGACGGGTGCGATGTTGAGCCCTGCGACAGAAGGCGAGTTGAGCGAGATCGTGGCGGACGCCACCGGGCCGCTGCGCGTCATGGGGGGCGGCACACGGGCGATCGGTCGTGCGGTGGCCGGAGAGGTCGTTTCGGTTGCGGCCCTCAGCGGCGTCGAGCTTTATGAACCCGGCGCGCTGACCATCGTGGTGCGCGCGGGAACGCCCTTGGCCGAGGTCGAGACCGTACTGGCGGCCGAGGGTCAGCGCCTGCCCTTCGAGCCGATGGATCACCGGGTCTTGCTCGGCACGACAGGGGAGCCGACGATCGGCGGCGTGGTCGCGGCCAATGTCTCGGGTCCGCGGCGCATTCAGGCGGGGGCGGCGCGCGACAGCCTGATCGGGCTGCGCTTTGTCGATGGCCGCGGCACGGTCATCAAGAACGGCGGGCGGGTCATGAAGAACGTCACCGGCTATGATCTGGTCAAGCTGATGGCGGGAAGCTGGGGCACGCTGGGTGTGTTGAGCGAGGTGGCTTTCAAGGTTTTGCCCGCGCCTGCGGCGGCGGCGAGTTTGTCGCTGTCGGGTCTGTCGCATACGCGCGCCGTTGCGGCGATGGCCGCGGCACTTGGCTCACCTTTCGAGGTGAATGGTGCGGCGCATCTTTCCCAGACTGGCCAAACCCTTCTCAGGATCGAAGGCTTTGCTGCCAGCGTCGCCTATCGGGCCGAGCGGTTGGCGGATCTGATGGCCCCTTTCGGGGCGGTAACGGTCAATACCGACGCGGCCATGGTCTGCGCGATCTGGCGAGATGTGCGCGATGTGGCGGGATTTGCGGGGCGCGCGGGCGATGTCTGGCGCGTGTCGGTCAAGCCATCCGATGCGCCGGCGCTGGCCGCGCGGATCGGGGGCGATGTGATCTTCGATCTGGGTGGCGGTCTGATCTGGGCGCTGGTGCCCGAAGGCAGTGATCTGCGCGCCCGGCTCGGTGATTTCACGGGCCATGCCATGCTGATCCGGGCTGATGCCGCGACGCGCGGGCGCATCGCGTCGTTCCAGCCCGAAGCTGCACCGCTTGCCGCAATCGCCGCGCGGCTGCGGGCGACATTCGATCCGCGGGGTATTTTGAACCCCGGGCTGATGACTGGTTGAGGGAGATCCGATTTGTTGAATGAAGCCGTTCTTTCCGCTCTTCCCGCCGCCGCGCTTTTCGGCGGATTGGTGTTGATGAGCGACCGCAAGCTTGGCGCGCTTTTGGCGCAAGCGGCGCTGGTCTTGGCCGTCGTGCTGATCTTCGTTGCGATCTTGTTCGAAGATGGCGCGCTGGGGCTGAGTGCGGCAGGGCTTGCCGGGGTTGGTATCGCGCTGGTCTCGGCGGCCGTGGCGGGGATGCTCTATCATCTTTATCTTGGCCGCTTCACCCGTGTCTGGGCCGCGCGCGCCGTTTTCACCGCCTTGTTCTTGGGCGTGTCGAGCGTGTTCAGCATTGTCCTTCTGTCCTTGATCTGAGAGTGCCGCGATGCAAACCAATTTCACGCCCGAGCAGCTCAAATCACCTGCGATCCAGCGCGCCAACGAGGTGCTGCGCTCTTGCGTGCATTGCGGCTTTTGCACCGCGACCTGCCCGACCTACCAAGTCTTGGGCGATGAGTTGGATAGCCCGCGGGGGCGGATCTATCTTATAAAAGATATGCTCGAGAAAGGGCGGCCCGCGGACGCCAAGACGGTGCAGCATATCGATCGCTGCCTGTCGTGTCTGGCCTGCATGACGACCTGCCCCTCGGGTGTGCATTACATGCATCTGGTCGATCACGCGCGGGAGTATATCGAGCAGACCTACAAGCGCCCGCTTTTCGAGCGCGTGCTGCGCTGGACGCTTGCAAAGATCCTGCCCTATCCGACGCGGTTTCGGGTGGCGCTTCTGGGGGCCAAGATCGGGCGGCCCTTTGCCTTCCTCATGCCTGATGCCCGGCTCAAGGCGATGCTGGCGATGGCGCCGAAGACCATCCCGCCCGTCAGCCGCAATGACGACCCGCAGGTGTTTCCTGCACAGGGTGAGCGGAAGATGCGGGTGGCGCTGATGACGGGCTGTGCGCAGCGCGCGCTCAATACCGATATCAACGATGCCACCATCCGGCTGCTCACGCGGCTGGGTTGCGATGTGGTGATCGCCGAGGGGCAGGGGTGCTGCGGGGCCTTGACCCACCACATGGGCAAGACCGCGGAAAGCCATGCGACGGCGGCCAAGAACATCAGGGCCTGGACGCGCGAGATGGCGGGCGGGGGGCTGGATGCCATCGTCATCAACACCAGCGGTTGCGGCACGACGGTCAAGGATTACGGGCATATGTTCCGCACCGAAGCCCTTGCCCCCGAGGCGGCTGCGGTCAGCGCCATTGCGATGGATGTCTCGGAGGTGCTGATGAAGCTGGACCTACCCGAGGGACGGATGGGTCACCGCGTCGCCTATCACGCAGCCTGTTCGTTGCAGCATGGCCAGCAGATCAAGACCTATCCCAAGGATTTGCTCAAGCGCGCGGGTTTTAGCGTGGTCGAGCCTGCCGACAGTCATCTGTGCTGTGGCTCGGCCGGTACCTACAACCTGATGCAGCCCGAGATTTCGGGGCAGCTCAAATCGCGCAAGGTGCAGACGCTCGAGGCGACGCAGCCCGAGATCATCGCGGCGGGTAATATCGGCTGCATGATGCAGATCGGCTCGGGCACAGAGATCCCCATCGTGCATACGGTCGAATTGCTCGACTGGGCGACGGGCGGGCCGCGTCCTGCGGGGTTGGATGCCGAGGGCAAGCGCGCCTTGGCGGTGCCGATCCTGCGCTAAGGCATAAATTGGCGCAAAGCGGCCTCAATTCTGCCGAATCGGATCGCTAGGACGCGGTGAAGTCTACTGATCCGGTCCTGCCATGCGTCTTGTTATTGCCCGCTTGTTGATCGCCTTGCTGCCCTTGGGCGTGCCTTTCGTCGTGACGGCGCAATCGCTGCCGCAGATTTCGGGGGCGGGTACGGTGCGCCCCTTGGTCTCTGCCGATGCCGCGCGCGGATGGGAGGCGGTCGGGCGTCTGGATACGGGTGTGTCATTCTGCTCGGCGACATTGGTAGCACCCGATCTGGTGCTGACAGCCGCGCATTGCCTTTATGATGATAACAATCGTCGGATCGCCGATGATGCGCTGAGTTTCGCTGCCGGGCTGCGCAATGGGCGGCCCGAGGCGACACGCAGGGTGACGCGCTCCTTCGTGCCGGGTGATTTCCGGTCCACGCAGGGCCCTCCGCCGATGTCGTTGATCGCACATGACATTGCACTTCTCGAATTGGATCAGCCGATCTTGTCGGGTTTGGTCGTGCCGATCCGCACGGGCATTCAGGGGCATTTGCGCGATGTGGTCACGATCGTATCTTACGGGCGTGATCGCGAGAGCTATGCCTCGATCCAAGAGGATTGCGAGATCGTCGGGCGCGAGGAGGCGATCACCGCGCTGACATGCAAGGTTGTGCAGGGCTCGTCTGGCTCGCCGATCCTGCGCCAGACCCCCTCCGGCTTCGAAGTGGTCGCGGTTGTCTCGGCAATGGGGCAATGGAACGGGGAAGATGCCGCCTTCGCGGTCGATGTCGATGCGCTTTTGCCCGGCTTGATGGCGGCAGCGCGCACCGTGCCCGGTCGCAGCCCGCGCGGCGGAAACGGCGTGGCCCTGCGCCCTGTCGCAGGTGACGGTGGGCGTGGTAATCTGAGCGCGCGCTTCATCCGGCCCTGAGCAGGGCTTGAAAGCGGTTTTTCCACTTCCTACCTCGAAAAGCGGGGCGGTGCCGCGATGTCGGGCCGTTCCATGAACCCAAGGACCGTGCCCTTGTCGGGCGGTCCATCATGACAGTTGTCGCTCAATGGAGGATGACAAATGAGAAGCTATGACCTTTCCCCGCTTTACCGTGCCACCGTCGGTTTCGACCGTATGGCCGATCTTTTGGACCGCGTGCTGACCCAAGACAGCACCGCCAGCACCTATCCGCCCTATAATATCGAGAAGACCCAAGATGGGGCTTATAGAATCTCGATCGCCGTGGCGGGCTTTGCCGAGGATGAATTGAGCGTCGAGCAGCGTGAGCAAGAGTTGATCGTCGCCGCGCGCAAGGCCGCCGAGGCGGGGGATCGCACCTATCTGCATCGCGGGATCGCGACGCGCGCCTTTGAAAAGCGGTTCCAGCTTGCCGATCATGTGCGGGTGACGGGTGCAACCCATGAAAACGGCATGCTGCATGTCGATCTTCTGCGCGAGGTGCCCGAGGCGTTGAAGCCGCGCCAGATCGCGATCACCACGGGCGCATCCAAGGTCATCGAGGCGCAAACCGCCTGAGCCGTTCTTATGCAAGAAAAGGGGGCGATCCGGCTGGGTCGCCCTCTCTGTTTGGTCGGTGGCGTCAGGTGGGAAGCGGAACAAGCCCCAGCCAAAGGGCCGCGCCCCCGACCACGAAGGCGATCAACAACAAGCGCCGCAAGAGGCGGCGGAAAAGTGTTGCTGCAAGTGCTGTCGCCAAGCCCAGCACTATGCCACCCTCCGGGCCGAAGGCGGCGTGGCCGATCAGGCCACCGCCCCCGGTGGCCGCGAGAAAGATCAGCCAGCCCATCATGCCCCGATCTGTGGCGGCAATCGCCGCAGCAAAAGCGCCCCGAGAAGTGGTGCGCTCACGCACAACATGATCACCGCGCCATAGCCTGCGGTATCGGCCAGAATGGCCCCGAGACCCGGCGCGATGGCAAAAGCGAAAAGCGAGACCCGCGCCACCGCCCCTGCGCTTTCACCGAAACCCGCCTCGCCCATCACATCGCGCGTCACGACCGGGCGTAGGATCGAGATCACGCCATTGCCCATGCCTTGCGCCACAGCGAAGACCAAGGCCAGCACCGGCAGTACCGCGGCTGCGCCCATGGCCAAGGCGGCGAAACTTAACATGATGAAGGCCCCGAGCGCGACCTGCCAAGCAGACACCCGCGCACCGGCTAGCATCAAGAGGATGCGCGCGGCCACCTGTGCCGGCCCAATCGTCGCGGCCGCAAGGATCGCAAGCCCCGTCGGCACACCCAAGGCGGCCATCAGCGGCAGCAGATGGGCCAGCAAGATCGCCGATCCAAGTGCGGTTAGCGCGAAACCGCCTGCCAATGGCCAAAATCCGGGCCTGCGCATGATGTGTGACGGGGCAAGGCTGGGTCGCTCCGCCGGTTTTGGGTTGCGCGTTTGCGCCTCCATCTCCAGCCGTTTGGCCCCCAGCCACAACAGCGGCAGAACGAGGATCAGGACCAACCCCGCCAAGACCCAGACCGCCGCCCGCCATCCGCCGGTCTCGATCATCACCGCGCTGAGCGGATAGGCCAGCGTCGAGGCAAAACCCGCCGCCAGCGTGATCGCGGTGATGCTCGCACGGGCATGCGCGCCGCGTGCGCGCGTGACGACGGAAAAGGCGGCGTCGTAAAGCGTAAAGCCCATCATCAGCCCCAGCCATGTCCAGACCGCGTAGAACTGCCACAGCGTGCTGATCTGGGTCAGCGCGACAAGGCCCGCAAGCGCGCCCATCGCGCCCAAGGGCATGCCGAATGGCGCCAGCCCGCGATCGATGAAGCGCCCGACCCAAGGTGCTGCCAATCCCTGCATCGCCAGCGCGATGCTGAAGGCTCCCATCGCCTGTGTGGCCGACCAGCCGAATTCGGCCTGCCATTCAAGCACGAGCGCGGGAAAGCTGTAGAAGATCGCGGCCCAGATCACGGTTTCCGCGATCATGAAGGACAAGATCGCCGGATCGCGCCACGCCTTGGGGGGCGTGGTCATCGCGTCAGAACCATTGGCCGGGCTCCATCAGGCCCAGCTCCATCAACTGTAGCGACGACCAATGAAACTGGGTCGATTTATGCCACCTGAAATCGGCGATATCGTGGCGAGAGCCGGGATTGGTACGCAGCGCCTTGGCCACGCGGAACGAACAGATCGTCGCTGTCAGCGAATGATGCCACGGGCAGGCATAGGTGTTCATCTCTTCATCGCTGAGCGTGTGATCGTCGTATAGCCGCAAACCGGGCATGGCCTGAAACAGGGCGATACGGTCGATCTTGCGTTTGGGTTTGGCGACATGCTCTTCGAAACGCCAGCGCAGGCCGCCGTAGAAATTGAGCTGCCGTTCCTTGGGGTGGCCGTTGATGTCGGGCCGCCCCTCGGCATAGTAGCCCGAGCTGTCCAGCATTGCGCTATCGAGCGACACCGCATTGGGATGGGTGCGCAGATCGGGGGCGTAGAGGTCGATCACATAGGTCAGGATCGCGCTGCGCCGCTCTTCCATCACCCATGTCACCATCTCGCCCACGCTGCGATCCTCGCAGAACGGATAGAACAGGTATTCGCCATTATAGCAGTAGTGCAGCCATTCGCCGGGCATCTTGTCGATCAAGATATTCACCGCCGCCTGCGTGGCGCCCGGCGCACGGGTGCGCGCGCGGATCACATGCAGCTGAACCGCGATATCATCCATCAGCGGCGGCACATCGAGATCGGGCGAAGCCAACACGAAGATATGGCGAAAGCCCAAGCTGCGCAGATGCGCGATGGTCGACGCCACCTCGATCCCGTCCTCGGCGATCATCATCGCGGCCGGACCTTTGCCGAAACTGCCCGGGACGACCGTGGCGAACTGTTCGATATTGTCGAAATTCATGGTGCCTGTCTGGCCGAGAAGCTGCGTGGGTTGCCCTTGAGCGTAGTGTGTCGCGTCATGGCGATGTTTTCAATGATGCGATCGGTTGAAGCAAGTCGTCTTGCCGTGTACACGCCAGCCATCAAGGAATTCTTATCAGCCGGGGCCGGGCGACGCGATGACCGAGGCGAAAAAGCTCTACGTCAAGACATTCGGTTGTCAGATGAATGTCTATGACAGCGAACGCATGGCCGAGACGCTGGGCGCGCAGGGCTATGAGCAGGTCGATACCGCAGAAGCCGCTGACATGATCTTGTTCAACACCTGCCACATCCGCGAGAAAGCAGCGGAAAAGATGTATTCCGATCTGGGGCGTCTGAAGCCGCTGCATGACGCCAAGCCCGACCTCAAGATCGCGGTCGCCGGTTGCGTCGCACAGGCCGAGGGCGAAGAGATCTTGCGCCGCCAGCCCATGGTCGATCTGGTTGTTGGCCCGCAGACCTATCATCGCTTGCCTACGATGATGCAGGCTGTGGATCGTGGCGAGCGGGTTCTCGACACCGATTTCCCCGAAGAGGACAAATTCGTCCATCTGCCGCAAGATCGCCGCCCGATGCGTGGGCCGACCGCCTTCCTGACCGTACAGGAGGGCTGCGACAAGTTCTGTTCCTTCTGCGTCGTGCCATATACGCGCGGTGCCGAGGTCAGCCGCCCGGCTGAACGCTTGCTGCGCGAGGCGCGCGATCTGGTGACGCGCGGGGTGCGCGAGATCACGCTTCTGGGCCAGAACGTCAACGCCTATCATGGCGCGGGTCTCGATCGCGGCGAATGGGGACTGGCGCGCCTGGTGCGTGAGATGGCCCGGATCGACGGGCTTGACCGCATCCGCTACACCACCTCGCATCCCAACGACATGGAGGACGATCTGATCGCCGCTCATGGCGATTGCGAAAAGCTGATGCCGTATCTGCATCTTCCGGTGCAGTCGGGATCGGACACGATCCTCAAGGCGATGAATCGCAAGCATACTGCCGAAAGCTATATCCGGCTGATCGAACGCATCCGCGCCGCAAGGCCCGATCTGGTCTTGTCGGGCGATTTCATCGTGGGTTTCCCCGGCGAGACCGAGGCCGATTTTCAGGCCACGCTCGATCTGGTGGCGGAAGTCGGCTACGGGGCGGCCTATTCGTTCAAATATTCCGCACGGCCCGGCACACCCGCCGCCGAGCGCGCGATCGTTGACGCCGATGTCGCCGATGAGCGTCTGCAACGCCTGCAATCCTTGATCACCGCCCAGCAACGCGCGACGCAAGAGGGCATGATTGGGCGGGTGGTCAACGTATTGTTCGAAAAACCGGGGCGCAAGGAAGGCCAGCTCAGCGGCAAATCCGAGTATCTGCATGCCGTGCATTGCGATGGGCCAGAGGCGCTTTTGGGCCAGATCGCACCGGTTGAAATCATCGCCACGCAAAGCAATTCCCTGACAGGGCGCTTGACCGCACAACCCTGATGGCGCCCTGCAGATGGCATTTCGGTGCCCGCCGAATGGCCGCTTTGGGCGATTTTGACACAATATCCAGCGTAAATTACGCGGATTGTTTCCAAATCTGTGTCTCTACCAGCAAGAAACCGCTTCCCTTATGGGGACGTGATGTTATCTTTTGCGCATAATGTTTGTCTTTTGGCGTGGCGTTTTTGTATGCGATGGGCGCCGGTTGACGCGAAAACAACTGGGGGACTTGAGTTGATGACCAGATTGTCAGGCATTGCTGCGCGGCTATTGGGCGGTGCGGCGATTGTTGCAACCGCGCTTTGGATGGTGCCAAACCCCGTGCAGGCGCAAAATTCTGCCGCGGTCAGCGGGCGGGTACAACCCGGGCTGTGGATCGATCCAGATGGCTGCATGCATTGGGTCGCCGATGGCGGCGTCGAGGGTTACATGGAGGGCCGCGTCAATCCACATAACGGCATGCCGGTGTGTCTGGATGTGAATACCTGCGCAGTGGCCAATAGCGATGTGCTGTTTCATACCGACAGTGCGCGGCTGACCCATGCGGGCCGGGCGCATTTGGAACAATTCTTCCGCTCTGCCGGCGCCTTTGCCTATGCGATCTACGGCCATACCGATAGCCGCGCATCGGATGAATACAACATGCGCCTCAGCCAGCGTCGTGCAGCCTCGGTTGCCAATGTCGCACGCAGCGCGGGCGCACGCGTGGCCCGCGAGATCGGCTATGGCGAACGTCGGCCAGTCGCAGCGAACAACAGTGCCGCGAACATGCAAAAAAACCGCCGCGTTGAAATCGTGTGCTACCGGTAAGGGGATGAGGGTCATGAAAACCGTTCTGCAAACCTCGGCCTTGCTGGGCTGTGCCATTCTCGTCTCGGGCTGCGTCGAAAGCTTCGAGGGGACCACGCGCGCCACGGGCAACGCCCCCGTGCGCGCCGTTGCCGAAGATTTTGGCCGCGATGCCGGAAGTCTCAGCCGGTTGGAGGCGGGTATCTATATCGATCCCGATGGCTGCCATATCTGGATGATCGACGACGGCCTCGAAGGGTATTGGTCGCGCCGCCGCGATCCGGTTTCGGGCTTGCCTGTCTGCACTGCCGTCGCGCCGCCCAATTCGATCATCGGCAACATCACCTCGGGCAGCGATTTCCCAGACCGCGTGCCGCGTTCGGCGAACCGCTAAGCGCCGATTCGACGGGATTTGCGGGCACCTTCGCCATGGGAGGTGCCCGTTTTTCATGCGCCAAGCACCACAGGATAAAGAAAGTTTCATGACAGCGACCACAAGCTGTTGCGTTGCGTCCTCTGCATTGCCACAGTCAAGCTAGGCGCAACACCAAACCGGAGCGCAATTTGGCGATTACCCCTCTGGCGGCCCCCACCGATGGCACACCGGTCGAGCTTTCGATCGAGTTTCCCGATAACCGTCTGCTGATCGAGCTTTGCGGAGAATTCGATCGCAACCTTGCCCAGATCGAACATCTGCTTTCGGTGCATGTGTTGCATCGCGGCAACCAGCTTGCCGTTCTCGGCGATGCACGCGAGGCGGCGGCGGATGTGCTGAAGAAACTCTATGCCCGGCTCGAGTCGGGCCGCGCGGTCGAACCGGGTGATATCGACGCCGCGATCCGGTTGGGCGGCTCGGATGAAGGCACGGGCGTGCGCGCGGGCGACCAGATCGAGATGTTCCAACGCGGTGCATTGGAGATCGGCACCCGCAAGAAAACCGTCGAACCCCGAACCGCCGCGCAACAGGAATATGTGCGCAATCTTTTCGCACATGAACTGGCCTTCGGCATCGGCCCGGCAGGCACAGGAAAAACCTATCTTGCGGTGGCCGTTGGTGTGAACCAGCTCATCGGCGGCCTTGTCGACAAGATCATCCTCAGCCGCCCCGCGGTCGAGGCGGGCGAGCGTCTGGGCTTTTTGCCCGGCGACATGAAAGAAAAGGTCGATCCCTACATGCAGCCGCTCTACGACGCGCTGAATGATTTCCTGCCCGGCAAGCAATTGCAAAAGCTGATGGAAGAAAAGACGATCGAAATCGCGCCCTTGGCCTTCATGCGGGGGCGGACGCTGTCGAATGCCTATGTGGTTCTCGACGAGGCGCAAAACGCCACCGCGATGCAGATGAAGATGTTTTTGACCCGTCTGGGTCAAGGGTCGCGCATGGTGATCACCGGCGACCGGAGTCAGGTCGACCTGCCGCGCGGCGTGCCAAGCGGTCTGGCCGAGGCCGAGCGTATTCTTGGCGGGGTCAAGGGGATCACCTTCAACTACTTCACCTCCAAGGATGTCGTGCGTCATCCGATGGTCGCCAAGATCATCGAAGCCTATGACGCAGACGCGGGCGGCCAGCAGGGCTGACGCGCGATGCGGACCCGGCGGCGTTTTCTGGCCCAGTCATTGGCTGCGTCGGTCGCCGGTTTGGCCGCTCCGCGCCTTGCGGCGGCGCAAGCCGGGTACGATACGGATTTCATCATCATCGGGGCAGGTGCTGCTGGCATCGCGGCAGCGCAAATGCTGTCGGGTCTTGGCCATAGCATTGTGGTGCTGGAAGCGCGCGACCGGATCGGCGGTCGGGCATGGACATCGACCGAGGCGCTTGGCTTGCCGTGGGATCGGGGCGCGCAATGGCTGCACAACGGGCGCGATAACCCGCTTTTGTCACTGGCACGCCGCGCAGGCAGTGACCCGATCTGGAGCGATTTCGGGAATATGCAGGTCAGCGGCGACGATGGTGCGACCGAGGCGCTGTTCGCGGGGCTTGAAGCGCTTGATGCACGGATCGACCGCGCGGCGGCACGGGCGCAGGCCGATACCCGGTTTGATACGCTGATCACGGGCGAGCGATGGACGGATGCGGCGGTTTGGCTATCGGCGTTGTCGATCGGTGGCGACCCGGCCCAGATCGCACTCCGCGATGCCGCGATGATGGAAAGCGGTGCTGATGCGCTGGTATCGGGTGGGCCCGGCGGCTTGTTGCAGGCATTGGCCAGAGGCTTGCCGATCCGCACCGGCCATGTGGTGCGCGAGATCGATTTGCACGCTGCGGGACATGTCTCCGTCGCGGGGGAATTCGGGCGGCTGCGCGCGCGCGCTGTCTTGGTCACGATACCGCCCATGGTGCTGGCCAAAGCTGCGCTCCGGGTCATGCCCTCCTTGCCTTTGCCTCATCTGGCAGCCTTCGATGCGTTGGGGCCGGCCGATTTCGTGAAAGTCGGCCTGCGCATGAGCCGGGTTGTGCCGGAGCTTGCGGAATTCGCAGTCGATCCAGCGGCACTTGTGGCGGGACAAGGGGCGCTGTTGCATCTCGATCCGCGTGCGCCCTTGGCCTCGGTCCTGTTCGCGGGCGCATATGCGCATGCGTTGCAGGCCGAGGGGCCGGGCGCTTTGGCCGCCGCCGCGCAGGAAGTGTTGCGCCACCACACCGGGCAAGAGGCGATCGCGCATGATCATCATGACTGGCGTGCCGATCCGTTCAGCGGTGGCACTTGGGCCTTGTTGCGGCCCGGCGCTGCGACCGCGCGCCAAGATTATGTCACGCCGATCCAAGACCGGCTGTTTTTCACGGGTGAGGCGGCGCCGGGACCAATGGCCACCACGCTTGGCGGGGCTTGGGCCGCGGGCAGGGCCGCCGCCCGCGCGATGGATGCGGCTGGATGATCGTCGGAGCGTGTTGACCGCATCCGCGCGCCAGTGCATGGGCTGGATCCATGGAGATAGATATCCTTTTCGACGATCCCGCTTGGGAGGCGACAGCCATCGAACCGCTTGCGGCGGCGGCCTTTCGTGCCACCTTCGCAGCCCTCGATTTGCCGGCTGACCGCTTCATCATTTCGCTTTTGGCCTGCGATGATGCGCGTATCGCCATGCTGAACGGCGAATTTCGCGGAAAAGCCGCGGCCACCAATGTCTTGTCATGGCCTGCCGAGGATCGCGCAGCCGACAGGGCGGGGGATATGCCGCATCTGCCTGCGCCCGTTGTCCAAGACCCGCCGGTCGAACTTGGCGATATCGCGATTGCCCTTGGTGTGGTGACCCGCGAGGCTTTGGAGGCCGAGAAGTCTTTTGACCACCATCTGAGCCATTTGCTGGTGCATGGCTTGCTCCACCTGTTGGGTTTTGATCACATTAACGACGCTGATGCCGCCCTAATGGAAGGTTTGGAGACACGCATCCTTGCCAGACTGGGTATCGCTGACCCATATTGATGATGCGGGCCACGTTGGGTTCGTGCCGTCTGGAAAGGAGCCATGAGCTCAAACCCCGATCCCTCGTCTCCCGCAGCGCATCGCGCGCAGGAAGAGGATGAAGACCCGCAGCCGCAAAAGCAGGGTTTTTTCGCCAGATTATTCGGCACCGGCGAAGACGCCGCAGCTGATGTTTCCAACACCGATCATCACCCTGAGGCGGGTGGCGCGAACGGAACGGCAGGGCCGCAATTCGGCATGTCAAACCTGCGCCGTATGCGTGTCGAGGATGTGATGATCCCGCGTGCCGAGGTCGTTTCGATTTCCTGCGAGGAAGAGCTGCCGGCTTTGGTCAAGGTGTTCCGCGACAGCGGTATGACCCGCCTCCCGGTGTACGAAGGCACACTTGATAGCCCCTTGGGCCTTGTGCATCTCAAGGATGTGGCGCTGCGTTTCGGCTTCAACGGCAAGCAAGCTGGCTTTTCGCTGCGCACCATGCTGCGGCCGCTTTTGTTCGTGCCGCCCTCCATGCCCATCGGCGTCCTTCTGGCCAAGATGCAGACCGAGCGCACCCATATGGCGCTGGTCATCGACGAATACGGCGGTGTCGAGGGACTGTTGACGATCGAGGATCTGATCGAACAGGTCATCGGTGAGATCGAAGACGAGCATGACGTCGAAGAGGCCCAGCCTTGGACGCGCGAGGCCTCTGGCGCATGGCTGGCGCTTGCGCGCGCGCCGCTCGAGGATTTCGAGGCAGAGATCGGCATCGCGCTCTCTGAGGTCGATGACGAGGAAGAGGTCGACACCTTGGGCGGCCTTGTGTTCTTGCTGTCGGGCCGCGTGCCCGCGCGTGGGGAAGTGGTACCGCACCCCTCGGGGGTGGAGTTCGAGGTGATCGATGCCGATCCGCGCCGGATCAAGCGCTTGCGGGTACGCCTTCCGAAAGAGGCCGCTGAGTGACAAAACCCGTGGCGGCGACGGTCCCTGACGGCGGGGCGTCGTCCGTCGCGCGGCTTGGGCTGTGTGTTCTGGCCGGGGCAAGCGCGGGTCTGGGACATGCGCCTTTCGACTTGTGGCTGGTGACATTGATCGCCTTTGCGGTGCTGTTGCGCTTGGTTGTCACCGCACCCAGCCTGCGGCGCGCGGCAGTATTGCTGTGGCTGGGCGGTGCTTCCTATTTCGCGGTCTCGCTCAACTGGTTGGTCGAACCCTTCATGGTCGACGCGGCGGCGACCGGATGGATGGCGCCCTTCGCCTTGGGGGCGATGGCGGGTGGTTTGGCCCTGTTATGGGTGCCTGCGGCATGGATCGCGCTGCGCTTTATCATGCCTGCGGCCATGGGGGCGCGGCTTGCAGCGATGGTCGGCCTGTTGGTTCTGGCCGAGATGGCGCGCGCGGTCATCTTGACTGGCTTTCCATGGGCGCATCCGGGTCACGTGCTGATCGGCGCGCCGCTTTTGGCCCTGGCCGGGATCGCGGGTGCGCATGGTCTGACGCTGATCGTTTTGGCCCTTGCTGGGGGTATGGCCTATCTTGGCCCGGCGCGCCCTCTGCCAGCCATTTTGGTGCTGGTGGTGCCATTGATCGGAGCGATCTGGATTGACGCGGCGCGGCCGGCTGCATCGCCCCCGGCTCGGGACGCACCCATCATCCGCTTGGTTCAACCCAATGCGCCGCAACATTTGAAATGGCGCGAGGACATGATCCCGGTGTTTTTCGAGCGCGCCCTCGACCTGAGCGCGCAAGCCGGCGCGGCCCCCGTCGATCTGATTATCTGGCCGGAAACCTCCCTGCCGGTGTTGCTGGAGGACTCGGGCATCGCGCGTATGCGCATCGCCGCTGCTGCCGATGGCGCGATGACGCTTGTCGGTGCGCAGAGGTTTCAGGGGTTTCAACCGCGAAACAGCTTGGCCTTGTTGGATGGTCTGGGTGCCGTGGACGCAGTCTATGACAAGCATCGGCTTGTGCCATTCGGTGAATATATGCCGGGCGGTATGGTCGCGAACGCGCTTGGCTTGCGTGGCTTGGCCGAGCGATTGGATGGCGGCTATGTGCCGGGTGCGGGGCCCGCTCTGATGCCGCTGGGTGCAAGGCTTGGCCAAGTCTTTCCGATGATCTGCTACGAGGCGATCTTTGCCCGTGATCTGGCGCAAACGGCGCGCCCCGATTGGATGGTTCAGGTCACGAACGATGCATGGTTCGGCAGCTTTTCCGGCCCCTACCAGCATCTGGCCCTTGCCCGGCTGCGCGCGGCCGAACAGCGCTTGCCGCTCTTGCGCGCGGCCAATACCGGCGTTTCGGCGGTGATCGATGCGCGCGGGGCGATTGTCGCGATGCTGCCCCTGAACATGGCCGGTGCCTTGGATGCGCCCTTGCCCGTGGCCTTGCCACCATCGATTTACGCAAGAATTGGCGATCCTCCGATATTCTTCCTCGTCCTTTTGGCAACATCCGCGATTTTGGCCCTGTCATGGCGAAAGCCGCCATTGCGCACCTGCGACTGAGCCCGTAAAGGGCGCTATGACCCACAACGGCTTCCTGGCGTGGGGACCTTTTTCAATGGAGCGCTTTCACACAATGGCCCGAGATAATTATTTGTTCACCTCCGAATCTGTTTCGGAGGGCCACCCCGACAAGGTCTGCGACCGCATTTCCGACGCTGTTCTTGATGCGTTTTTGGCCCAAGAGCCCGAGGCGCGCGTCGCTTGCGAAACCTTCGCCACCACTAACCGCGTCGTGATTGGCGGCGAGGTCGGCCTGTCGGATCAGGCGAAGCTTGCCGAGTATATGGGGCGCATCGACGAGATCGCGCGCGCCTGCATCCGCGATATCGGCTATGAGCAGGACAAGTTCCACCACGCGACTGTCGAGGTGACGAACCTTTTGCACGAACAATCCGCCCATATCGCGCAGGGCGTGAACGCCTCCGACAACAAGGATGAAGGCGCGGGCGACCAAGGGATCATGTTCGGTTATGCCGTCGATGAGACGCCCGAGTTGATGCCTGCGCCGATCCAATATGCCCATGCCATCCTCCGCCGCTTGGCCGAGGTGCGCAAATCCGGCCAAGAGCCGACGCTTGGCCCCGATGCCAAAAGCCAGCTCACGCTGCGCTACGAGGGTGGCAAGCCGGTCGAGGTGGCCTCGATCGTGCTGTCGACCCAGCATCTTGATGAGGCGATGACATCGGATGATGTGCGCGCGGTGGTTGAGCCGTATATCCGCGAGGTTCTGCCCGCGGGCTGGATCACGCCCGCGACGAATTGGTGGGTCAACCCGACGGGCAAATTCGTCATCGGCGGCCCCGATGGGGATGCGGGCCTGACGGGTCGCAAGATCATCGTCGACACCTATGGCGGGGCGGCACCGCATGGTGGCGGCGCCTTCTCGGGCAAAGACCCGACCAAGGTGGACCGTTCGGCCGCCTATGCCGCGCGCTATCTGGCCAAGAACGTGGTTGCATCGGGCCTTGCCCGGCGCTGCACCATTCAGCTGAGCTATGCCATCGGCGTGGCCGAACCGCTTTCGATCTATGCTGACACGCATGGCACGGGCGCGGTGGACGCCGCCCGGATCGAGGCCGCGATCCGCAAGGTGATGAGCCTGACGCCGCGCGGCATCCGCACCCATCTGGGGCTGAACAAGCCGATCTACCAGCGCACCGCGGCCTATGGCCATTTCGGCCGCGCCCCCGAGGCCGATGGCGGCTTCAGCTGGGAAAAGACCGATCTGGTCGAGGCGCTCAAGGCTGCTGTCTGAGCATCGGCTTTCGAACGGGCGGGGCGATGGCCTTGCCCGTTCGAACCGAATGGCTGACACCACCCAAGGCCTGCATCACGGCGATATGACCCAGTAGGTCACGCAGGCTCAGCACCCCGCAAACCACACCACGATCGACCACGATCAACTTGCGCCCCGGCCCTGCGATCAGCCGCGCCAGCGCGTCTTGCGCCGTCATCTGGGGTGAGATCACGCAGTCGGGATCGACCGGCGCCATCACGCTTGCCACATCGCGCTGGCCCCATTCCACGCGCGGAGTGGCTTGCACCATCCGCGTGTCGATCTGGCCGACAAGCTGGCCCTCCGCGATCACCGGCACAAAGCTGATAGCATG
Source organism: Roseicyclus sp. (assembly GCF_965662675.1). GTDB lineage: Bacteria > Pseudomonadota > Alphaproteobacteria > Rhodobacterales > Rhodobacteraceae > Roseicyclus. The sequence goes on along the minus strand of NZ_CBFIIK010000008.1, from coordinate 3,966 downwards.
GGCGAGCATCACCTGTTCGACCAAAGCGTCAAGGCGCATGCCGGGGTGGGCCATATGCGGATTGGTCGTCATCAGATCGGCCACATGGCGCCCGCGCAAACCATCTTTCACCAAAAGCTGCTGATAGGCGCCGCGGCTAGCGGTCAGCACGAAAAAGCCGATCATCACCAGCCAGACCCCGCCGATCCCGCCCCCCGATATCGCCGAGAGAAGCCCAAGGCCCATCAGCCCGAAGGCCAACACCACCCCCGTGCCGCTGGCCTTGGCCGTCGCTGCCAATAGATCGCCCGAGCGATGCCACAGCCATGCGCGCAAGACGCGGCCCCCGTCGAGCGGAAAGGCGGGCAGCAGGTTGAACAGCGCCAGCATCAGGTTCACCGCCGCCAGATAGCCCACCAACACCGCAAGCACCCCGGTGTCGGGGAGGGCGGCGGCGATCAGCCCGGCGAGCAGCGCCAGCGCGCCGCTCATCGCCGGGCCGGCAATCGCGATCCAGAATTCCGAAGCGGCGCTTTTCGGCTCGTCGTTCAATTCCGCGACCCCGCCGAACAGGAACAGGGTGATCCCCCCGATCCCCAGCCCATAGCGCCGCGCGACAAGCGAATGGGCCAGTTCATGCAGGATCAGGCTGGCGAATAGCCCCAGCATCGCCACCACGCCCAAGGCCAGATGGCCCATCGGCGCCAAGCCGGGCAGGGTTTGGGGAAAATAGCCTGTCGTCAAGCTCCAGACGATCAGCCCGGCGATCAGGAACCAGCTGGCATCGATGCGGATCGGAAAGCCCAGCAGATCGAAAAGCTTGATGGATTGCCCGAACATGGCGCGGCCTCCATTGGCTGTGATTGACATAGATAATCATCCGCCGGGCAAAAGGAAGGGCAGGGGATTGAGACCGCCGCCCCAACGGGCTAGACCGCGGCGCTGTGACCGACCGAGGATGTGACTTGCCCAAGATCCACCACCCCGACCGCCCGCCGCGCAATTTCTACGGCCGCCGCCGTGGCAAGCATCTGCGCGACAGCCAAGAGGTCTATCTGCAAGAGGATCTCGACGCGCTCAGCCCCGGCGCGGTGGGTTGGGAAGAGAACCCCGGCCGCCATCCCCTCGATCTGGCGGCCATGTTCGTTGGGCGCGAGACATGGCTCGAGATTGGCTTTGGCGGGGGCGAGCATATGGTCCATCAAGCCGGGCTGAACCCCGACATCGGGATCATCGGCTGCGAGCCCTATATCAACGGCGTGGCGATGCTATTGGGCAAGATCCGCCGTGCAGGCGTGGATAACCTCAAGGTCTATCCCGGCGATGTGCGCGACATGTTCGATGTGCTGCCACCCGCCTCGGTCGCGCGGGCGTTTTTGCTTTATCCCGACCCTTGGCCCAAGGCGCGCCATCATCGCCGCCGTTTCGTGACGCCCGAGCATCTTGAACCCCTTGCCCGGGTGCTGAAACCCGGCGCGATCTTTCGCGTGGCGACCGATATTCCCGACTATGTCCGGCAGACCTTGGAACAGGTGCCGCGCCATGGTTTCGACTGGTTGGCCGAAGGCGCCGATGATTGGCGCAACCCGTGGGGTGATTGGATCTCGACCCGCTACGAGCAAAAGGCCCTGCGCGAGGGGCGCGTGCCGCATTACCTGACCTTTCGGCGCGCGGGCTAGGACAGCGGCAGCGGTGTGCAGTCCTCGAATGCTGCGACCGCGGGTGCGGCCCCGGCCAGCGAGACCGTCTTGCTGACCGGCCCGGCGAAGAGCGTCGCGGTGTCATTGCCGCGCATGCCCGCCAACAGATTGCCGAACCCCTGATCGGTGACCGTGATGGCGCGCCCGTCCTCTGAGCGGATATGGCGATCTGTGGTGATGGTTAGCCCATCTTGGCCCAGAAAGGTGATCCCGAAAATCGCCGCCTCGGGCCAAGGATCGCTGCGGCGCGCGGTGATGGTATAGACCGGACCGTTCGGGTCATGGGTCAGCACCACATCGCCGGTGGCATCGCTGAGGGTGCAGAGTGCGCCTGCGCGACCTGCCTCCCACGCGGTGGCGGGCAGGGGGGCAAGAATCGTCAAGATCGGCAGGATCATGCGCAGCATCATCCGCAAAATGGCACGCAATACGCGTTTGGCAAGGCTGCGACCAACCGCAGGTTGACTGTTGGCGCTTGCTGCTTGACCCTAGGGACGAAGTCTAGGGAGGTTATGATGAAAAATCTGGTATTCGTTCTGGGCCTGATCGCCCTTCCGTTGTCGGCTGCCGCCGATCCCGTCGGCCTGACGCCTGATATGTTTTCGGCCAGCGTGCCGACGCCCTCGGGCATGGTCGAGGTCACGCGTAACCAAGACAATGCCGCCCGGTTGGAGGGTGATTGGACGCTGACCTCCCGGCCTTGCCCGAATTTCTGCATCCAACCGATGGTGCCTGCGCCCGGTGTCACGCCCATCGGCGAGCTGGAGGTGATCGCGGCGCTGCAAGACCCGGACACGCTGGTGCTGGATGGCCGCATCCGCCCCGAATTCGAGGCGGGCACCATCCCCGGCGCGGTCTCGGTCCCCTATACCGAGGCGGCGGACCGTTTGGGCGAATTGGGCTGCGAACCCGATTTCGATGGCTGGATATGCGAGGGTGATTTGAAAAAGGTCGTCCTGTTCTGCAACGGCCCGTGGTGCGGACAATCCCCCACCGCCGCGCGCCGGATGATCGAGGCGGGCTTTCCAGCCGAGAACATCAGCTATTACCGGGGCGGTATGCAGAACTGGCAGGGCCTTGGCCTGACCGTGGTGCCGGGCGGCGCGGGGGGGTGATTAACGGCGCGGTCGCGCCTTTCCGCCCCTTTGCCCCGGCCGCCCTGCGGTTGATCGGCCTTTCATCTTGACCGCCTCTTCCACCGCGTCCTCGACCACGGATTGGCGGGCAAGCGGATCGTCTGCCACGGCAAGCTCCACTGCTTCCAATCGCTTAACCTCGTCGCGCAGGCGGGCGGCTTCTTCGAACTCCAAGTTCTCGGCCGCCTTGCGCATCTTGGCACGCAGCCCGTCGAGATGGGCCGCCAGATTGGCCCCTACCATCGGCTTGTCGATCTTGGCGGTGACGCGCGCCATATCTGTATCGCCTTTGTAAAGCCCTGCCAGAACATCCTCGACGTTCTTTTTCACCGTGGCGGGCGTTATCCCATGCGCCTCGTTATGAGCGATCTGTTTGGCGCGTCTGCGATCGGTTTCGCGTAGCGCCCGCTCCATCGAGCCGGTGATGCGGTCGGCATACATGATCACGCGCCCCTCGGCGTTGCGCGCGGCGCGTCCGATGGTCTGGATCAACGAGGTCTCGGAGCGCAAGAACCCCTCCTTGTCAGCGTCCAGAATGGCCACCAGCCCGCATTCGGGAATGTCGAGACCTTCGCGCAACAGGTTGATGCCGATCAGCACATCAAAGGCCCCCAGCCGCAGGTCGCGCAGGATCTCGATCCGTTCGATCGTGTCGATGTCGGAATGCATGTAGCGCACGCGGATGCCCTGTTCATGCAGGTATTCGGTCAGATCCTCGGCCATGCGCTTGGTCAACGTCGTGACCAGCACCCGCATGTCGCGTGCCGCGACGCGGCGGATCTCGTCGAGCAGATCGTCGACCTGCATCGTGACCGGCCGGATTTCCACGACCGGATCCAAAAGGCCCGTGGGGCGGATCACCTGTTCGGTGAAGACGCCGCCGGCCTGTTCCAGTTCCCACGCGCTTGGCGTGGCAGAAACGAATACGGATTGGGGGCGCATCGCGTCCCATTCCTCGAATTTGAGGGGGCGGTTATCCATGCAGGACGGCAGCCGGAAGCCGTGTTCGGCCAGCGTGAACTTGCGCCGGTAGTCGCCGCGATACATGCCGCCGATTTGTGGTACGCTCACATGGCTTTCGTCGGCGAACACGATAGCGTTGTCGGGAATGAACTCGAACAGGGTAGGGGGCGGCTCGCCCGGTGCCCGCC
>NZ_CBFIIK010000007.1:0-53695 GCF_965662675.1 Roseicyclus sp. | reverse complement strand
AAAATCTCGAGCCTGTCGAACATCTGGGTTTCTCCCATTTCGGCTACACGGATGCTTAACGGTGATTCCTTTAGAAACCGTAAGTGACGCGACCCACCCCGGGGCCGCGATGGCCGGAGGAACCGCCCGTGACGACCGATGTCTTCGCCCCTTTGCGCGCGCGGTTGCGCATGATCAGCCCGGCCCGTCATGTGGGTCGGGTCGCGGCCCTTGGACGCGATCATGTGGTGGTCACGGGCTTGGGGCATGTGGCGGCGCTTGGCGACAGGATGCGGCTTGGCGACAGCTTGATGGCCGAGGTTCTGCGCATCGACCCCGAGGGATGTACCGTCATGCCAGAGGGGTCGGGCGATGGGTTACGGCTTGGCCTGCCTGCAACGCATCTCGGCCCTGCGACGATCGCCCCGCATGCAAGCTGGCTGGGCCGGGTGATCGATCCCGATGGGCAGCCCATGGATGGCAGGCCACTTTTCCCCGGCCTTGTTTCCTATCCTCTTGAGGCGTCGCCGCCACATCCGGCGGATCGGCGCGGGCTGGGCGCGCGCTTGGCGACGGGGCTGGCGGTGTTCGACACCATCCTTCCGATCGTGCGCGGACAGCGCGTTGGGCTTTTTGCGGGTTCGGGCGTGGGCAAGTCGCGCCTGATCGCGCAGCTGGCGCAGAATATGGTCGCTGATGTCGTCGTGATCGGTCTGATCGGCGAGCGTGGGCGCGAGGTGCGTGATTTCGTGGCCGATACCTTGGGCCCCGAGGGGTTGGCGCGGTCGGTCGTGGTCGCCGCAAGTTCCGACAGGCCCGCGCTGACACGCGCGCGCGCGGCGCTCACGATGATGGCGGTGGCGGAATATTTCCGGGATCAGGGGCGGCATGTGCTGGTTTTGGCCGATTCCATCACACGCTTCGCCGAGGCCCAGCGCGAGGTCGCGGCCGCCGCCGGAGAGGCGTTCGGTCCCAATGGGTTTCCCGCTTCCATGGCGCAGCGCGTGATGGCGCTGGCCGAGCGGGCCGGTCCCGGGGCTGCGGGGCAGGGTGATATCACGGCCGTTCTTGCGGTTCTGGTGGCGGGCTCGGATATGGAAGGGCCGCTGGCCGATGTGATGCGGGGAGTGCTGGACGGGCATGTCCTTCTCAGCCGCGAGATCGCCGAACGCGGGCGCTATCCGGCGATCGATGTGCTGCGCTCGGTTTCGCGTGCCCTGCCGGCTGCGGCCACGGCTGATGAGAACCGGGTCATCGCGCGCGCGCGTCAATTGATGGGGGCCTATGACCGGGCGGAGTTGATGGTGCAATCGGGGCTTTACGTGGCGGGCCATGATGCCTTGACCGATCGTGCCATCGCCGCTTGGCCGGGTTTAGACAGCTTTGTTTCCCGCGCCGCGTGCGCGCCGGAAGATAGCTTTGCCCAGCTTCACGCGCTGCTGGAGGATGGCCAACCCGCTGCATCCGCGCGGTCGTTCGCCATGACGGGCGCATCGTCGGATTGAGCGATCGTCACAGGGCGGACTGCAAAAGCGTCAATGCCACGAAACCGCGTGTCAGTGGAGAGGGTGTGCTTGCCGCCTCTGATCGCAAGGTGAAGCTGCGGATCAGATCCTCGATCCGGTCAGGCTGGTTGAATTGGGCGAAATCGGCGGTGCCGAAGCGCCGCTCGGCCCCATCGCGAAAGGCCTTGACCTGTTGGTCGAGATCGAGCGTGCCGATGGATTTAGGCAGGCCAAAGGCTGTTTCGAACACGGCGCGTAGCGGCGGGTTTCCCATCACGCTCAGCCAAGCGGTGCTGTCGCGCAAACCGCGGGCGGCGATCTCGGGCAATTCGCGGACGGCACTCAGCGCCAGCCGCAGATCGGGGTTTTGTTCACCCACCGCGCGCTCGAATTCCTGTCGTTCGAAGCGGGCGAGAATGCGGTCGGCAAAGGCCGCCGTGCCAGTGCGCGGCGGCAGGGGGCCGCCGAATCCGAAAGCCTCGGAAAAGGCGCGATAGCGTTTATCGGCCAGCCGGTTGGCCAGCGCGCCATCGGCGCTGACCCCATCGGCCAAGACCTTACGGATGAAGGCGCGGTTGGGCAGGTCGTCTTGCAGCCCAAAAGCGCCAAGCGCCACGCGCAGAAGGCGGAAATCGGCGACCAGATCTTCGGCGCTGGTGATCTTGCCGATCTCGGCACGGAAATAATCCATGTCGCGCGCTGCGACCGGGCTTTGCGAAAAGCGCGCAAGCTGTGTGTCGAGGCTGGCGGACAGAAACCGCCAGCCCGCATAGCCGCCCAAGGGGATGAGCGGCGTCATGCCCTAATGCTCGCGCGTGGCCATCAGGCGTTCTTCGCGCGCCAACAGGGTGCGCAGCGCCTTGAGCATGTGATAGACCTGCCCCTCGGAGAGATAGTCCGTGGCGCGGTCGAGTTGTGCGCGGCTGTCGGGGTCGGTGAAGACCTGACTCAACTGTTCCATCCCGCGCAGAAGTTGCCCCTTGGCCTCGGCGAAGTCGATATCGCCCGATAAGACCAGCTGCGCGATATAACAGACACGCCGGACAGGGGTGTTGACCTGCTCGGGGTGGATCGCGTCGCGCAGGCGCAAGATATTGGCATTGGGCGTCAGAATCGCCAAGCGCGTGCGGCGGTCGCCATTTTCCACCACGGCGCCATTGATCAAGACCCGTTCACGCGGCCCAAGCTTGAGAACCAGGCCACTCATGCCGGATCCGCCACGCCATCAAGGCCCCGCATCACGGCCTTGTTGATATCGATCAGCGCCTCGATCGCGGTCGGATCGCGCAATGCGGTCGCACTTTGCAGCAGCGAGAATTCGGCGAGATAGAAAAGCTGGGCGCGCAAGGATTGGGGCAGGGCATTCTCTGGTCCGGCAATATCGGTTGCCAGCGTGATCCAGAGTTGGCGGTTCTCATGAAGCGCCGCGGCGCGATGCGCGATATCCGCGTTCGGATCGGTGGCGCGCTTCAAGCGGGCCGTCACCCGTTCGAAGATGGCGTGTTCGCTGCCGCGGCTGGTGCGCACCGGGGCGCTGGCGGCCGCATAGGCGGAATGGGCAAGTTGGGTGGCTGTCACGGGATCTGTCCTTGTGAATGCTGGGTCTGGTGGCGGGTCTGGTCCGGTATCCGCGGGGAAGTCGCCTTCCCCGCGGAATCGTCAGATCAGCGGAACAGCGCGAGGATGTTCTGCGGCGCCTGATTGGCGATCGACAAGGACTGCGTCGCAAGCTGCTGTTGCACCTGCAACGCCTGCAACCGGGCCGAAGCCGCCTCCATATCCGCATCGACAAGCGTGCCGATCCCGGCCTTGAGGCTATCCATCAGTTTCGAGACGAAGTTGGACTGCGTCTCGATCCGTCCTTCGGCCGAGCCGAAGGATGCGGCTGCGTCGATGGAGTTCTGGATCAGCGTTTCGATGTTGGACAATGCCGCATCGGCGCCGGCATCGCTGGTGACGTCGATATTGTCGAGCCCGAACAACCCGCCCGAGGCCGTGCCATCGCCGGTGTTGGCCAGCAGCGTCAGCGTACCGCCACCGGTTTCGGCATCATCGATGGCCAGCCGCCACGCATCATTGGCGGAATCATACTGCACCTCGGCGGTCAGCCCCGTTACCCCGGCCGAGTCGATGGCGGTCTTCAGGCCGCGCGCGACATCTTCCATGGTTTCGCCATTGCCCGCGACGTAGACGAAATTGTCGCTGCCGAGATTGACCTGGAAACCGCGGCCCTCTTCCACGGCGGCACTGGCCGAGAAGTTGATCGTGGTCGCCCGCTGCACCAGCGATTGCGGATTGTTCGCATCGGCCCCGGCAACGGTCGCGCCGTTGATCGATTCAGCCACAAGGTTGGTGGCTGTGCCCGCCGTTGCCGTCACCGAGAAATCGCTGAAGGCGTTCGTGTTGCGCAAGATGATCTTGTCGGTCGTGCCGATATCGACCGTCAGCCCCTCGATACCGCGTGCGTTGATCGCGGCTGCAAAGCCTGCCTGAACCTCGGCCGTGGTGCCATCGGCGTCACTGGTGAAGCTGAACTCATTGCCATCGATGGTGATATTGTAGGTTTCGGCGTTCGCCGCCCCGATCCCGATCTGCAGGGTCGAGCCGGTGGTGGCGATCATCGTCGCGCTATTGGTCGTGCCGGTGCCGACTGTCGCGAAACCCGCCGAGTTGGCGGCCGATTCCGCCGTGCCGAAGTCGCCCGCCTCGGTCGTGAGGTCTTGCCGGTCCACGGTGATATTGCGCGCCGTGACCGTGCCATCGCGCGCCGGGTCGCGCGAAGACAGCACATTGACCGCATCGGTACCTTGCACAAGATTCAGCCCGTTGAATTGGGCCGCGCCGATCACCGATGTGATCTGGCTGCGCAGCGCATCGATATCGGTCTGGATCTTGCTGCGATCGACGTTTTCCTCCTGCGAGGCGACGATCTTGCCCTTGATGTCGGTCAAAAGGTCGGTGACCGTCTCGGCGGCGGTGCGGGCCACGGCGACGGTGGATTCACCCAAGCTGAGGCTTTCGGCGATGCCCTTGAACCCTTTCACATCCGACTCCATCACCTTGGAAATCGCCCATACGGCGGAATTGTCCCGCGCGTTGGCGACGGATTTCCCGGTCGAAATCTCGGCTTGCGTCTTTTGCAGGTTCGAATTGACGGATTTGAGCGTTTGCAGCGCCACCATGGCGCTGTTGTTGGTCAGAATGCTGGACATAGTGTCCCCTTCCTATTTTCGGTCGCGGCGCATTTCGGCGCCAAGAAAATCGAGGCCGCGAACAGCCCCGGCGAAGCGTCATCCTGACACCTGCACCCCGTCCTTCGGCGGTGCGCCACCCGATCGGGTGCAGAGCGAAATTCGCCCGTCAGATGTGAACAATGGCCTAATTCGCCACGCGTTTTGCAGCGGATTTTAACGGCCTCATCGCCGCGAGATCAGCTGGCCGTGAGGCGTGCTGGCTGCTTTGCGTCCCTGCGCGTCATAGGTTGTCAGCGGCGTTGCGGGGGCGGCATCGCGCTTGGCCCGCGCCAAGCCTTCGCGCGCCGACATCATAAGCCGGGCATTGCGCGCGGCGATCCGCGCCAGATCGGCCAAAGCCGCTGGATCGGTCGTGCCACGGGCCAATTGGTGCATGGCCAGCTCCAGCCTTTCGGGAAGTTTGGCCAGCTCGTCGACATCACCGACCAAAAGGGCGGATCGCTGTTGTTCCAGTAGCAAGCTCAACGCTGCGATCGGGCCGGCATCGCGTGTCATTGGTTCCCTCCGCCAAGGTGGTCGCCGCGCGCGACGAGGGCCGTGTAAAGCGACTGGGCCAGACCAATGCCACCACGTTCGACCAAGGCGCGTGCATGTTCTGCCCGCAAGAGCGAGGCGAATTGTTCCTCGCCCACGCCACCACCGAAACTGTCGCGCGATTCGCCAAAGCCCGCCTGTTTGAGCATTTCCGCGAGGAAACTGGCCTCCAGCTCTTGGGCGACCTCCCGCAAGGCGGCGGTTTGGTCGATGTCTTTGCCTTGTTGCAGTGACAAGCTGCCGCTGGCGGACGCGATCGGGGCGGTCACGGGATTACCTCGGATTAAAACGATTTCGCGGCAATCTGACAGCGGGGCGTAAAGAATTCGTAAGGAGCTATGGGCCCATAAAAGGCGCCGACCGCAATGAGGACAGCCAGAATGGATGACCTGTTCAAGGGCCCTTTGGCCATGCCCGACTTGATCGCGCGCCAGAGACACACCTTGCCCGACCCCGGGAAAGACGGGGCGTTCATGGCCGTATTCACGCGCCTCGACGTCTTGCCCGCCATTCCGATGATCGATCAGGGCGGCGCGCATGCAGAAATGGTCGTGGCCATGCCCCAATCTTTGCCGGGAATGGTGTCGACGCAACACCGATCCATGCCAAAACCCGGCGAGTCTTTGCCCGATGCATCGGCTGCGGTGTCGCTGGTGGTGCCGGCAAGCATTGCCGCGATTGCGCGCGCCCAAGATACACCAATGCCAGATGATTCCGCGCCTTTGGTGGATGTCGCGTGGTCTCCCCCATCCGATCCGACCATGCGCATGCCCAACGCGGCCGCGTTGTCAGAAAACACGCTCCCCGATCGCGATGGTCCCGAGAGGTCGGTCTTTGAACTGGCGGTGACCGGCCCCGTCATGCCAAAGCCCACATTGACCACCCAGCCCGTCGCCGCAGCGACGCTGATGCGGCTTTCGGATGGTGAAGCGCCGATAGCGCCCGCGCCAATGGCGACGATGATGGAAGCGCCACCCGAACTTGTTCCACCCCTGCGCGATGCGCCCAAAGCGGCAAGGCTTGCCGTGGTAGATTTCGGCAGCCCGCCCAATGCCCAACCCAAGCCGCCGATGGCACCCGCCAGCGCACCAGCGGCGATCATGGTGGGTCAGGGCAATGGCCCTTGGTCGTCCGTGCCAGCCAGATACCCCATGGGAGGCGATCTTATACAATTACCGGGTGATCCACCCCTGCTGTCCGATCATCTGCTGTTGCCCAAGGGCGCAGTTGCGGATCGCACGCCCGCGCCGGGCTTACCGCCGACCTTGCCGCCTACCGTGGCCAAGAGCGCGGTGATGGTCGCCCCGCAAACTGTTGTCACCAAGGGGCCGAGCGATGTGGCCGTGCCTGTCCCAACCAGGATCGCGCCCGATCATGCGTCCGCGCCCCCGTTGCCAATGCCGCAACTGCACGCGCCTATGCCGCAGCCGATCGCAACGCCAATGGCGCATGCATCCGTTCCTGACATGTCGATTGCCCTGATGGGCCCGCGACCCGCGCCATCGTCACGGGCCGTGACCGACCTTGCGCCAACCCAGCCACAGCCAATGATCCCGGCAATGCCACTTCCCCCGCGCGACCAGCAGACAGCCCTTCCCAAACAAGTCGAGAGCGGCGTGGTCACAAACCCCGCGGCACAGGCTTGGGGTGGTGCGGCCATGCCCGCAAACGTCGCAATACCCGCGCCGATGCAGCCCGCCGCGCCACAGCCACAGACACAAGCGGCGCAAATCCCCATGGCCCTCCCGCAAGGAATGCCGGCTGAAAGCGTCGCCCCCTTTTTCGGTTCCATGCCCGGTCGTGACATGCGCGCCATGGGTGATCCAAGCGATGCGAGCTTGAGCCTCGCAAATGGTACGGCCCCGGCATTGGCGGTGCGGATTGGTCCCGGCGCGCCGGATTTGCCCATGCTTGCCCAAAGCGCGAGCCAGCAAATCGTCACCGCCTCCGCACAGCTTCAGGCCGAGCTTGGTGGACCGATCGATATCGCGCTCGACCCGCCCGAGCTTGGCCGTGTCCGCCTTAGCCTTGTCGAGGTGAATGGCGTGATGACCCTTTCGATCACCGCCGAACGCCCCGAGACCGCGGATCTGATGCGCCGCCATCTTTCGCTCTTGGCCGATGAGTTCGCGCGCCAAGGCCTTGATGCGCCATCGGTCGATATTTCAGGTGGCGGTCAAGGTGGGCGACAGCCCCGCGATGATGAACATACCCGCGCGCCAGAGGGGCATGATCACCCGATCAACCGTTCCCTCAGCCCCGTCATCGGCGCCCCCCTACAGGTGGCGGCATCGGGCCTTGATTTACGGCTTTAGAGAGGAGAGCGAGATGGATATCCTTCAAAGCACCCAAAGCTTCGGATCGCGCACCCAAGGTGGCGGCGCAGCCAGTGGCGCGGGTACGATCAGCTCGGATTTCGAGACATTCCTGCGGCTTCTGACAACGCAGATGCAGAACCAAGACCCGCTCAATCCGATGGAATCGACCGAGTTCGCCAGCCAATTGGCGCAATTCTCGGCCGTGGAACAGCAGGTGCGCAGCAATGAATTGCTGACCGGTCTGCAAGCGGGCCTGCAAACGCTGGGCATGGGGCAGATCGGCGCGTGGATCGGCATGCAGGCGCGGGCCGAAATGCCCGTCAATTTCGAAGGGCAAAGCGTGACGCTGGCGGGCGCGCGCCATGTGCTGGCCGACCGGATGGAATTGATCGTTCGCGACGAGGCGGGCGCGGTCGTTCAACAACTGCCGATTCCGCTGAGCGATGACAGCTTGATTTGGGATGGTGCCGGAGTCGATGGCAGCGTTCTGCCGCCAGGGCTTTACAGCTTTTCGGTTCAGAATTGGTCAGGTGAGGAGATGATCGAGGAACGTGGCGCAATGGTCTACGGCACCATCCAAGAGGTCGCGATGGTCGATCAGGAGGTGTGGTTGTCGATGGAGGGGGGCGTGGGCATTCCAGCAAGCGATCTTCTGGGGCTTGGTCGCCCCGCGCCCTGATGATCAGATCAGATAGGCCAAAAGTATCACCACACCCGCCCCAAGGATCAGGCCCGCGGATGCGATGCCCAACCGTTCGGGCCAAGGGCTGCGGCGTTCGATGCGCGGCGGGTTCGCTTGCGCCAACAGCGCCTTCTCCGCAAGCGCGGGCAGGCGCGGCCCAAAGCGGGCCAGCACGCGCGCCGTCGCGACCAGATCGCGCAATGCGGCCTTGGGGCCGATGTTCTCGCGGATGTAATCTTCGACCACGGGGCGGGCGACGGTCCAGATATTGATTTCGGGGTCGAGCGAGCGGGCGACGCCCTCGACGACCACCATCGTGCGTTGCAGCAAGATCAGCTCGGTCCGTGTCTCCATCCCGAAACGTTCGGTCACTTCAAAGAGATAGGCCAAAAGCCGCGCCATCGAGATGCGGCTGGCATCCATGCCGAAGATTGGCTCGCCCACAGAGCGCAGCGCTTGGGCGAACTCGTCGATATCGCGGTCGGCAGGCACATAGCCCGCTTCGAAATGCACCTCGGCGACGCGGCGATAATCCTTGCGGATGAACCCCATCAAGATCTCGGCATAGACACGGCGGGTATAGGCATCGAGGCGCCCCATGATCCCGAAATCCAGCGCCACCAGGTCGCCATTGGGCGCGATCTTGAGGTTGCCGTGATGCATATCGGCGTGGAAAAACCCGTCGCGCAGCGCGTGGCGCAGGAACATCTGTAAAACCCGCGCGCCCATCTCGCGGCGGTTGATGCCGTTGGCGTCGATGGTTTCCAGATCCGACAGCGTGGTGCCCGTGACCCACCCCAGCGTCATCATGCGGCGCGAGGACATGAACCATTCCACCTGCGGCACGACAAAGCCCGCGTCGTTCTTGGTATTTGCGTGGAACTCGCCACAGGCCGAGGCCTCGATGCGCAGGTCCAATTCCTGCAACACCACGCCTTCGAAATGTTCGATCACGTCGCGCGGGCGCAAGCGGCGCGAGGCGGGCGACAGCGTCTCGACCACCCAAGCGATCAGGTAAAAGGCGTCGATATCCTTGCGAAAGGCGCGCTCGATGCCGGGGCGCAGGATCTTGACCGCGACCTCGCGCCCGTCATGGGCGAGCCTCGCGCGATGCACCTGCGCGATCGAGGCGGCGGCGACGGGTTCGGAAAACTCGGAGAAAAGCGCCTCGATCGGTTTTTCCATTTCAGCCGCGACCACGCGACGGGCCTCGGCCAATGGAAAGGGCGGTAGCTTGTCTTGCAAGACCTGAAGTTGCAGCGCCATCTCGGGGCCGACCACATCGGGGCGGGTCGAAAGGATCTGGCCGAACTTGATATAGGCGGGCCCAAGGGCGGTTAGCGCGCGCGGCACGGGCGGCACTTTGGGATCACCGCGCAGACCCAGAAACTTGAACGGCCAACCCAAGATGCGGGCTGCGATACGGATCGAACGAGGCGCGTCGACCGCTTCAAGAACAGCGCCCATCGCGCCGGTTCGCTCGAAGGTCGCGCCGGTGCGGATCAGCCGCCAGATGTTGTGCGGACCCTTCACCTCAGATTTTCCACCCCGAATGAAGTGCTGCGATCCCCATCGACAGGTTGCGATAGCTGACCTGTTCAAAGCCTGCATCGCGGATCATCTGGGCGAATGTGTCCTGATCGGGAAAGCGGCGGATCGATTCGACGAGGTATTGGTAGCTGTCGCGATCGCCGGCGATCAGCTGGCCCATGCGCGGAATCACGTTGAAGGAATATAGGTCGTAGAGCTTTTGCAGCCCCTCATTGGGTAATTGGCTGAATTCCAGTACCACCAGCCGCCCGCCGGGGCGCAGCACGCGAAACGCCTCGGACAGCGCTTGCGGAATGCGGGTCACGTTGCGGATGCCGAAGCTGATCGTGTAGCGATCAAAACTGTTATCCTCGAAAGGCAACGCCATGGCGTCGCCCACGATCCAGTCGAGCTTCTCGGCCATCTGCGCGGCCTCGGCGCGTTTCTGCCCCTCGACCAGCATCGATTCGGTCATGTCGAGAACCGTGGCGGTCGCGCCGGGCGCGCGGCCCAGAAAGCGGAACGCCACATCCCCCGTGCCGCCTGCCACATCGAGCAGGCGCTGACCGTCGCGCGGCACAAGCCAATCCATCAAGGCGTCCTTCCAGACGCGGTGGATGCCGACGCTCATCACATCGTTCATGATGTCGTACTTGGACGCGACATTGGTAAAGACGCCATGCACCATGCCGGCCTTGTCGTCTTCGGCCACATCCCGAAAACCGAAATGGGTCGTGCGACCTGTGCTGTCTTCGGCCATCGGGCTTGTCCTTTTTCTCGTCCGCCTCTTCTTATAGAGGCACATCAGCGCGTTACAACGCCGCCCGTGATATAGGAAAGCCCGCTTTGCCCGAACTTCCAGAAGTCGAGACAGTCCGTCGCGGGCTCGCCCCCGTGCTGGAGGGCGCGCGCATCGCGCAGGCGATGGTCAATCGCCCCGATCTGCGCTGGCCCTTTCCCGAGAATATGGCCGCGCGTCTGACGGGCGCGCGGATCACGGCGCTCCGGCGACGGTCGAAATATATCCTTGCCGATCTGGATACGGGCGAGACCTTGATCGTGCATCTGGGCATGTCAGGGCGGATGATCGTCTCGGCGCCTGAAGGCGCGCGCGACATGCTGGCGCAATTCCATCATCTGCACCCCGCGCCAGAAAAGCATGACCATGTGGTGATCGACACCGATGCGGGCGCGCGCGTCACCTTCAACGATGCGCGCCGCTTCGGGGCGATGGATCTATGCCCGACCGATGCGGTCGAGCGGCATAGGCTTATCGCGGGCATCGGCCCCGAACCCTTGGGAAACGCCTTTCACGCCGATCATCTGATCGCGGCTTTCAAGGGCAAGCGCAGCCCGGTCAAGGCCGCGCTTTTGGATCAAGGCATCGTCGCGGGTCTGGGCAATATCTATGTCTGCGAGGTGCTCCATCGCGCGGGCATTTCGCCGCTGCGCCATGCGGGCCGGATCGCGCCGCCCCGAGTCGCCGCCATGGTTCCCATCATCCGCGATGTACTGTCCGAGGCGATCGAAGCAGGTGGCTCCAGCTTGCGTGATTACCGGCAGGCCGATGGCGAATTGGGATATTTTCAGCACCGTTTTCGCGCCTATGGACGCGAGGGCGAGGCCTGCCAAACCCTCGATTGCCAAGGGATAATCCGCCGCGTGGTGCAGTCGGGGCGGTCAAGCTTCTATTGCCCGGCCTGTCAAAGATAGCTTGAAACCACGGGCGATGGTGCTAACCCTCCCGCCCCAAGCCCCAGCGGCACCCATAGCCAGAGAGCCCGACCCATGGCCTATGAGACCCTGATCGTCGAGATCGAAGACCACATCGCGTTGATCAAGCTGAACCGCCCCGATGCGCTGAACGCCCTGAATTCCACGCTGCTCGCTGAGCTGGGGGCCGCGCTGAAGGCGGCGGAAGCCAATGACAAGGTGCGCTGCATCGTGCTGACCGGCAGCGAAAAGGCCTTTGCCGCCGGTGCCGATATCCGCGAGATGAGCGAGAAAAGCTTTGTCGAGGTCTTTTCAGATGATCTGTTCGGCAAGGACGCCGAGGATATGCTGCGCGTGCGCAAGCCGGTCATCGCCGCCGTTTCGGGCTACGCGCTGGGCGGCGGTTGCGAACTGGCGATGATGTGCGATTTCATCATCGCGGCCGACACCGCGAAATTCGGCCAGCCCGAGATCAATCTTGGCGTCATGGCCGGGATGGGCGGCTCGCAGCGCCTGACGCGCTTCGTGGGCAAGTCGAAATCGATGGATATGCATCTTACGGGCCGTTTCATGACCGCCGAAGAGGCCGAACGCTGCGGCCTCGTCAGCCGCGTCGTGCCCGCCAAGAAGCTGATGGAAGAGGCGATGGCGGCGGCCGCCAAGATCGCCGAGAAATCCATGCTTGCCGCGATGGCCGTCAAGGAAGCGGTCAATCGCAGCTACGAGACGACGCTGCGTGAGGGGCTGTTGTTCGAGCGCCGCCTGTTCCACGGGCTTTTCGCGACCGAGGACCAGAAAGAGGGCATGGCCGCCTTCCTCGAAAAGCGTGAGCCGCAGTTCCGCGACAAGTAAGCCGCGCGGCCTACAGCATATAGTGAAGCCGGTCGAAACTGGCCCGGAACGCTGCCGTGCGCGGCGCGACGAGGGCCGGGTCATTGGCGGACAGCCCTTCGGCGATCAGATCCGCTAGGTGATCTATGTCGCCCAGATCGACGCCCCAACGCACCAGCTCGGGGGTGCCGAAGCGTAGCCCGTTCATCTCGCCGGGCAGCTCGGCCAGCGGAAGGCCGATGCCGCAGGCCAGAAAACCCGCCGCATGCAGCCGCTTGGAGGCCGCATGGCCGCCGCCATAACCGGCGGCGCGCACAGCGAATTGATGGCTCTCGGTCGCGCCGCGCGCGGTTTCGAAGACCGGCACGCCACGCGCCTTGAGTGCCGCCGCCAGCGCCTTGGACACCGCGATCATCTTGGCTGCATAGGCCTGCCCATGGGCTTTCCAATCCAGCAAGGTCACGGCCAAAGCTGCCGATTTGGCCGCATCGAAATTGGCGGTCATGCCGGGAAAGGCGATATGGTCGAGGCGCTCTGCCAATTCCGCGTCATTGGTCACGATCAGCCCGCCCGCCGGACCACCAAGGCTTTTGTAGGTCGACATCGTCATCAGATGCGCGCCCTCCGCCAGCGGATCGGCCCATGCGCGGCCTGCGATGATCCCGCATTGATGGGCGGCGTCGAACATCAGCTTGGCCCCGACATGGTCGGCGATCTCCCGCACGGCGGCGACCGGATGTTCGAACAGGTTCAGCGATGTGCCTAGCGTGATGAGTTTCGGCCGCTCACGCTCAGCCAAGGCCGCGAGTGCGGTGACATCGACCGTGAAATCCTCGGCCGAGATCGGGGCGGCGATGGTGCGCAATCCAAACAGCCCAGCACACCCGGCGATATGGTGGGTAACATGCCCGCCGACGGTCGCGGGTGGCGCGATAATCGTGTCGCCGGGCCGGCAGGTCGCCATGAAGGCAAAAAGATTGGCCAAAGCGCCCGAGGGAACACGAATCTCGGCATAGCGTGCATCAAAGACTTGGGCGGCAAGCTCTGCGGCGATCACTTCGATTTCTTCTATGGCTTCGAGCCCCATCTCGTATTTGTCGCCGGGATAGCCCAGCGAAGGGCGGCTACCGATGCCCGAGGCCAGCATTGCCTCGGCACGCGGGTTCATCACATTGGTTGCGGGATTGAGGTTGAAACAGTCGCGCTCGTGGATCTGGCGATTCGTTTCAACCAAGGCCGCGAGCCGTGCCGACAGCGCCGCATCCGCGCTTTGCGCGGTCGTAGCCGCGATTCCCTGAACCCGTGCCTCGCAGATGGTGGGCACCCAAGGGCGCGCGGCAAGCGTGGTCATTGTCGGTTTCTCCTGAATGCTGTGGCGATGTTGCGCCTTTCACCGTGCAGCGTGCTGCAAGGACTAGCCGACCGCAAGCGCTCCGAGGATTGGGCGTGGCTTGTGCAACTCCGGGCTTTGCAATGGCGCCAAAAGCATCTATGGACACCCCCACATGCGTGTGAGGCCCGCCTTGGCCAGAGTCGCCCGGTTGCTGAACCGGGCTCGGGATCTCCCGCGCTATTGCATTTTTGAGATCCGACGAGACGAAAGAGAGACAGCATGGCAAATTCGCCCCAGTCCAAGAAGCGCGCCCGCCAAGCCGAGCGCCGCACCATCGTGAACAAAGCGCGCCGTTCGCGTATCCGCACTTTCCTGCGCAAGGTCGAGGAAGCGATCGCTGGTGGCGATTACGCCGTGGCCGAAACCGCGCTTCGGGATGCACAGCCCGAACTGATGCGTGGTGTGACGAAAGGTGTTTTGCACAAGAATACCGTGTCGCGCAAAATTTCGCGCCTGTCTGCCCGCGTGAAGGCCCTCAAAGCCTGAAGATGCGGCACAATAACCCGTAAGGGTTGTGGCTCAAAAAGCGCTCCGCATTGCGGGGCGCTTTTTTTCTGAGAAAAATTTCGTGGAGTCAGAACCCGCTATCGTCTTGCGGGAGATTCGAGGGCCGAAGACTTGAGTGTCAAGTTCGAAGAGTCGTTGCAGCGGCCTTGCGCAATCCGCTAGCTTGGCCATGCGATTCAGTTGCCTTGGGGGGCGGATCGAGGGGAAATCGGTTACTTGTCATCGCCGGGGTGGAGTTGCGTCCAACCGGCATCATCATCGGCGCCAAGTTCGAAGAGACAAGAAATCACTATGGTTGGCATGCGGACGAGGGTCCGTACTGGCATCTAAACGTTTTCGCCTCGCGCCGAACCCGAGCTGCTGACCTTCGTGTCATATTTTTAAATTCGACGTCCTACGCAGTGGTCGGGTAGGGCGCATGTATGTACGGGCGCCTGTCGGGCGATGGATGGAGATCTGGAAAAAAACTGATGTCATCCACGGAACGACGTTGCATTCGAGGGGGGTGCAATGACTGCAACGGGTGCCGCAAGGCGAATGAAAACAAGAAACGAGGATGGGACGATAATGACGAATGAGACGTGGGGCCGGGTTCGTGTTGAGCTGCGCAAGGCTGTCGGTGAAAATAACTTTTCGGCCTGGATTGACCCCATCGTTTTTGATCGTCTCGAAGACCGCACCGCGCGTTTTCACGTTCCGACGAATTTCTTCGGCAGCTGGGTGTCGCAAAATTTCCGTGATGTGATCTTGCGCTATCTGAATTCGGCCGGTGTGGGCGTCGATCGCGTCGAATTTTCGGTCTGCGCCGTGGACGCCGCCCATTCCGACAACGCGAATGCGGCTCCGGTTTCCGTATCGCGGCCATCGTTGCGCGCGGCATCCGCTGGCCTCAAGACGGGCACCGACGATTTGCCGGGCGCGACGCTGAACCCCGGCTACACCTTCGAGAATTTTATCGTCGGCAAACCCAACGAGTTGGCACATGCCGCCGCGCGCCGCGTGGCAGAGGGGCGCGATGTCACCTTCAACCCGCTGTTCCTTTATGGCGGCGTGGGCTTGGGTAAGACCCATCTGATGCATGCGATCGCGTGGGAGTTGCGCACCCGTTTTCCCGAGGCGCGCATCCTTTACCTGTCGGCCGAGCAATTCATGTACCGCTTTGTGCGCGCGCTGCGCGAGCAAGACACCATGACCTTCAAGCAGATCTTCCGTTCGGTCGATGTGCTGATGGTCGATGATGTGCAGTTCATCGCCGGCAAGACCTCGACGCAAGAGGAATTCTTTCATACCTTCAATGCCTTGGTGGAAGAGGGCAAGCAGATCATCATCTCGGGCGATCGCGCGCCGGTAGACATGGAAGAGCTTGATACCCGCATCGCCTCGCGCCTGCAGTGTGGCTTGGTCGTCGATCTGCACCCCACCGATTACGAATTGCGCCTTGGCGTCCTGCAACACAAGGCCGAGCAGGCCTTGGCGCGCAACCCGCAGATCAAGCTTGCCGAGGGTGTGCTGGAGTTCATGGCGCAGCGTATCTCGACCAATATCCGCGTGGTCGAGGGTGCTTTGACGCGCCTGTTTGCATTCGCCGATCTGGTGCGCCGCGAAGTCACCATCGAAATGGTGCAAGACTGTCTTTCCGACATCCTGCGCTCGACCGACCGTAAGGTGACGCTTGATCAGATCATCAAGACGACCTGTGAATACTACAATATTCGTCAGGCTGATATCACCGGGGCCAGCCGCGCGCGCGCTGTTGCCCGACCGCGTCAGATGGCGATGTTCCTGTCCAAGACCCTGACCAGCCGCAGCTATCCCGAGATCGCCCGCAAGCTGGGCGGCCGTGATCACACCACCGTGCTTTACGGTGTGCGCAAGATCGAAGAGCTGATGGCCGTGGATAGCCAAATCGCCGAAGATGCCGAGATTCTGCGCCGGATGCTCGAGGCCTGATTGCACGGCAAAGCGATGTCAGGCCCCTATGGGGCTTGACGCCCGCGCCCGCGCGCGACACTGCTTAAAAAAACGCTTGTGCACACGGGGGAGGCGGCTAGGCTCGCAGCCCCCGCATTTGTCGGAGCCAGGGCCATGAAATTCTCGATCGAGCGCGCTACCTTGTTGCGGGCTGTCTCTCAGGCACAGTCGGTGGTCGAACGCCGCAACACGATCCCGATCCTTGCCAATGTGCTGATCGAGGCCGAGGGCGATACGGTCAGCTTCCGCGCCACCGATCTTGATATCGAAGTCGTCGATCGCGCCAATGCGATGGTCGAGCGCGCGGGCGCGACGACCGTTTCGGCCGTCACCTTGCACGAGATCGTGCGCAAGCTGCCCGATGGGGCCTTGGTCACTTTGGCCGATGATCCGACGAACGGGCGGCTGACGGTGCAGGCCGGGCGGTCGACCTTTCAGCTGGCGACCTTGCCCAAGGAAGATTTCCCGGTCATGTCGACGACAGAATACGGGGCCAATTTCTCTTGTGCCGCGCCGGTTCTGCGCCGTTTGTTCGACAAGTCAAAATTCGCCATCTCGACGGAAGAAACACGCTATTACCTCAACGGTGTCTATTTTCATGTCGCCGAAAGCGAGGGTGGACAGGTTTTGCGCGCGGTCGCGACCGATGGGCATCGTCTGGCGCGCATCGACGCCGATCTGCCCGGCGGTGCGCAATCCATGCCCGGCGTGATCGTGCCGCGCAAGACCGTGGGCGAGATGCGAAAGCTGCTTGATGATGATGATGCGCAGATTGCGGTGTCGGTGAGCGAGACCAAGATCCGCTTCGCCACGCCCGAGATCACGCTGACCTCAAAGGTCATCGATGGTACTTTCCCCGATTATGCGCGCGTCATCCCGCTGAACAATACCCGCCGGATGGAGGTGGACGCCGCCGATTTCGCCAAGGCGGTCGACCGTGTCGCAACCGTGTCGTCCGAGCGTTCGCGCGCGGTGAAGATGGCATTGGATGAAGATCGGCTGGTGCTTTCGGTCAACGCCCCCGACGCCGGCAATGCCGAAGAGGAATTGGCCGTGGCTTACGGCGATGAGCGGCTCGAAATCGGGTTCAATGCGAAATACCTACTCGAGATCGCAAGCCAGGTGGATCGCGAGAATGCGGTGTTCATGTTCTCTTCGCCTGGTGAGCCGACTTTGATGCGCGAAGGCAATGACACCAGCGCGATCTATGTCGTGATGCCGATGCGGGTGTGACGGGGGCGGAAAACGCGCGTTTTCCGTCACGCGAAACCGTGGTTTCGCGCTTGGGAAAACCACAGTTTTCCCGCCCGTTTTCCTGCAGGAAAACGCCCCTATGACACCCTTTGTCGCAAATTTGCAGCTTAGCCATTTCCGCAGCCACCGCCGCGCAAAGCTGGTGTTTGACGGGCGCCCCGTCGCGATTTTTGGCTCCAATGGTGCTGGCAAGACCAATCTGATCGAGGCGGTCTCGCTTTTGTCGCCGGGTCGCGGGCTGCGCCGTGCATCCGCCGATGAGATCATCCGCCGCCCCGAGGGGATCGGTTGGAAAGTGACAGCCCAGATCACCGGTGGCGGACCCGGTCACGAGGTGGACCTGAGCGCCGAACCCGGCCAGCCGCGCTTGACCCAGATCGACGGCAAGACGGCAGCGCAGACCGCGCTTGCGCGTTTGTTGCGCATCGTCTGGCTGGTGCCCGCGCAAGACCGGCTCTGGATCGAAGGGGCCGACGGGCGGCGGCGTTTTCTCGACCGTATCGCGCTGAGCTTTTTCCCCGAACATGCCGAGGCGGTTTTGAGTTATGAAAAGGCAATGCGCGAGCGCAACCGGCTTTTGCGTGACGGTATGCAAGACACGCGCTGGTATGGCGCGCTCGAGGGGCAAATGGCCGATGCGGGCGCGCGGTTGACCGCCCATCGTCGCGACGCCATCGCGCGGATCGTGGCGGCCCAGGAGGGTGCCGCGACGGCCTTTCCCGCCGCCGCCCTTGCGCTTGAGATGGAGGATATGACCACCCAGGCCGATTTCGCCGTCGCCTTGGCCGAAAGCCGCCCCCGCGACATGGCCGCAGGGCGCAGTTTGGTCGGCCCGCATCGTGCCGATCTCGTGGCGGTCTACAGCGAAAAGGACATGCCCGCCGCGCAATGCTCGACCGGCGAGCAAAAGGCGCTGTTGATTTCGCTGGTGCTGGCCAATGCCCGCGCGCTCAAGGCCGAGACAGGCAGCGCGCCCTTGGTGCTTCTCGACGAGGTGGCCGCACATCTCGATGCCGCGCGCCGGGCGGCGCTGTTCGATGAAATCTGCGAGCTTGGGGCACAGGCTTGGATGACCGGTACGGGGCCGGAGCTGTTCACGGAATTGGGCGGGCGGGCGCAGTATGTCAGCGTCACGGATAACAGCGGGGCCAGCGAGGCCCTTTTTCGCGATGACGCATAAAGATGACCGTCACATTTGAACAACTCGCCCTTTATGCTGCCGCGATGGCGGGGCTCTGGGTCGTGCCGGGCCCGGTCTGGGTGGCGCTGACCGCGCGCGCGCTGTCGGGGGGCATGTCGGGGGCGTGGCCCTTGGCCGTTGGCGTCGCGCTGGGCGACCTGATCTGGCCCCTATGCGCGATCTTGGGGCTGGCATGGGTGCTGTCGCTTTATGGCGATGCGTTGGCCGTGATGCGCTGGGTCGCGGCCTTGGTCTTTATCGTCATGGGGCTTTTGTTGTTCCGTGCGCCCGCCAAGACACCCGGCACCGATAGCCGGATGACGCGGCCCGGCCTTTGGGCGGGGTTTTCCGTGGGCGTTGCCGCCGTGATCGGGAACCCCAAGGCGATCTTGTTCTACATGGGCTTTTTGCCCGGCTTTTTCGACCTGACGCAGATCACCGCACCCGACATCGCCGTCATCCTTGTGATATCGGCGGTGGTGCCTTTGATCGGCAATCTGGGTCTTGCGCTGTTTCTCGATCGCGCGCGGCGCTTGCTGCAAAGCCCCCGTGCGATCCGCAGGCTCAACATCGGTTCGGGCGTGTTGCTGATCTTGGTGGGCGTGGCGATCCCGTTTGTCTGACACTGGCAAAGGGTTTCGCGGCAGGCCCGTGCGAAACATCTAAATCTTGTGTCTGCGGCGTGACATTCCCCTGCCCTTTGGCTATAAAACACCGAACAGAACAGGCAGAGATCCCAATGGCAGACAACGCCCCGGCGCCGAACGAATACGGCGCAGATTCCATCAAGGTTCTCAAGGGTTTGGACGCTGTCCGCAAGCGCCCCGGCATGTATATCGGTGATACCGACGATGGCTCGGGCCTCCATCACATGGTCTATGAAGTCGTCGACAATGGCATCGACGAGGCCTTGGGCGGCTATGCGGATGCGGTGACCGTTATCTTGCATCCCGATGACAGTGTTTCGGTGCGCGACAATGGCCGCGGAATCCCCGTGGGCATCCACGAGGAAGAGGGTGTTTCCGCCGCTGAAGTGATCATGACCCAGCTGCATGCGGGCGGCAAATTCGACCAGAATTCCTACAAGGTGTCGGGTGGCTTGCACGGCGTGGGTGTCTCGGTCGTCAATGCGCTGTCCGACTGGCTTGACCTGCGCATCTGGCGCGACGGCAAGGAGCATTACGCCCGCTTCGAGCGCGGGGATACAGTCAAGCATCTGGAGGTCGTGGGCGACAGTGGTGGGCAGACCGGCACCGAGGTGCGGTTTCTGGCTTCGACCACGACGTTCTCGAACCTCGAATACAGCTTCAAAACGCTGGAAAACCGGCTGCGCGAACTGGCCTTCCTCAATTCCGGCGTAAAGATCGTGCTTGAAGACCTACGCCATGCCGAACCCGTGCGCGTCGAAATGGTCTATGAGGGCGGCGTGCGCGAATTCGTCCGCTACCTCGATCGATCCAAGACATCCGTGATGTCCGAGCCGATCTACGTCGCGGGTGAGAAGGACGGGATCGGTGTCGAAGTCGCGATGTGGTGGAACGACAGCTACAACGAGATGGTTCTGCCCTTTACCAACAACATCCCGCAGCGCGATGGCGGTACGCATATGGCGGGATTTCGCGGCGCGCTGACACGCTCGATCAACCTTTATGCGCAGTCTTCGGGCATCGCCAAGCGCGAGAAGGTGAATTTTACCGGCGACGACGCGCGCGAGGGTTTGACCTGCGTCTTGTCGGTCAAGGTGCCCGACCCCAAGTTCAGCAGCCAGACCAAGGACAAGCTTGTTTCATCCGAGGTGCGGCCTGCGGTCGAGAACCTCATGAACGAAAAGCTGGGCGAGTGGTTCGAGGAGCATCCCCAAGAGGCGCGCCAGATCGTCGGCAAGATCATCGAAGCGGCTTTGGCGCGCGAGGCGGCGCGCAAGGCGCGCGAATTGACGCGCCGCAAGACCGCGATGGATGTCGCCAGCCTTCCGGGAAAGTTGGCTGATTGCCAGGAAAAAGATCCCGCGAAATCCGAGCTGTTCCTTGTCGAAGGTGACAGCGCGGGTGGTTCGGCCAAACAGGGCCGTTCGCGCCATAATCAGGCCGTGCTGCCCTTGCGTGGCAAGATCCTCAACGTGGAACGCGCGCGGTTCGACCGCATGCTCGGCAGTCAGGAGATCGGCACGCTGATCACCGCACTTGGCACGGGGATCGGGCGCGACGAGTTCAATCTCAATAAACTGCGCTACCACAAGATCGTCATCATGACCGACGCCGATGTCGATGGCGCGCATATCCGCACGCTTTTGCTGACCTTCTTCTTCCGGCAGATGCCGCAGCTGATCGAGGGGGGGCATTTGTTCATCGCCCAGCCGCCGCTTTACAAGGTCAGCCGCGGCAAATCCGAGGTCTATATCAAGGATCAATCCGCGCTTGAGGATTACCTGATCCAGCAAGGCACCGAAGGGGCTGTTTTGCGCCTGCCCAAGGGTGAAGAGATCGCAGGCGCCGATCTGACCCGCGTGGTCGAAGGCGCGCGCAGCTTCAAGCGCATTCTCGATGCTTTCCCGACGCATTACCCACGCCACATTCTAGAACAGGCCGCGATCGCCGGTGCCTTCGATCCGGGCCGTGCCGATGACGATCTGCAGCGCGTCGCCGATGATGTGTCGAACCGTCTCGATCTGGTCGCGGCCGAATATGAACGCGGCTGGTCAGGCCGCATTACCCAAGATCACGGTATCCGCCTGTCGCGCGTGCTGCGCGGGGTCGAGGAAATCCGCACGCTCGATGGCGCGGTTCTGCGCTCGGGCGAGGCGCGCAAGCTCTCCGAAGTCAGCCGCGATAGCCGCGAGGTGTATCGCGACCCGGCCAAGCTATCGCGCAAGGAGCGTGAACAGCTGATCCACGGGCCGACCGAATTGCTGAACGCGATCCTGGACGAGGGACAAAAGGGCCTGCAACTGCAGCGCTACAAGGGGTTGGGCGAGATGAACCCCGGGCAGCTTTGGGAAACCACCCTCGACCCCGAGGCGCGCACGCTATTGCAGGTCAAGGTCGATGATCTGGCCGAGGCGGATGATATCTTCACCAAGCTGATGGGTGATGTTGTCGAACCGCGGCGCGAATTCATTCAGGCCAACGCGCTCAGCGTCGAAAACCTCGATTTCTGAGCGTGATCTGCGCTTAGCCGAGGTTACGCAACGCGGCGGTGGTCGCATCGACTGAGCCACCGTTGCGGTCGAGGATCGACCCGATCTCGGAGCGTTCCGAGATCACCAGCGAGACACCTTCGATCAGCAGATCGATGAAGAGCGGCCGCCCCGAGCGATCCCATACGCGGAAGCGCACCTCGAAAGGGGCATCGCCCGGTATCGTCACGCTTGCCAGCACCTCGACATAGCGGCCGGTATCTTGCGCGCCGGTCACCGTGACCGTGCCGCCCAGGAATTCACGGAAACGGCGGCCATACTTGCGCGCCATGTAGCCCTGAAATGCTTCGGCAAAGGCCGAAATCTGGCTGCTGCTTGCACTGCGCGCGGGTGGGCCCAGAACCGATTGCGCGATGGTCGGCATATCGCCGTAGCGCACCATCATACGCTCGAAATCGCGGATCATCGCGGTTTCGGATTGTCCGGAATTGATAATGCGCGTGATCTCGCTTGCCACTTGTTCGACCAGCGCGCTGGCCTGTGCTGTGCTCAAGGCCATGGCCGCGCGAGGCAAAATGCCCGCTCCCGCCGCGGCAAGTCCACCAAGCAAAAGCGCGCGTCGTGTGTGGTGAGGCATGAGAAACATGACGAAAACCTCAGGTTTCAATAGGGATCGACATAAGGGTCTGCATAGATGTCGTCGGCCACGGCGTCCAGTGCCGGTGCCGATCCGCCCAAGGTAAAGCGGCGGTTTTGCAAGTAGAGCGAGCGCAGTTGCGCGTAGCTGTCGGCGCTTTCATTGAACAGCCCGTCCACCAGGTCATCCACCTCGTAACGGTCGCCCAACAGGTCGAGCAGCTGCACAGCAGTCACATAGTGGCGATCATCGGCGGGTACGGCCTGTCGCACCGGGTTCGTGGCCATGTCGACGATCAGCCCGACCGTGTCGCGGGTCGTCGACGGGCCGAAGCCCGGCAACATCACGAAATCACCCTCGGGCGCGCCCCAGATATGCAGCGTTTCGCCGAAATCGGTCTGTGCGGCAGGCACGCCGATGGCTGTGGCGGGATCGAACAAGCCACCAATCCCGATCGTCGAATTGACCATGAAACGCAACAAGTTCTGCGAGGCCTGCCCGATCCGAACCTGCAACAAGTTGTTCAAAATATGCGAGGGCTGCGACAGGTTCGAGGCGAAATTGCCCACACCGTCACGGATCGGTTCGGGAACGATACTGCCATAGCCCCGCGCGGTCGGCCCGACGACGGCCCGGTCCAGCGCTACGTTGAAACGATGCACGGCCCGGTTCTGCTCTTCGTCCATATCGGCGATGCGATCACCTTGCGGCAGCGTCGCAGGGCCGCAAGCAGCAAGCATCATCAGGCCAAATATAGCAAGGATCGCAACGGGGCGTTTATATGCAGACAAGTTGGGCAAAGGCAAAATCCAAAGGTCAGGTATCGTTCTCCCGGAAACCTAGCCGAGCGAAACCGAATTTAAAGGGACCGAACGGCATCTAGCCATGCGAGCGTCGATTTGCTTAAAGGTGTTCGCACAAGGCAGAGTCAAGAGTTGCCCCCGGCATCGGGGGTTTTGTATGGATCATATGGCCGAGATGACGCGAAATTCCCAAGCTGGTCCCGATGAGCTGACGGTGTTTCGGCGTCGCAACGCCTGGCTGTTGTGGTCCGTCGGCCTGTTCAGCATGGCGGTGAACGCGCTGATGCTGACCGGCCCGCTCTATATGTTGCAGGTCTATGATCGTGTGCTTGGCTCGCGCTCTGAGGAGACGCTGCTGGCGCTCAGCGTGTTGATCTTGTTCCTTTTCGCGATGATGGCGGTCCTCGATTTCGCGCGCGGGCGCGTGGCCGCGCGATATGGGGCCAGATTGCAAGATGCGCTTGATACGCGCATCTTCGATGCGGCGCTGAATCGGGCGCGGCGCACCGGCGATGGCCAGTCGGCGCTGCAGGATTTGGCCGCAGTCCAACGGCTGACCGCATCGCCGGTTTTCATGGCGCTTTTCGACCTGCCTTGGACCCCGCTGTTCATCGCGGCGATCTTTTTGTTCCACCCGTGGCTTGGATGGCTTGCCTTGGCGGGGATGGCTGCGCTGGTCGTGCTTGCCCTGTTCAATCGTGCGCGCAGCCATGGGCCGATCGCTGACGCGGCCATGGCCGCGCAAGGGGCCGACCGTATCGCCGCCGAGATGCAGGGCGAGGCTGAATTGATCCGCGCCCTTGGCATGCAGGGCAATGCCTTTGCCCGCTGGCACCGCCAGCGCCGCCTTGCACTGGCCGAGGGGATGCGCGCCAGCGATCTGGTCGGCGGCTTTTCCGCCACAACACGCAGCCTGCGGCTGTTTCTGCAATCTGCGATCTTGGGGCTGGGGGCTTATCTGGTGCTGCAGGCCGAAATGACAGCGGGCGCGATGATCGCGGGCTCCATCCTGCTTGGGCGTGCCTTGGCGCCCATCGACATGGTGATCGGTCAATGGAACGCCATCGCGGAGGCGGGACAGTCATGGCGTCGCCTGACCGCGCTTTTGCGCGACGAGGTCAGCCTGCCACCCCGGATGCCGCTGCCGCAGCCCAAGGCGCGGGTGGAGGTAAGCCAGCTTTCCGTCATCCCCCCCGGCGCGCAGGCCCCCACCTTGCGCGGTGTCAGCTTTGCCATCGCCCCGGGCGAGGCAGTGGGCGTGATCGGTGCCTCGGGGGCGGGAAAATCGACGCTGGCGCGTGCCATCACCGCCGTTTGGCCCCCTGCGGTGGGGCAGATCCGCCTCGATGGGGCCACGCTCGATCAATACGACCCCGACGCGCTGGGAAATTATATCGGCTATCTGCCACAGGCGGTGACGCTGTTTTCGGGCACCATCGC
This sequence comes from Roseicyclus sp., assembly GCF_965662675.1. Classification (GTDB taxonomy): domain Bacteria; phylum Pseudomonadota; class Alphaproteobacteria; order Rhodobacterales; family Rhodobacteraceae; genus Roseicyclus. Next base: position 29,028 of record NZ_CBFIIK010000007.1, on the reverse strand, counting down.
CGAGAATATCGCCCGCCTTTCGGCGGCCCCCGATACGGAAAAAGTGGTCGCCGCCGCGCGTATGGCGGGCGCGCATGAGATGATCTTGGCCTTGCCCGATGGCTACGAGACGCGAGTCTCGGGGCTTGGCGCGCGGCTGTCGGGTGGGCAAATTCAGCGTATCGGGCTGGCGCGCGCGCTTTACGGCGCGCCCGCTCTCGTGGTGATGGATGAGCCCAACGCCGCACTCGACAATGACGGCTCACTCGCCCTCAACCGCGCCGTGCAGGCGATCAAGGCCGATGGCCGCGCGGTGTTGATCATGGCCCACCGCCCCTCGGCCATTCGGGAATGCGACAAGCTCTTGGTGCTTTCTGGTGGTGCGCCGGTCATGTTCGGCCCGACCCAAGAGGTGCTGCAAAAGACGCTGGCGAATTATGCCAATATCAAGACGGCGACCGCCGGGGGTGTGACATGACTGCGCCGCTTGCCCATGAAGCCGCATGGTCGGTGCGCGCCCCGCTGCTCATCGGCGCATTGGGCATGATCTTGCTGTTCGGTGGCTTCGGTGGCTGGGCTGTCACCAGCGAATTGTCGGGGGCTGTCGTGGCCTCGGGCCGGATCGAAGTTGCGCGTAACCGCCAAGCGATCCAACACCCCGAAGGCGGCGTGGTGGCCGAGATCAATGTCGATGAGGGCGCACGCGTCGCCGCGGGCGAAGTGATCTTGCGGCTGGAACCCGGCGCGCTTGCCCGCGATAGGGCCGTGGCGGCCGCGCGCCTGTTCGAAGTGCGGGCCCGCCGCGCCCGGCTCGAGGCAGAACGCGATGGAACCGACAGCGTGACCTTCCCCGCAGCACTGGTGCAAGCCGCCACTGCGCAGGAGGAGTTCGCCGATCTTCTGCGCGGGCAAGACACGCTATTTTCCGCCCGCCGTGACACGCTGACCCGCGAAATCGCACAGTTGCGGGGCCGGATCGACCAGATTGCCGCCCAGATCGCGGCGCTGGCCGCGCAAGAGGCGGCGCTGGCCGAGCAACTGGCCCTCGTGGCCGCCGATCTCACCCGGCAGGAGGGGCTTTTGGCGCGCGGTCTGATCCAATCGGACCCGGTCTTGCGGCTGCAACGCGATGCCGCGCAATTGCGCGGATCGCTGGGCGAGGTGGAGGCGCGCAAGGCCGAGGCGGGCGAGCGGGTGATCGAGACCGAGCTTGCCATCCTTCAACTCGGGACAACCCGGCGCGAAGAAGCCATCGCCGAACTGCGCGAGATCCGCGTCGCCGAAGAAGAGACACGCCAAAGGCTGGCCGATTTCGATCGTCGGGTGGCCGCGCTCGACCTGCGCGCGCCGGTGGCGGGGCGGATCATGGGGCTACAGGTCTTCGGCCCGCAATCGGTGCTGGGCGCAGGCGATCCCATCGCCTTTATCGTACCCGAGGATCGCCCCCTCGTGATCACCGCCGAGGTGCCCGCGATCCATGTCGATCAGGTTTTCGTTGGTCAATCCGCGACCCTGCTTTTCCCGGCGCTTGATCTGCGCAACATCCCCGATCTGACAGGGCAGGTGACGCAGCTTTCCGCCGATGCCTTTGTTGAGGAACGCACCGGTGCCGCTCATTACCGGGCCGAGATTATGCTCGATGACGGCGAGATGGCCCGGCTTGCCCCGCGCGTGCTTTTGCCTGGCATGCCGGTTGAGGCCTATATCAGCACGACCGCGCGCAGCCCGCTGACCTATCTGCTGGAACCAATCCGTATCTATTTCACGCGTGCCTTGCGCGAAAGCTGAGGGGCGGGGCGCAAGGCCCCTTTTCCTTTGCACCGCCTGCGGCTAGCTTTCGCCCGAAAAATCCGGGTTGGAGATACCGAAAATGGCAGGAACAATCGAAGCGCGTTTGGCGGAACTTGGCATCGAACTGGCCGGGCCGCCGCCTGCGCCTGCGGCCAATTATGTGCCTTATGTTGTCGCGGGCGACATGGTTTTCGTCTCGGGGCAGATCCCGATGACGGCGGCAGGACTTGATACGTTGATCAAGGGGCGCGTTGGCGTCGATCTCGATATCGCAGCAGGTGCGGCTGCCGCGCGGCTGTGCGCCATCAACCTGCTGGCACAGCTCAAGGCGGCCTGTGGCGGCGATCTCGACCGCTTGGTGCGGGTCGTGAAGCTGACAGGCTTCGTCAATGCCCCGCCGGAATTCGGCGATCAGCCCAAGGTGGTCAACGGCGCCTCCGATCTGTTGGTCGAGGTGCTGGGCGACAAGGGGCGGCACAGCCGCTCGGCCATCAGCGCGGGTGGCCTGCCCTTTGGCTGCGCGGTCGAGGTCGAGGGGATTTTCCAGATCATGCCTGCCTGAGCGCATCGCATGCCTGCGCTTCCCGCCAGCCTTCTTGCCCGGCCCATCGCCCATCGCGGGTTGCATGACCGCGCGGCGGGTGTGATCGAGAACAGCCCCGCCGCCTTTGCGGCCGCGATCGCGGCGGGCTACGGGATCGAGCTTGACCTGCAACTGAGCGCCGATGGCGTGGCGATGGTGTTCCACGACGACAGCCTTGACCGGCTGACGGGGGAAAGTGGCCCGGTCCGCGACCGTGACGCCGCCGCGCTGGGCCGGATCGCACTGACAGGGTCGCAGGGCGGCGACCGTATCCCGACGCTGGCTGCGGTGCTGGAACAAGTTGCTGGCCGCGTGCCGCTGTTGATCGAGTTGAAGGATCAGTCGCAAGGGCAAGGCAGCGCCACCCCCGCGCTTGAGCGCACGGTCGCTGCGACGCTGGCGGGCTATGCGGGCGATGTTGCGGTCATGTCATTCAACCCTGCCATGATCGCCGCAATGGCGAAACTTGCCCCCGATTTGTCGCGTGGGATCACAAGCTGTGCCTTCGATCCGGCGGAATGGCCCGCGCTTGCGCCAGACACCTGCGCCATGCTGCGCGAGATCGGCAGCTTCGATGCGGTTGGTGCCGCGTTCATCAGCCATGACTGGCACGATCTTGCCAGCCCCGTGGTCGCCGCACTCAAGGCGCGCGGCGTGCCGATCCTGTGCTGGACGGTGAAATCCGCCGAGGTGGAACAGGTTGCGCGGCGTGTTGCCGATCAGATCACCTTCGAGGGCTATGCCGCCTGATCGCGGATTGACGCCGCAGCCGCGCGCCCCATCTGCAACTATAGACCACACAAGGCAGGAGCGGGCTTTGGACGGCAGCGATCCCATCGAGATCGAGGTTCTGGGCGCGATCACCGAGATTGACGCCGCCCTTTGGGATGCCTGCGCCTGCCCCGAAGTGGCCGATGGCGGCCGGCCGCACGATCCGTTCACCACGCATCGCTTTTTGGCCGCTCTGGAGGCGTCGCGCTCGGTGGGCACCGGCACGGGCTGGGCGCCCCGCCATCTGGTCGCCCGCAGCGCGGGTGAGGTGATCGCCGTGGCCCCGCTCTATGCCAAGGGCCATAGCCAAGGCGAATATATCTTCGACCATAACTGGGCCCATGCCTATGAGCGCGCGGGCGGGCGTTATTACCCCAAGCTGCAAATGGCTGTGCCCTTTACCCCTGCCACGGGCCGCCGTTTCCTGACCCGCCCCGGTTGGGAAGAGGTCGGCCGCGCCGCGCTGGTGCAAGGGGCCGTGCGACTGACCGAAGAGAACGGGCTCAGTTCTCTGCACATCACCTTTTGCACCGAAGCCGAGGCCGAGGCGGGCGCACAGATGGGCCTGATGCCGCGCGCCAGCCAGCAGTTTCATTGGGAAAACCAAGGCTACGGCGATTTCGACGGGTTCTTAGCCGCCCTCAGCTCGCGCAAGCGCAAGACCATCCGCAAGGAACGCGCCGAGGCGCAGGGCTTTGGCGGGCAGATCGTGGCATTGACGGGCGATGCGATCCTGCCTGCGCATTGGGATGCGTTTTGGGAATTCTACCAAGACACCGGCGCGCGCAAATGGGGCCAGCCCTACCTGACGCGGGCGTTCTTCGACCGCGCCCACGCGGCGCTGCGCGACGATATGCTGATGGTGCTGGCACTGCGCGATGGGCGGCCCGTCGCAGGTGCGCTGAATTTCATCGGGCGCGATGTGCTTTACGGGCGCTATTGGGGTTGTAGCGAACATCACCCCTGCCTCCATTTCGAGCTGTGCTATTATCAGGCCATCGATTTCGCCATCGCCCATGGCTTGGCGAGGGTCGAGGCGGGCGCGCAGGGGGAACACAAGCTTGCGCGCGGATATCTGCCGGTGCAGACCCATTCGCTGCATTGGGTGCGCGACGCGGGTTTTGCCGATGCCATCGCGCATTTTCTGAGGGCCGAGCGCGCGGCGGTGGATGAGGAAATCGAGGTGCTGACGGGCTATGGCCCGTTCAAGCGCGCCCACATAGAGGAGCAGGATTGATGGCAGCAGTGAAACTTGACGGTGCCGCGCGCGACGCGGCCTTGGCCCAGCTCAGCCAAGCCGGATGGTCGCTCGTCGAGGGGCGCGAGGCGGTGACCAAGCGTTTCGTCTTTGCCGATTTCACCCAAGCCTTCGCATGGATGACGCGGGTCGCCTTGGTCGCTGAAAAGATGAACCACCATCCCGAATGGTTCAATGTTTACAAGACCGTCGAGGTGACGTTGGCGACCCATGATGTGGGCGGCCTGAGCGATCTGGATGTGACGTTGGCCGAAAAGATGGATCTTTTCGCAAGGTAAGGCGCGGAAAACGAGGGTTTTCCGCGCCCACAAACTGCGGTTTTTGTACGCCCTCAGATCTGGCCGAGCAGCGTCTCGCCGGCCGACAATTCGCATACGCCCGGCCCTTCCTCGATGTTGAGGACTTTGACCACGCCATCCTCGGCGTAAAGTGCGTAGCGGCGCGAACGGTCGTAGAAACCCGCCGGCTCTGCCGTCCAGTTCATACCGATGGCTTTGGTGAATTCGGCACCCGCATCACCCAAGAAGGTAAGGCCAGCATCGGCCGCGCCAGTGTCCTTGGCCCAAGCGGCCATGACGAAAGGATCGTTGACCGAAACGCAGATGATCTCATCCACGCCCTTGGCGTCGAACTGGCCCTTGGTGCGGATGAAGCTCGGCACATGGGCGGCGGTGCATGTGCGGGTATAGGCGCCCGGCAGGCCGAAGATCACGACCTTGCGGCCCTTTGTCTTGTCGGCCATCTTGACCGCTTCGGGGCCATTGGCGCCAAAGATCAAGAGCGTGGCATCGGGCAGCGTGTCGCCTGTGGAAATGGTCATTGGTGCGGTCCCCTTCGCTTGTGATTCCCTTGCGTCGCCATATAGGGTCTGCGCGACATTCGGCCAACGCGAAAGGTGCGCTTAATGAACAAGATCGTGGTGATCGGCGCGGGTCAGGCCGGGGCGGCCTGTATCGCCAAGCTGCGCACCGAGGGTTTTGACGGCGCGATTACCCTGATCGGCGAAGAAGCTATACCGCCCTATCAGCGTCCGCCCTTGTCCAAGGCGTATTTGCTGGGCGAGATGAGCCTTGATCGTCTGCTTTTGCGCCCCGAGGGGTATTACCATGACGCGGGCATCGCATTGATGCTGGGCACCCCGGTCAAGGGGATCGACCGCGCTGCGCAGCATGTCGTCTTGGGTGGTCGGATGATCCCCTATGACGCGCTGGTGCTGGCCACGGGGTCTGTGCCGCGCCGTTTGCCTGCGGCCATCGGGGGCGATCTGGGCGGCGTGCATGTGGTGCGGGGATTGGCCGATGTCGATGCCATGGCACCGGGTATGCAGCCGGGCCGCCGCGCGCTGATCGTGGGGGGCGGCTATATCGGGCTAGAGGCCGCGGCGGTGGCGCGCAAGCGCGGCATGGATGTGACGCTGATCGAGATGGCCCCGCGTATCCTGCAACGCGTCGCAGCACCCGAGACCTCGGAATACTTCCGCGCGCTGCACCGCGCACATGGTGTCGATATCCGTGAAGGTGTGGGGCTAACCCGGCTTGTCGGCGCGGGCCATGTCACTGGCGCTGTGCTGTCGGATGGAGCGGAGCTGTCTTGTGACATGGTGATCGCGGGCATCGGCATCGCGCCGGCGACTGCTTTGGCCGAAGCAGCGGGGTTGGACATCGAGAATGGCATCAAGACCGATGCCCAGGGCCGCACGAGCGATCCCGCGATCTGGGCTGCGGGCGATTGCGCGAGCTTTCCCTATCAAGGCGGGCGCATCCGGCTGGAATCGGTGCAAAACGCGATCGATCAGGCCGAGACGGTGGCCGAAAACATTCTTGGCGCGGAGGTGCCTTATCAGCCCCAGCCGTGGTTCTGGTCGGATCAATATGACGTCAAGCTGCAGATCGCAGGGCTGAACACGGGCTATGATCGCGTCGTGGTACGCGATGGCGGTGCCGCGCGGTCGCATTGGTATTATGCGGATGACAGGCTCTTGGCGGTCGACGCGATGAACGATCCGCGCGGCTACATGATCGGCAAGCGGATGATCGCTGCGGGCATTTCGCCCGATCCTGCGGTGGTGGCCGATCCATCCCAAGACCTCAAAGCGCTGTTGCAGGGCTAGGGCGATGCGGATCATCGCGGGCCGCCTGCGTGGCAAGAAACTGGCCGAGGTGGGCGCGGGCGATGCGGCTGCCCATCTGCGTCCCACGACCGACCGGGTGCGCGAGAACCTGTTCAATATCATCTCTAGCGGCAAGCATGGCGACCCGATCACCGGGGCGCGTGTGCTGGATCTGTTCGCGGGGACCGGTGCCTTGGGGCTGGAGGCACTCAGCCGGGGGGCGGGTCATGTCACCTTTGTCGATGACGGGGTGACGGCGCGCGCGCTCTTGCGTGAGAATGTGGCGCTTTGCGCCGCGCAGGGTGTCACACGGGTCTTTCGCCGCGATGCGACCGATCTTGGCCCGGTGACGGGTGCGCCCTTTGATCTGGTCTTTCTCGATCCCCCTTATGGCAAGGGCTTGGGCGAAGGCGCGTTTGCGTCTGCCTTGGCGGGCGGCTGGGTCGCGCCGGATGCGCTGATCGTCTGGGAAGATAACACACCGCCCCTTGCCCCGCCGGGCTTTGCGCAATTGGATCAGCGAAGCTATGGCGGCACGGTGATCACGCTATTGCGTGCGGCCCCTCACTCGGAATAGGGGCCGGGAGCGCTGCCAGTTTCCAACGCGACAGTGGCACGGGCCGAGGCGACAAGCCCCGCCCCATCAAAGCCGCGCGCGTCCATTTCCGCGATCCAGTCGGTGATCACCGCCTCGCCCAGCACGGCGATTTCTGCGGTCAGGTCAGGGGAAAGTTCCGCGATGGTGTTGCCTGCATCCTCCATCGCGATGCGCCCCTCGGCATCGCCCGTGTCATGCGCCCGCCCCGCCCAAGCCGAGGCCATGAGACCCGAATTGGCGTCGATCACCGCGCGCAGGTCATCGGGGAGACCCTCGTAAACAGCGCGGTTCATCGCCCAGAGGAAATAGAGGTTATAAAGCGACTGATCGCCCGCCACATCGGTATGGCTTTCGATCAATTCGGCAAAGCCGAGCGAGGGCGCCTGTTCCCACGTGATCACGCCGCCATCGACGACACCGCGCGACAGCGCCTCGGGAAAGGCGGGCACAGGCATGCCGACAGGCGTCGCGCCCAGCCGTTCCAGCAAAAGCGTGGCGGGTCGCGATGGGCCGCGCAGGCGCAGGCCGTTGAAATCCGAAAGCGCCGCGATCGGCGCGCCGCGCAGGTGGATCAGGCCGCGCCCATGCATATGGACGGCGATCAGATGCACATCGGCGAAATCATCCATCAGATGCTCTTGGGTAAAGGCCCAAGCCGCGCGGCTGGCCTCTTCCGCCGATTTCGTGGTCATGAAGGGCAGTTCCAGCGCCTCGGCCTCGGGGAAGCGGCCGGGCTGGTAGCCGGGGATGACCCAGCCGCCATCGACCACGCCATCGCGGATCAGGTCATATTGATCGGTCGCGGCCCCGCCCAGCTGCATGAAGGGGTAGATCTCGACCTTGATACGGCCATTCGATTGCGCCTCGATTGCATCGGCCCAAGGCTGCATGAAATGCGTGGGGTTGGCACTGGCGGGCGAGACGAAATGCTGAAAGCGCAGCGTCACCTCTGGCTCGCTCTGCTGTGCAGGGGCGGCGGCGGCCAGCGTCATGCTGAACAGGGCTGCGGTCATCGCTTGAAACATACGCATCTCGATCTTTCCCCCAACTTACCGGCGCCGCATGTCCGTTTCGGCGCGAATAGGCTGCGCATGTAACGGCTATGTCCCCCGCTGCAAGACCCAACGGACCACAATAGGCTGTGGATGATCCATTTCTGCCCCCCTGATCTGGCCCCAAGCCCTTGTTAAGCCCGTCTCAACATGTGAGAGTCCATAAAAATCGAGCAAATCTTTCGAGTTTCCGACAGGCGACCCCATGCAGGACGCGCACGCGCTTTTATCCTCGGTCTTCGGCTTTTCCGCCTTTCGCCCCGGTCAGGCCGAGATCGTGGAGGCCGTGGCCCGCGGGCGCAATGTGCTGGCGATCATGCCGACCGGCGGCGGCAAATCCTTGTGCTTCCAACTGCCCGCGCTGATGCGGGATGGCGTGACGGTGGTGATCTCGCCGCTCATTGCCTTGATGCGTGATCAGGTGCGCGGCTTGCATGAGGCGGGCGTTGTCGCGGGGGCTTTGACCAGCGGCAACACGGCAGAAGAAACCGATGCGGTTTGGGCCGCCCTCGAGGATGGGAGCCTCAAGCTGCTCTACATCGCGCCCGAGCGGCTGGCGTCGTCGGGCACGGAACGGATGCTGCGTCGCGCGGGCGTGTCGCTGATCGCCGTGGACGAGGCGCATTGCGTTAGCCAATGGGGCCATGATTTCCGCCCCGATTACCTGCGGATCGGGGAATTGCGCCGCGCACTCGATGTGCCGCTGGCAGCCTTCACCGCCACGGCGGATGCCGAGACGCAGGAAGAAATCGTGACCCGGCTTTTCGACGGCGCTAAGCCCGAAACATTTCTGCGCGGGTTCGACCGGCCCAATCTGGCGCTGGCCTTCGAGGTGAAACAAAATCCGCGCAGCCAAATCTTGTCATACGCGGCCGCGCGCAAGGGGCAGTCGGGCATCGTTTATTGCGGCACCCGCGCCAAGACCGAAACGCTGGCACAAGCACTGGCTCAGGCGGGCCACAGCGCCTGCCACTACCATGGCGGGATGGAGGCCGAAGATCGCCGCATCGTCGAGAACCGCTTCGCCACCGAGGATGGGCTGATCGTGGTGGCCACGATCGCCTTTGGCATGGGCGTGGACAAACCCGATATCCGCTGGGTGGCGCATGCCGATCTGCCCAAATCGATCGAGGGCTATTATCAGGAAATCGGTCGCGCGGGCCGCGATGGTGCGCCTGCCGACACGATGACGCTTTATGGCCCCGACGATATCCGCTTTCGCCGGTCCCAGATCGACGAGGGGCTGGCCCCGCCCGAGCGCAAGGCCGCCGATCATGCGCGGCTGAATGCGCTTTTGGGTCTGGCCGAGGCGCTGGGCTGCCGCCGTCAGGTGCTCTTGGGCTATTTCGGCGAGGCGGCCGATCCTTGCGGCAATTGCGATCTGTGCCAGACCCCGCCAGAAACCTTCGATGCCACCACGCCCGTGCGCAAGGCGCTGTCGGCGATCTTGCGCACCGGGGAATGGTTCGGTGCGGGGCATCTTATCGATATTCTGACAGGCAATCTGACCGACAAGATGCGCGAACGTGGCCATGACACCCTGCCCACCTTCGGCATCGGAACCGAGTTCGACACGCGCGGCTGGCAGGCGGTGTTTCGCCAGATGGCCGCCCATGACCTTGTGCGCCCCGACCCCGCCCGGCACGGCGCGCTGCGCATGACCGAAGCGGCGCGCCCGATTTTGCGCGGCGAGGCGGGGATCACCCTGCGCCATGACACGATCAAATCCGCCCCCCGTCGCCCGCAGGTCAAGATGCTGGTGGGTGAAGAAGATGCACCGCTTCTCTCGGCCCTCAAGGCCAAGCGCCGCGCTTTGGCCGAAGGCGCGCGCGTGCCCGCTTACGTCATCTTCACCGATCGCACCCTGATCGAGATGGCCGAAACCCGGCCCGCGACGCTGGATCAGATGGCGCGGATCACCGGGGTGGGGGCATCCAAGCTCGAGAAATACGGGGCACAGTTCTTGGCCGTGATCACGGGCGAGCAACCCGATGACCTGCACCCGGCGCGGCGCAAGCTGGCGGGGCGCGACTCTGGCTCGCTTTATGATCGGCTTTTGGCGGTGCAGGCCGATCTTGCGCGCGGTGAGGCGGGCATCGACAAGCCCGTCACCTGCTCATCGGCGCAACTGGCGAAGCTGGCCGAGATGCGGCCCGCCGATTTGTCCGGGATTGTGCGCCTCTTGGGGGATCGTCGCGCCGAACGTTTTGGCGACGCCTTTCTCGAGGTGCTGCGCGAGGCCGGTTAATCCGACAGCTTGCGCCCCTTGCTTACCCGGTCCGCCCCGGCCGTGGCCGCCATGCGGGAGGCGGTGAAGCGGTTGGGCAGATCCGTATCGAGATCGGGCAACCCCTCGCGCGACAGCAACACCGCCATGGGGCGCAGCTCTGACACATGGCTGCACACGATCATCGCCGCCACCATGATCGGCACCGACAAGAACATCCCCGCGATCCCCCAGACCGACCCCCAGAAAGCCAGCGCCACGATGATGCCAAAGGTCGATAGCCTCAGTGCGCGGCCCATCAGCCACGGGTCGATGATATTGCCATTGAGGAATTGGATCACGCCGACCGCGAGGAAAAACGCAAGCGTCGGCGCTGGCTCGCCCAATTGCACATAGGTCACGAACGTGGCCAGAACCGTCGCCACGATCGAACCGACATTGGGAATGTAATTGAGGATAAAGGTCAAAATGCCGATCGCCACTGCCAATTCCAGACCGAACAGCATCGCGACGCCATAGACCATCAGCCCCGTCACCGCGCTGACCAATGTCTTGACCAAAAGGTAGTAGTTCACCCGCCGCATGATGGTGCCGATGATGCGCTGCGCATGGGCCGCGCGCTTGGCATTGCCGCCCATCAGGCTGGTCAGCTTGACATCGAACCACAGCCGCTCGGCGAACAAGAAGCCCACGAACAAGATCACCAGAACGGTGCCTTGCATCAAACCCCCGGCCTGACCCGCCAAGGCGCCCAGATAGCCCTGCACATCAATGCTGCGGATGGCCGATGCGATCGCTGTCTCGACCTCGGGGCCCATCCACGCGAAGAGATCTGCCGCCGCTGCGGGTGCGCGGTCGGTATAGGTCAGGGTCGTGGCGAGAACGGTGTTGATCTGTGACAAGATGAGCGAGCTGAGCATGAACAACCCGGTCGAGATCAGGGTGACGGCCGCAAGGCTCGCCAACCAATTGGGAATACCCAGCGGCCCGATCTTGAGCCGCGCGATATAGCCGATGGCATCGCTGGTCAGGCTGAAGACGATGATCGCAACGGCGAGCGATGTCAGCAAGAACCGCGCCTCGACCAACAGGAACAGGATGAGCGCCCCGGCGATGATCACCAGCGCAGCGGTCTGCACGCGGTTGCGGCTTTGGGCGCGTGTCGGCGCGCGTTCTGATCTGGTATCGTCGTTCACTTTGGCCCGGCCTGTCTGTCCAAGCGATACTGGAACGCGGCGCGTGCAATCTCAAGCGGTGATATGGGCCCCGCGCGGGTTGCCCCGCCTTGCCCATGGCGCTAGGTCCAACAATGACCCAGAGATCGAACCGGAGGATGGCCCTTGCTCATCGTGATTTCCCCCGCCAAACGCCTCGACTGGGCCACCCGCGAGGTGGATATGACCGCGCCGCGGTTTCATGACGAGGCCCGCGCCTTGGCGCAAACCGCCCGTGGCCTGAGTGCGGCGGACCTGTCCGATTTGATGGATATCTCGCCCGCGCTGGCAGAACTCAACGCCGAGCGGTTCCAGCAGTTCGCGCAAGACGCCGACGATCTGCGCCCAGCCGTGCTTGCCTTTGCCGGTGACACCTATCAGGGGCTTGAGGCCGCAAGCCTAGACGCCGACGATCTGCGGTTCGCGCAAGATCGGCTATCCATCCTTTCGGGTCTATACGGCGTGTTGCGCCCGCTAGACGCGATCCGCCCTTACCGGCTGGAAATGGGCAGCAGGTTGGCGACTGAAAAAGGGCCCAATCTTTATGCCTATTGGGGTGACAAACTTGCTTTCGCGCTGAACGCGCAAGCGCACGAGATGAGAACCGACACGCTTATCAACTGCGCCTCGGTCGAGTATTTTTCGGCCGTTGATCGCGATGCACTGTCGCTGCGGGTGATCACGCCGCAGTTTCTCGAGGATAAGCCGGGCGGTCCGAAGATCGTCAGCTTCCATGCGAAAAAGGCGCGCGGTGCGATGGCGCGCTTTATCATCACGCGGCGGCTGACCGATCCGGCGGCGATCTTTGATTTCGATCTGGGTGGTTATGTCTACGCCCCAGCGCTCAGCACGGCGGAAAAACCGGCCTTCTTGCGCTCTGCCGATGCGGCATCTGCCAGCGCGGCTTGATGGGGGCGGGGATGCGCGCGTGACGCGGGCCATAGACGGCCCTTGGCGCCGTCTATCGGCGCGTTATCCACGCAAGAGCCGCACCGCGCTCCAGATCGCAGAGCCGCCGAAAAACGCGGTGCCGATGATCCCGATTTCCAGCGAGGCGATGCCGCCGATCCCATTGGTGGCATAGGCCCCGATCAACAGCGCCAGACCCAAGAGGCTGATGGCCAAGCGCAGCTTCAATTCACCGCGCGAGGGCCCGAATTTGTCGTGATTGCCCATCGGCGCGTGGCGGTGGTTCAAATCCGCAAGAAGACTTGCGCGATCCGCGGCAAAAGCCCGTCGAAACGCAGCCGCCCATCGGTCGCCACAAGGCAGATGCAATCCTCGCCATCATCGTCGGCGATGGGCGTGTGATGCGTCTGTTGACCGGCCACTTCCAGATCGCCGCGCTGAAAATGCCCATCTTCCGAACTATACCCGCCTTGCAGCACCAGCGTCATCTCGGTGCCGCGATGGCTATGTTCGGGCATGGCGTGACCGGCGGGAATATACAAAAGCCGCGCGGTCGCATCGCCATCGCTGCAAATCACCGCCTGTTTGGTGCCGCGCGCGATGGCTTTCCATTTCACCGCGCCGGCGTCGCCGCCCACCATGCTGCGCAACGGCGCAGGAAACACGCCGCCCATCGGCGCGCTGCGCTCGGTCGGGCCCATGCGCGAGATCTTGGCAAGCGTCTGTTCCAGACTGTCGGGGGCCAATTCGGCCTCGCTCAGATCGGCGAGAACGGCACCGCCCAATTCCTCGTAACCCGCAAGGCGGACACGCGCGTCGTCATTCAACGAAACATGGGCTGCAACAACCAGATCGAAGGCTTGGGGCAGCACGCCAGCGGCGTAGCCCATCAAGAGATCATCCGGAACATGATGGCGAATGGCGGGCATCCGGCCTCCTCAATTCATTGCGTGGCGCAACCTTTCCAGCGCCAACCTAATGCGGGACTTGATCGTGCCAAGGGGTAATCCTGTCTCGGCAGCAATTTCGCTGTGCGTGAGATCGCCGAAATAGGCCCGTTCGATCAATTCACGCTGTTTTTTCGGAAGCTTGCGGACCGCTTCGGCAAGTTTCGTGGATTCTTGTTGCAGTGCGATGGCGTCGGCTTGATCCGGCGCATCCTCGGGGCCCCAGGGCAGATCTTCGGGTTCGGGGCGCGCATAGCGGCGCAGCAGGTCGATCTTGCGGTTGCGCGCAATGGTAAAGATCCACGTCGCGACGGATGCCCGCGACGGGTCGTAAAGATGCGCTTTGTGCCAGAGCGTGGCCATCACGTCCTGCATGCACTCCTCCGCAAGGGCGTAGTCTGCCCCCGATTTGATCAAGAAGGCTTTTACCCTCGGTGCGAAGTGTCGGAACACTTCGGCAAAGGCCTTCTGATCTTGGTGTCGCGCGATGGAGGCCATGCTTGCCACCCAATGCGCTTCTGTCTTTTCCATTGCCGTCACGGTCGGGTCACGCCTTTCTGACTGACGCATAAAAGAGATGGCCGGTACCATCCCCCACAGGGCGTCAGCTGGCTGTTCAGCGTGGTCGTTCGAGGACAGCATAGCGCGTTTACGGGATTATCCCTAGACTGGATCAAAACTAATTTCTTTGATCTGCTTGATGTTGCTCCGCGTAACCATAACAACGCGCTTTACGATACTTTTAAGGGGACATCGCCGATGCCATTCGAACAACCGGCCGCCGCGCCGAAACGCATCGCCGTGATCGGCGGCGGAATCTCGGGCATGGGGGCTGCCTACCATCTCGCTGATTCGCACAGCGTTACCTTGTTCGAGGCCGAGCCACGCCTTGGCGGGCATGCCCGCACGATCGTGGCGGGAAAGCGTGGCGATCAGCCGGTCGATACCGGCTTTATCGTCTTCAACTACGCCAATTATCCCAATCTGACCAAGCTTTTCGCAGCACTTGATGTGCCGGTGACGAAATCCGACATGAGCTTTGCGGCCTCGATCGGGGGCGGGCGGATCGAATACGGGCTGCGCAGCCTTTCGGCGCTCTTTGCGCAAAAGCGTAACCTCGCCAACCCGGCCTTCCTGCGCATGGTGCGCGACCTGCTGCGCTTCAACGCCGAGGCGGAAAAGGTCGCAAGCGACGCCACCATCACGCTGGGCGAGCTGATGGAACAGATGCAGATGGGCCGCTGGTTTCGCGACTACTACCTGACGCCAATTTCCGGCGCGATCTGGTCCACCCCCAAGGAAGAGATCATGGATTTCCCCGCGCAGGCCTTGGTGCGGTTCTTTCGCAATCACCACCTGATGCAGGCGACCGGCCAGCACCAATGGTGGACGGTGCAGGGCGGTTCGATCGAATATGTTACCCGGCTGGAACAGGCGTTGTTGGCAAAGGGTGTCGATATCCGCGTGGCCACCCCGATCAAGACTGTCAAGCGCAGCGGCTTGGGCGTCGAGATCTTGTGCGAAGGGCATTGGGATGTCTTCGACGAGGTAGTTTTCGCCACCCATTCCGATGACAGCCTCGCCATGCTCACCGATCCGACGCCTACGGAGACGGCGGCGCTGGGTGCGGTGCGCTACCAGTCAAATTCCGCCGTGCTGCACGCCGATGCCAGCGCCATGCCCAAGCGGCGCGTGACATGGTCGTCGTGGAACTACACCGAGCGTCCCGGCCACGAGGGCGGACCGATCGACCTGACCTATTGGATGAATTGCCTGCAGCCGATCCCGGAAAGCGACCCGCTTTTCGTGACCCTCAACAGCCGTGGGCCGATTGACGAGAGTTTGATCTATGACACGGCCACGTTCCGCCACCCGGTCTATGATCTGGCAGCCTTGGCCGCACAAGGAACGGTGCGGACGATGAATGGGCAGAATAATACATGGTTCTGTGGTGCATGGATGAAGAACGGGTTTCACGAGGATGGTTACGCCAGCGCGCTCGACGTTGTCGCGGCGATGGCCGCGCGCGATGCGGCGCGCATGGCCGCATGAGCCAAGTCGCGCATATCGCGGCCTCGACCTTTCACGGGCGCCGCGGTGCGGTGGAAAACGCTTTTACCTACTCCATCGACTATGTGCTGCTCGATGCCGAAGACCCGAAACCGCGCGCGCCATGGCTTTTCGGGCGTAACCGTGCCGGGCTGACATCGCTGCATGACAGCGATCATGGTGGCCCGCCCAAACACGGGCGCGGTGCGCCTTGGGCGCGCGATGTTCTGGCCGCCCATGATCTGGCGGGTGTGACATCGGGGCGGCTGATGCTTTTGGCGCAGCCGCGGATGCTTGGTCATGTGTTCAACCCGGTGTCGTTCTGGCTGGCTCATGACGATGCGGGAGAGCTGCGCGCGGTGATCGCCGAGGTCTCGAACACGTTTGGCGACCGACACAGCTATCTTTGCGCCCATTCCGATCAGCGCCCGATCACCCGCGAAGATTTGCTGAGCGCGCAGAAAATCTTTCATGTTTCGCCCTTTCAACCGATCGAAGGCGGTTACAGCTTTCGTTTCGATATCCGTCCCGACCGGCTGGGCATCTGGATCGATTACAGCACGGATGGCGAGGGGCTATTGGCCACGCTGACGGGCAAGCGCCGCGCTCTGTCGACATGGGCGATCTTGCGTTCGACCTTGCGCCGGCCCCTTGGCGCGCGCCGTGTGCTGGCGCTGATCCATTGGCAGGCGCTCAAGCTCTGGTGGAAGGGCGCGCGCTACCGCGTGCGCCCCGCCCCGCCGGAGCAAGATGTTTCCTGAGATGGCCCAAGCCCCCTCGCGCATGGGTTACGCGGTTTTTGCCGCTATGTTGGCCGCCGCGGGACTGCCCATCTATATCCATGCCCCCAAGGTCTATGTCGATGAGTTCGGCGTCGGGTTGACCGCGCTAGCGGGGGTCTTGTTCGCGCTGCGCCTGTTCGATGTGGTGCAAGACCCGGTCTTGGGTTGGCTGGCGCAACGCTTGCGTGGTGCGCGCGCGCTTGCGGTGGCGGGCGGTGTCGCAGTTTTGGCCGCCTCCATGTTCGGGCTTTTCGCGGTGACGCCGCCCATCGCGCCGATCTGGTGGTTCGCGCTGATGATGACGGGGCTGTTCTCGGCGTTTTCGTTCTTGACCATTTGCATGTATGCTCAAGGTGTTGCCGCCGCGCCCCGGCTTGGCCCGCAAGGCTATCTGCGCTTGGCTGCGTGGCGCGAAACTGGCGCGCTTCTGGGCGTATGTGTAGCGGCTGTCGCGCCCACGGTGCTGGACGCCACGGGCGATCCCTACGGCAATTTCGCGCTTGGCTTTGCCGGGCTGTGTCTGACCGCGCTGTGGCTGATGCGGGCGCAATGGGGCGCCAGCCTTGTGCCCGCTGACAGTGGCTTTCGCATCGTGCTGGCCGACCCCGTGGCGCGGCGGCTGTTGTTGGTGGCGCTGATGAATGCGGCCCCCGTCGCCGTGTCATCGACGCTGTTTCTCTTCTATGTCGAAAGCGTGCTTCTGGCCCCGGGGATGGAGGGGCCGCTGTTGCTGTTGTTCTTCCTTGCCGCCGCCGCCAGTGCGCCCATCTGGTCACGGGCTGCCGCGCGGTTCGGGGCGCGCGCCATGCTGCTTACGGCGATGGGATTGGCGATTGCCGCATTCTCGGTCGTGCTGACGCTGGGACCGGGTGACACAGTTGCCTTTGCGCTGGTCTGCCTTGTCTCGGGCGCCGCACTCGGCGCGGATTTCGCGCTATTGCCCGCGCTGTTTGCACGCCGGATGGAACAGATCGCGCCCGAGGCTGCGGCGGGTTTCGGCCTATGGGCCTTCGTGTCCAAGCTGACGCTTGCCTTTGCCGCCGTGGTGCTGTTGCCCGCGCTTGACGCCGCGGGGTTCCAGTCGGGCGACGAGAACCCGCAAGGCGCGCTTGATCTTTTGACCTATCTCTATGCGTTGGTGCCTTGCGTGCTGAAGCTTGGGGCCATGGCGGTGCTGGCCACCACGCCGCTGCCGAAACAGGCGATCTGAAAGGGTGAGTTGATGCGGGATTTCAAAGGCAAACGCTATTGGCTGGTCGGCGCCTCCGAGGGGTTGGGCCGCGCGCTGGCGCTGAAACTCAGCCAAGCGGGGGCCGAGGTGATCTTGTCGGCCCGCTCGGCTGAGCGTCTCGTGGCGCTTGCGGCCGAACTGCCGGGGCGCTGCCATGTCGTCCCGATGGATGTTTCGGATCGCGACAGCGTGCAACTGGCCGCACAAGAGGTGGGCGAGATCGACGGGTTGGTGTTCCTTGCGGGGATCGCCACGCTCCTCAAGGCGCAGGAATGGGATGCCGACAAGGTCGAACAGATGTTGGATATCAACCTGACGGGTGCGGCACGGGTGATTGGGCGTGTGATCGGGCCGATGGTGGCGCGCGATGCGGGCCATATCGTGATGATCGGGTCGCTCTCGGCCTATCGCGGCCTGCCGGGGTCGATCGGCTATTCCGCATCAAAGGCGGGGCTGATGGCCTTGGCGGAATCGATGCATGGCGACCTGCGCCACACCAATATCCGCATCCAGCTGGCCAATCCGGGCTATATCCAGACGCGGATGCAAGATGACAACCCACATGCCAAACCCTTCATCATGTCACCCGAGACCGCCGCGCAGCAGGTGTTCGAACAGATGAACACCGATGTCTTCCACAAGGCCTTTCCGTTCGGCTTCAGCCTGCTGTTTCGGCTTTCGCGCTTCCTTCCGACGCGCCTTTACGAGGCGATCTTCTTCCAGCGCTAGGTTGATGTCGATCAAGGACGCAAGGCCAACGCCCATGCCCAATAGCCCCATATAGGGAGGGCAAAGCATGGAACTATCACCGCAACAGGTGGCGCAGATCGTCTTGATGGGTCACGAGCTTGACCGTGCCGAGGGCGAGCTTCGCGCCTTCATCGACGCCATGCCCGAGGATGAGCGCGCCGAGCTTGTCGCGCTTTACTGGATCGGGCGCGGCAGTTTCGAGGTGGAGGATTGGGAGGAGGCGGTCGCCACCGCGCTGGCCGAGGCGACGACCCCCACCGCCGATTACCTGATCGGCAGCCCGCATTTCCCCGATCATCTGGAAGCCGGTGCCGAGGCGATGGAAATTGACATCACCGATGTCGAGGAAGACCTGCTTTAGGGGGCTGCGTCACTCAAGCGTCACTTGCCAGCTTGGCGGGGATCGGCAAGATTGGGCCATGCAAACGCCCAATCCCTTTCCCGCATGGCCCGATGTGGCCACCGACCTTGTCGCCACCGCCGCGGGGCGCGCGCCCGCCGATCTGGTGCTGCGCGGTGGCCGCGTCGTTCTGGTGCAGACGCGCGAGGTGATGGAGGGGTGGCAGGTGGCGATCCGCCATGGCCGTTTCGCTTATGTCGGTCCCGACGCCAGCCATTGCATCGGACCCAAGACCGAGCTGGTCGATCTGGGGGGCCGCTTCCTGATCCCCGGCCTGTGCGATGGGCATATGCACATTGAATCCGGCATGCTGACCCCCGCCGAGTTTGCGCGCGCGGTCATCCCGCATGGCACGACCTCCATGTTCACCGACCCGCATGAGATCGCCAATGTGCTTGGCCTGCGCGGTGTGCGGCTGATGCATGACGAGGCGCTGATGCAGCCCGTCAACATCTGGACCCAGATGCCCAGCTGCGCGCCCTCTGCCCCCGGGCTGGAGACCACGGGCTACGAGATCGGCCCTGATGATGTGGCCGAGGCGATGGGCTGGCCCGGCATCATCGGATTGGGCGAGATGATGAATTTCCCCGGCGTGGTGGCGGGCAGCCAGCAGATGCTGGCCGAGATCGCGGCGACCCAAAAGGCGGGCAAGACGGTGGGCGGGCACTATGCCTCGCCTGATCTGGGGCCGGCGTTCCATGCCTATGCGGCGGGCGGCCCGGCCGATGATCACGAAGGCACTTGTGAGGATGACGCCGTGGCGCGGATGCGCCAAGGGATGCGGTCGATGATCCGGCTGGGCTCGGCTTGGTTCGATATCTCGGCCCAGATCACCGCGATCACCGAACGCGGGCTTGATCCGCGCAACATGATCCTTTGCACCGATGACTGCCATTCCGGCACCTTGGTGCATGAGGGACACATGAACCGCGCCGTGCGGCACGCCATTACCTGCGGTTGCGATCCGCTGGTGGCGCTGCAAATGGCCACCATCAACACAGCCACCCATTTCGGGCTGGATCGCGAGATCGGCCAGATCGCACCGGGGCGGCGAGCGGATATGATCGTGACCTCTGACCTTGCATCGCTGCCCGTCGAAGCCGTCTATGCGCGTGGGCGGCTGGTGGCAGAGGGCGGGCGCTGTCTGGTCGAGTGTCCGCATCTCGACTGGCCCGCCGACACGCGCGACAGCGTGCGCTTGGGCAAGCGCCTTGGGCCTGAGAATTTCGAGATCGCGGCTCCCAAAGGCGCGGCCGAGGTACGGGTGCGCGTCATCGGCGTGGTCGAGAACCAAGCCCCCACCGAGGCGCTGGAGGCCGACTTGCCAGTTCGGGCGGGCATCATCGAGGGGCAGGCGGGCGTGGCCCAGATCGCGCTTGTGGAACGCCACCGCGCGACAGGCGAGGTGGTGAACGGCTTTGTCTCGGGCTTCGGCTATGATGTGCCGATGGCCATAGCCTCGACCGTGGCGCATGACAGCCACCACATGATCGTCGTGGGCACGGATCGCGCGATGATGGCGCAGGCCGCCAATCGGCTGGCCGAGGTCGGCGGCGGTGTGACCGTGTGGAAGGACGGGGCCGAAATCGCGCTGGTCGAACTGCCCATTGCGGGGCTGATGTCCGACAGCCCGGCGGCCGAGGTGGCAGGCAAGGCACAGGCGATGGTCGCCGCGATGGCCCAGTGCGGCTGCACCCTCAACAACGCCTATATGCAACATTCGCTTTTGGCGCTGGTCGTCATTCCCGCCTTGCGGATTTCCGATCTGGGGCTGGTGGATGTGACGCGTTTTGCGCTGACCGATCTGGTCGTGCAGGAAAATCCGTGATGGCGCGGTGCTGTCTGGCCATCGTGCCGTCACGGCGCATCTTGCCGTGAAGCGCCCCTCGTCATTAAAGATCATGAGATGAAAAACAAATCCGCCCGTATCCTCAGCCCCGATCAAGAAAAGCAGCGCAAGCTGTTCGACACTGCCGATGCCGCCGTCGTGCATCTTCAGGCGCTTTACACACAGGCGGCGCAGTTCTTGTGCGAGCGGTTCAGCGCAACGCTGCGCGATGGCGCGCCCGATGATACGCGCTTTCGTGCCTTTTACCCCGAATTGCGCATCACCACGACAAGCTACGCCTTGACCGACAGCCGGTTAAGTTTTGGTCATGTGGCCGAGCCGGGCAGCTATGCCACCACGATCACGCGGCCCGATCTCTTCGGCAATTATCTACGCCAGCAGATCGGGCTATTGATCAAAAACCACGGCGTTTCGGTCGAGGTCGGCCCCTCGCTGACGCCGATGCCGGTGCATTTCGCCGTCGCAGGCGATAGCGCGATCACCGTCCCGCAGGAGGGCGCTGGCGATTTCACCCTGCGCGATGTCTTCGATGTGCCGGACCTGTCCACCACCCATGACGACATCGTCAACGGCTTGGGCTTTACCTATGAGGACGGCGCCCATCCCTTGGCGCCTTTCACAGCCCAACGGGTCGATTACTCGCTCGCGCGCATCTCCCATTACACCGCAACCGACCCCGCGCATTTCCAGAACCATGTTCTGTTCACCAACTACCAATTCTACGTCGATGAGTTCGAAGGGTATGCCCGCGCCATGCTGGCCGACCCAAATAGCGGCTACACAAGTTTCGTGGCGACCGGGAATGTCGAGATCACCGACCCCGCGGCACCCATCGCCCACCCCCCCAAGATGCCGCAGATGCCGACCTATCACCTGAAGCGGGCGGATGGGAACGGGATCACGCTGGTCAATATCGGGGTGGGGCCGTCGAACGCCAAGACCGCGACCGACCATATCGCCGTTCTGCGACCGCATGCCTGGGTCATGGTCGGCCATTGCGCGGGCCTGCGTAATTCGCAGCGGTTGGGCGACTTCGTGCTGGCCCATGCCTATCTGCGCGAGGACAAGGTGCTTGATGACGATCTGCCGGTCTGGGTGCCGGTGCCGGCGCTGGCGGAAATCCAGGTGGCGCTGGAAAACGCGGTCGCCCATGTGACCGAGCTTGAGGGCTACGAGCTCAAGCGCATCATGCGGACGGGGACGGTCGCAAGCCTCGACAACCGGAACTGGGAATTGCGCGATCATACCGGCCCAGTGCAACGCCTGTCGCAGTCGCGTGCCATCGCGCTCGATATGGAAAGCGCCACGATCGCGGCCAACGGGTTCAGGTTCCGGGTGCCTTACGGGACGCTTCTGTGCGTGTCCGACAAGCCGCTGCATGGGGAATTGAAGCTGCCCGGCATGGCGTCGGACTTCTACAAATCCCAAGTTTCGCGGCATTTGCTGATCGGTATTCGCGCGATGGAGACACTGCGCGATATGCCGTTGGAACGCCTTCACAGCCGAAAATTACGCTCTTTCGAAGAAACAGCCTTCCTTTAGGGGGAAAAAACGACATGGAAGCCGTGTTTTTGGGCTTTTTCTGCACGCAAAGCGTTGTGTGCTGCCACAATATTCGGTTACCTTTGCGCCAACGGGCCCTAGGGCTCGGGCAGTATTCAGGAGAACAAGACCAATGGCACAGAAACCCATGACCAAAACCCAGCTCGTCGCCGCACTCGCGGAAGAGATGGGCTCGGACAAGAAAACCGCAACGGCAGCGATCGATGCGGTTTCCGCAATCGTGACCAAGGAAGTCGCCGCTGGCGGCGCCGTCACCATCCCCGGCATCGGCAAGATCTATTGCCGCGAGCGCCCCGTTCGTATGGTGCGCAACCCCGCCACCGGCGAAACGATCAAGAAAGATGCCGACAAGCAGGTGAAAGTCACCGTTGCCAAGGCACTCAAGGACAGCGTCAACGGCTGATTGCCCTGACGTAGCTTTCGTGAAAGGGTCGCGCCCAAGATGGGCAGCGGCCCTTTTTCTTTTCTGGGCCGGGACCGACTGATATCATGGATTTCCGCGCGCTACTGGCAGGCCTTGTCTTTGCCTTGATCTGGTCGTCGGCCTTTACCTCTGCCCGCATGATCGTCGAGGCGATGCCGCCGATCACGGCCCTGTCCATCCGCTTTTTGATCTCGGGGCTTATCGGAATGGCGATCGCGCTGGCCTTGGGGCAAAGCCTGCGCCTTGGTCCGGGGCAATGGCGTGCGGTGATCATCTTCGGCATTTGTCAAAACGCGCTTTATCTCGGGCTGAACTTCGTCGCGATGCAATGGATCGAGGCGTCGCTTGCCGCGATCATCGCCTCGACCATGCCCCTGCTGGTCGCGGCGGCCAATTGGGGTATTTTCCGCGAGAAGCTACCGCTTTTGGGTGTCGCGGGGCTCACCGCGGGGTTTTGCGGCGTGGGGCTGATCATGGCGCAGCGTTTGGGGGGCGGGGCCGACCTGACGGGGATCGTGCTGTGCCTGATCGCGGCGGTGGCGCTGACGGTGGCGACCTTGGCGATGCGGGGTGCGACAGGCGGCAATGGCAATTTGCTGATGGTGGTGGGGCTTCAGATGCTCGTCGGTTCGGCGGCGCTGGCACCTTTCGCGGTGCTGACCGAAAGCTGGTCGGTCGATTGGTCCATGCGCCTCATCCTGGCTTTCGTCTATACGACCTTGATGCCGGGGCTGGTGGCGACGCTGATCTGGTTCTGGCTGGTGCGCCGTATCGGTGCGACGCGGGCGGCGACCTTTCACTTCTTGAACCCGGTTTTCGGCGTGGCCATCGCTGCCCTTCTCTTGGCCGAAGGGCTAAGCTGGGTCGATGCGCTGGGCGTGGGCATCGTGGCGGCGGGTATTCTGACCGTGCAATTGGTCCGCGTCCGCCCCGCCCAAGGATAACAGCACGTTCACGGATTTGTCGGATGACAAGCGGTGGATCTGCCCGCATGACAATGCCATGGAAATTATCTTCGCATATGGTGCGGGGCTTTTGACCCTGATCAACCCCTGTGTCCTGCCGATCCTGCCCATCGTCTTGGCGGGGGCGTTGCAGGCCAGCCGCTGGGGCCCCTTGGCCTTGGCGGCGGGGATGGGGCTCGCCTTTGTCACCTTGGGTTTCGCCGTGATCGCCGCGGGCCATCTGGTCGGTTTGACCGAGGCGCGCCTTGCCCAAGCGGGGGCGGTGGTGATGATGGCCTTCGGCCTGATCTTGCTGGTGCCGCAGGCCTCGTCGCGCTTCGCCTTGGCCACGGCGGGCTTTGCGGGACGGGCCGACACCGGCCTGCGCAACAGCAGCTTGGATGGGTGGCAGGGCCAATTCCTTGGTGGCTTGATGCTCGGCGCGGTCTGGAGCCCTTGTGTCGGCCCGACGCTGGGTGGGGCAATTTCCTTGGCCAGCCAAGGCCAAGACCTTTTTCGCGCCTTTTTCATCATGGTCGGTTTCGCCTTTGGCATCGGCACCGTGATCGTCGCCTTGGGCTATGGCGCGCGGGGTGCGCTCCGCCGCCATATGGGTGCGTTGCAGCGCCTTGCCGCTGCCTCGCGCCCGATCTTGGGCGGTGTGTTTTTGTTCGTCGGCCTCGCCATCATGATGCGTTGGCATCACATGGCCGAGGCATGGCTACTCGACCGGATGCCGGTCTGGCTGCAGGATTTGTCCGTCGCTTTGTGATGTCTTGAAGGAGTATCAATCATGCCCACGCGTCGCCAATTCATCATCGGGGCCGTAGCACTTGGCCTATTGCCCTTGGGCCGCACCGCCCAAGCGATGATCGATTATACACCCGGTCTTGTGACCGAGCGCCTTGCCGCGGGAGAGACGGTTTTAGCCGATTTCTCGGCCGAGTGGTGTTCGACCTGCCGCGCGCAAGAGCGCGTCATTACCGCCTTGCGTGCCGCCAACCCCGCCTATGATGCCGCCATGACATTCGTGAAGATCGATTGGGACAACCACGGCACCGGCGCGCTGTCGCAAAGCCTGCGTATTCCGCGCCGCTCGACACTTGTGCTTTTGCGTGGCGATCAAGAGTTGGGTCGCGTTGTCGCAATCACGGCCGAGCCCGAGATCCGCGCCCTGCTGGACCGCGCGCTGGCCTGACGCGCATGGGTTGACCTAGCGGTCGGCCGCGATCACCATGAGGTTGTCGATCGCCCACATGGGCGGTTGCGCCTCTGTTGCCGGGTCGGCTGCAGGCAGTGGCACGATCGACAACCGCAGCTCGGAGGCTGCGGTTGTGACTGCCAGCTCTACCGACAGCCGCGTTTCTTCAAGTCCCGGCCCGGTCTCAAAACCCAATTCCTGCGGGCCGTCCAAGCGGGTTTGCAAGACGATGCCGTCACGGCTCAACACCTCGGTACGCTGCGCCGCGATCAGGTCGGGTTGCGCCGAAAAGCTTTGACGCAAAACCGGTGTGCCATCGACGGAGAGTTCAAGCCGCTCAAGCGTCCAAGCGTCGATCGCGATCAAATCCATCGTCACGATGCTACGCTGTGTCTGAGCTGGAAGGGCGATCCGACGCGTCATGGGCGCATCGGCGGGCGCGGCCAACCAGATCGCACCCAGCCCGACCTGTGTGTCATCGCGCTGACCACTCGACCAATCGGGTTCGGGGCTTGTTCCGAGATCCTCGAACATGATCAATCGCTCGGTTTCGGTCAAAGCCCTGAGGCCACCGATCTTTGTCCCGAATTCCGCTACCGCATAGGATGGTACCGTGCGGATCAAACTTGCCGCCAACAGCGCCAAAGCCATCAATCCAACCGTGACCAGCATCCAGTCAAGATTGATGACACGCGGTGATTTATATGGGCGCTGAGAGACCCCCATGAGCAAACATCCAACTTCTTCCCCAGTTCCGACGTAATCGCGGCCAAATGTGGCGAAAAAGGGGCAGGGATCGGGTGCTTTCAGAGCAGTGTTTTCAACTTGCGCACAATCCCCGGCGTGAACCGGGATTATGCGCCTTATCCCGGGTTCACCGTCGGGATTTCGACCCGATCTCAGCCGATCTTGCCACGATTCTCGCCGATCTGCCCGCGATGCAGCAACACGTGATCGAGTATCACGCAAGCCATCATCGCCTCGCCCACGGGAACGGCGCGGATACCCACGCAAGGGTCATGGCGGCCCTTGGTGACGATCTCGGCGGGCTCACCCGATTTCGTGATCGTCTGGCGCGGCGTTAGGATCGAGGAGGTCGGCTTGACCGCGAAGCGCACCACGACATCTTGCCCGGTGGAAATGCCGCCCAAGATGCCGCCTGCATGGTTCGAGCCATAGACAGGTCCATCCGGCCCCATGCTGATCTCGTCGGCATTTGCGCTGCCGGTCAGCGCCGCCGACGCCATGCCATCGCCGATTTCCACGCCCTTGACCGCATTGATCGACATCATCGCCGCCGCCAGATCGGTGTCCAGCTTGCCATAGATCGGCGCACCCAAGCCGGCGGGCACGCCACGCGCCACCACTTCGATCACAGCGCCCACGCTGTCGCCTGATTTGCGTAAGCCATCGAGGTAATCGGCCCAATCGGCGGCAGCCTGCGCATCAGGTGTCCAGAAGGGGTTCTGCGCGATCTGGCTCCAATCGAACCGCTCGCGGTCAATGCCATGCGGGCCCATCTGCACCATGTAGCCCGTGATGCTCACCCCCGGCATCATATCGGCCAACACGGCACGCGCCACGCCACCGGCGGCCACGCGCGCAGCGGTTTCGCGCGCGCTTGACCGCCCGCCGCCGCGCGGGTCGCGGATGCCGTATTTCTGCCAATAGGTGATATCCGCATGCCCCGGGCGAAACTTTTCGGCGATCTCGCTATAATCCTTGGATCGCTGGTCGGCATTGCGGATCATCAGCTGAATGGGCGTACCGGTCGATTGTCCCTCATAGACGCCCGAGAGGATTTCCACCTCGTCGGGTTCGCGGCGCTGGGTGGTGTATTTGTTCTGCCCCGGTTTGCGCTGGTCCAGCCAATGCTGGATCGCCGCCGCCTCGATCGTCACGCCGGGCGGGCAGCCATCGACCGTCGCGCCAAGCGCCGGCCCATGGCTTTCGCCCCATGTCGTGACACGGAAAAGGTGGCCGAAACTGTTGAGGCTCATCGCGCGATCATCCCTTGCATCCTTGCAAAGTGGCGTAACGGTCCGCGACGAAAATGCCAAGTCGCTTGCACATTTCCGGCGCCGCCACTAGGTGTTGTCGCACCTCGGGGTGGCCTGTTTGGCCTGAGATGCGCAAAGCGATGCGCGACCCGTTGAACCTGAACCGGTTAGGACCGGCGGAGGGAAGGTTTGCGGGTCATGATGACATACCCCACCTCACTTCGCCCGTCGCAATGGAGGAGTGAGAAATGAAACACACCATCATGGCTGCGGGACTGTCTGTTGTCGCGGGGGCTGCGTTCGCGCAATCCCCGGTGCTGATGGTCTACACCTATGACAGCTTTGTCTCGGATTGGGGCCCCGGCCCCGCGATCGAGGCTGCGTTCGAGGCGCAATGCGCCTGTGACCTGCAATTCGTGGGCGCGGGCGATGGCGCAGCACTTTTGGCGCGGTTGCGGCTGGAGGGGGACGCTACCGATGCCGATATCGTGCTAGGCCTCGATACCAACCTGACGGCGGCTGCACGCGCGACCGGGCTATTTGCACCTCATGGTGTCACGCCCGAGGGGCTGACCCTGCCTGTCGCATGGGATGACGCGGAATTCCTGCCTTTCGATTGGGGTTATTTCGCCTTTGTGCATCGCACGGACCTTGCCGATGTGCCGACTTCCTTCGCAGCGCTTGCCGCATCCGACCTGTCGATCGTGATCCAGGACCCGCGTTCCTCGACCCCCGGTCTGGGGCTGTTGATGTGGGTGCAGGCCGCGCATGGCGATCAGGCGGCTGCGATCTGGGAGGGGTTGGCCGACAATGTCGTCACCGTCACACCCGGCTGGTCCGAGGCCTATGGCCTGTTCCTTGAAGGCGAGGCCGACATGGTGCTGAGCTACACCACATCGCCCGCCTATCACCTGATCGCGGAAGAGGATGCGGGCTACACCGCCGCCGCCTTCGACGAGGGGCATTACATGCAGATCGAGGTGGCAGGGATGCTTGCGGGTAGCGATCAGCCGGAACTGGCCAAGGCTTTTCTGGAATTCATGCTCTCGCCCGAATTCCAGACGGTGATCCCCACAACCAACTGGATGTATCCCGCCGCCCTTGATCCGGGATCGCTTCCCGATGGGTTCGAGACTTTGATCCAGCCTGAAACGGCCCTGCTCGTGGCCCCGGATGAGGCCCCCGCAATGCGGGATGCGGCCTTGGCCACATGGCAAGCCGCGCTCGCCCGCTAGGCGTGATGCATTGGACGGGCGCGGCTTTGGTCGCGCTCGTCGCGCTATGCGTGCTTGTGCCGCTTGCCGCCGTGATGGCGCGCGCCGATTGGCCGCCCGCCATTGGCCCCGGCGATCTGGCAGCGATCCGGTTCACCCTGTTGCAAGCCGCCCTTTCGGCGCTGTTCAGCCTTGCCCTTGCGGTGCCGGTCGCACGCGCGCTGGCCCGGCGGTCGTTTCCGGGGCGCGCGCTACTGGTGACCCTGATGGGCGCGCCGTTCCTTTTGCCCGTCATCGTGGCGGTGCTGGGCCTATTGGCGGTCTTTGGCCGCGCGGGGTGGCTGAACGATGCGCTGGCGGGCATCGGGTTGGGGCGGATCGATATCTACGGCCTTCAAGGCGTGGTGCTGGCGCATGTGTTCCTGAACCTGCCGCTTGCGGTGCGGCTGATCTTGCAAGGCTGGCAGGCGATCCCGGCCGAACGTATTCGCCTTGCGACCGCGCTGGGGTTTTCCACCCGCGACATGCGTCGCCATTTCGAGCGCCCGCTTCTGCGCGCCGTTCTACCGGGGGCGGGGCTGTTGATCTTCCTCATCTGCACCACGAGTTTCGCGGTCGCGCTTATCCTTGGCGGCGGGCCGCGCGCCACGACGGTGGAGCTGGCGATCTACCAAGCCTTTCGCTTCGATTTCGACCTTGGGCGCGCCGCACTTTTGGGGGTGATCCAAGTGGCGATCTGCGTGGCCGTGGGCGCGCTGGCCTTCGGCGCGATCCGTCGCCAAGAGCTTGGCACCGGCCTTGACCGCCCGCCAATGGCTTGGCCGGGCGATGGGGCGCGCGCCCGGCTTTGGGATGGGGCGGCGATCACGGCGGCGGGGCTGTTCTTGCTTTTGCCAATGCTTGCCGTGCTGTTGCGGGGCCTGCCCGCGCTGTCCGGCCTGCCGCCGCAGGTCTGGGAGGCGGCGCTGCGATCGCTCGTTTTGGCGCTCGCCTCCACCATGCTGGCTTTAGCCCTCGCTCTGCCCATTGCGCTCTTGGCCGCGCGGCTGGCCCGGCCGGGGCTGGTCGAGATACTGGCCTTTCTCACCATCGCGGTTTCGCCCTTGGTGATGGGCACGGGGCTGTTCATCCTGATCCGGGCGGTGGCCAACCCGGTGGCCCTTGCCCTGCCCATCACGGGGC